>NZ_JBEXXK010000005.1:0-306780 GCF_040630405.1 Streptomyces sp. NPDC005811
CGGTGACGGCGCAGGTTGAGCCCGAACTGGGTTCCGCACAACAGGTAGTCCGGGCGCAGGACGCCCGCGGCGGCGGTCTCGGGGACGTTCTCCATGACCCACGGCCGCCCCGTCGCCCGCATGACCTGGCGGCCGGGGCCGATCAGGTCGGGGTGGTCCTCGGGGTTGCCGCGCCACCTGGTCACGGTGGCGTAGCGCTCGCACGGCCAGGACCCGTGGACCAGGTCGAAGGTGTGCCCGTGCTCGGCCACGTAGTCGAGGCCGTCCGCCCGGACGAAGGGGAAGGGGTAGTTGGGCTGGGGGCGGATGTCGACGCCGAGGACGTCGAACCCGGCGAGGTAGTAGCCCATGGACAGCCCGCCGGCGCCGCAGCACACGTCCAGCACCCGCAGCCCGTTCGGCCGCCGCAACGGCAGCACACGCGCGTTCACGCGGCCACCTCCAGCGCGGGGGCGTGGGCGGCGAGGAACGCGCGGCCGATCCACTCGGTGTAGGCGGGCGGGAGCGCTTCGCGGAGCCTGAGGTGGTGGGTGGACCAGTCGATGTGCTTGGCGTCGCGGATCTCGGCGACGGTGGCCTTTCCGCCGCCGGCGCCGTAGGCGGCGACGTACGGGCCGTCCCGGTACTCGCCGTGACGCCACCCACGCACGTAGCCCCGGTGCCGGGGGTGCGCGGGCTGCGCGGTGGTCCAGCCGCCGAGTTCGAAGTAGCGGTGCATGAGTACGGCGAGGCCGAACTGTTCCCCGCACAGCCGGACGTCCTTGCGGACCTCGGAGCCGGGCACGTTCTCCATCACGTACGGCCGCCCGGTGGCCTCCAGCGCGGCCCGGGTGGGGACGATGAGCCGGGGATACGTGCGGCCGATGGCCGCGTTGCGGGCTGCGTTGGTGCCCTTGGTCGGGGCACCCTCGCCCTGGCACGGCGGCGAGGCGTGGATGAAGTCGAACTCATGGCCGTGCTCGCGGATGAACTCGATGGCGTCGCCCTGGTGGAAGGCGTCGCCCCGGTAGTCCGGCTGGGCTTCCTTGTCGACGCCGGTGATGTGGCAGTTGTCGAACGCGCGCCGGTAGCCCTCGGTGGCGCCGCCGATGCAGCAGTAGGCGTCGAGCACTCGGATGGGTTCGATCCGGGAGAGTAAGGCGAGGGCTCGCAGGATGGGGGCGGGTTGCTGCATGCTGGATGACCTCCACAGGTCAGTTGGTGGCAGGTGGACAAGGGCGGTCCCGCGTTCATTGGCGTGAGGTGGGGACCGCCCTTGGCGTAGCTAGAAGGGCGGTTCGTCGCTGTAGCCGACGGGGGCCCACGGGTCGCGGGCGCTGTCGCGGCGGCGGCGCAGCCACCGGGGCCGGCGCGGGAGCGGCAGCAGGGTCACGGCCCACGGTGTCCAGCAGGAGCAGAACTCCCACTCGGTTCCGGCCCACTCGCCGGTCTCGTAGTCGCCGTAGTCGTGCTCGATACCGCCGACGCCCTCACAGGTGCGGCAGTCGGGGCGGGGCGTGTCGGTCAGGATCAGCGCGTTGCGGGGCAGCGCGGTGAGCCAGATACGCAGCCTGAGCATGGGTTTTCGTCTCCTTCTCAGCCGTAGAACTTGTTGCGCTTGATGACGGCCTTGCGGATGTTGACCGTGGTCCCGCCGCCGTGCCGGTTGCCGCTGAAGATCTGCACGGCGATCCACCCGCCGAAGACGACGGCGGCCAGGGTGATGAGCTGAGTGATCAGCGCGGTCAGGGCGGTGATGAACGTGGTGAGCAGCAGCAGTCCGCCGCACACGGCGAGGAACCCGACGCCCCCAAGGGCGACATTCACCGCCGCCCGCGACACGACCGGCTTGGCGACCACCGGTTCCGGCTGGACGGGGCTCATGGCGTAGCCGGTGACGACACGGCCGTCCGGCAGGACGACGCTCGCGACCGTCGGCACGCCGTGCGGCTGGACGGGAACGAGGGGCGCCGCGTACGGGGCCACGGCGGGGGTGATCGGGGTGGGGTGGTGGACTTCCGGGGCCCGTACGGCGGGCGCGTTCGGGGTGTGCTCGGGATACATGCGGAATCCCTTCCGGTGCTCGGTCGGGGAGGCAGACACACCCCCTGCCGGGGGCGCTGTGGAGGGGGTTTCAGGGGGCTGAGCTGGGGTGCCTCCCCGCCTCCCCGAAACGGTGTTTTCGCTGATCACCGTGGGGGAGGCGGGCTGGGGAGGCGGTTGGGGAGTTCTCCCCGCCTCCCCGGCACGGGAGGGTGCGCCTCCCCGCTACTCGGAGGCGGAAACGGAACCCTCGGCGTCGCGTTCGGCGAGCGCTTGGGCGACGTCGTCACGGCGGACGGTCATGCGGCCGTGCGACTTGTACGCCTCGACGCCGGCCGCCTCCAGCACGCCGGTGAGGTCGGTGAAGGCCCACCCGCCGTAGGCGTCCTCGCTGAGCACCGCGAGCCGCTTGACGATGTCCTGCGTCAGCACCCGCTTCTCGTCGCCGATCACACCGAGGATGTCGGCGAGCGCGTCACGGTCCTCGCCCCGCTTCACCGCGTGCAGGGTGGTGACGCCGTTGCGCAGGGCCTTGGCGCGGTCGGTGATGGCCTTGGCGTCGTCGTCGCCGATGAAGTGCGTGCGCACCGTGATGGAGGACTGGCCCTTGGGAATCTCGATCCCGTCGGACGCGACGACCAGGGTTCCCTTGTCCAGACCCTGGCGCAGGAGGTGCGGGGCGGCGCCGCCGTTGACGGCCTTCTCGCCGAGGGCCATGACGGCCTGTGCCTCGGTGCCCAGCGCGAGCGAGGCCCGGGTGTGCGCGCCCTCGCGGACCAGCTTGGGAAGGTTCTGGTCGGTGGGGTCCTGCGTCCCCTCGTACATGAGCACGTCGACCACACGGCCCTGGTTGTGGACCTTGCGCACGGCCATGAAGTAGCGGGAGGTGGCCTTGGACCCGCCGTAGGGACGCCTTTCGTCGTCCACGGCCGGGCACATGAACGCCACCTGCGCCTCATCCACGATGCCGATCAGCGGCTCGAACACTGTGCCCGGGTCGGCCTGCCGGGCCGCGATGCGGCGGTTCATCTCCTCCACCAGACCCTCGACCATCTCGGTCGCCTCGATCACGTGCTCATCCGTGGGCCCCTGGATGAGCACGGTGGCCAGACCGTCGAACATGGCCCAGTCACCGGCGCCCTTGAGGTCGGCAATCCGGAACTCCACCCGCCGATCCAGCGACGCCCACAGAGCGAGGGAGCGCAGGGCGGCGGTCTTGCCCTGGTTGGACAGACCCGTGATCAGCAGGTGCCGCTGATACAGGCTCAGGGAAGCGGCGTCGCCGCGCAGGTCCTGCCCCCACGGGGCGCGGCCCTTGGCATAGTCGGCGGTCAGTGTTTCGTCGGTGACCAGCGGGGACGGACCGATCGGCTCGTCCAGCGCCCCGGAGTCGGCGATCCACAGCCGCACCGTCCGCGCGGCCTCCGGGATGGTAATGAACACCTCGTGCTCGTGCCGGGTGAGGTTCTCGGCAAGCTTGCGCCGCTTGCCCTGCACCTCGTTGGTGGCCACCCCGGACGGAAGCGTGACGTCCACCTCCACCCCGCACCCTGCGATCCGGATCGGACCGAGCATCGAGGCGCCGGCGTCGCCCATCTCCTTGATGGCGCGGGCCAGGGCGGGTACGCCGAGGTCGCGCAGGGCCTTGACCACGATGGACGGGGTGATCGGCTCGCCCTCGCTGCTGCGGGCGTTGGCCGGGAGGGCCCATGCGGGGGCGGCGTGCTGCTTGCGGCCGACCGACCACAGGGCGAGCAGGGCGAGGAACGGGCCGATCGTGAGGGCCGGACCCCACACGATCTGAACGATCCGGATCAGCAGGGCGATGAAGTCGATGGTCGCGGACAGCGGCGTGACCACGTCCCGCACCTCGCCCGTGTTGATCGCCATGACCACGCCGAGGGCGACCAGCACACCGACGCCCATCCCGGCACCGACTCCGACGCCCTTGGCGGCGTCCACGGGCGAGTGGAGCAGGTCCATGCGGCGGTGGTGGCGGGCCGCGCGGAAGCGCGTCAGGCGCTCCTCCCACTCCTCCGCCGCTTCCAGGTTCCCCGCGGCTTCCGCCGCCCGGATCATGCGCTCGTAGCGGGCGCCGGTCTTGCCGTCCCAGGTGCGGCGGGCCACGATCCGCCCGCCGTTGAACGTGTAGGAGGAGTGCCGGGCGAGGGCCCGGGCCGTCGCCCGGGTCTTCTCGTGCGTGGCGGCGGTCTTCACCGCGCGGCCGGAGCGCACCCACAGCGGGGCGGGCGGCGCGGGCGGGGCGTCGGGCACGACGGTGAGCACGGTGGGCGTCGCGTCGTGGGCCGGGGGGTCGGTGGGCTTGTGGAGGTGAACGACGTTCTCGGACATGCTGGAACTGCTCCTGACTGCCCCCTTGGGGGCGGGAGTAAGGGGAGTGCAGGTGCCGGGGTGGTCGGGTCCGTGGAAAGAGCGGCCACCCCGGGCGTGCGGGGGATGGGGCTGGTCACCACCAGCTGGAGGACTTCTTGGCGGCCTTGGCGCGGGCCGCCTCCGTGATGAGGCGCTGACGCTCGCCGTAGAGGGCGGTCAGTTCGGCGTTCAGCCGCAGCTCGGCGGCACTGCCGGTGGTGTCCATGCGTTGCTCGGCACGGCCCGCGCTGCGGCCCCGGCTGATCTGGTAGGCGCCGCCGGCGAGGGCGCGGGCCAGGGCGCGGCGCTCGCTGCCGTTCAGCGGCCACCACTCACCCCGGCGGACCGCCTCCAGATTCTTCATCGTCTTCTCGATCTCACGGTCAAGGCGGCGGATCTCGGACTTGGACACGGTCAGCTCGCTTTCGGCCTGCGGCGGCGGTTGGGGGTGGCCATCGGGCCGGTGGGGGAGTCACCGGGCCGGACCCCGGCGCGCCCCCACGTGCCAGGCGACTTGCCGGCGGGGTTGATCGGGCCGGGGTCCGGGCGGGTGATCTCGTCGTCCTTGCGCGGGGTCTTGTCCCGCCACATCGCCATCAGACGGCCCTCGTTTCCAGCTCGGGGCCGGTCGCGGTGCGCTCGGCGAGCAGGGCGTCACGCAGCATGCGGGCGTTCGCGGGCGAGGTGCGCAGGGCCCGGCGGATGCCCTCCCCGGTCACCTCCGCGTCCGGCAGACCGGCAGTGGCTTTGCGTGCTTCCGCCATGAGCTGGTCGGGGGTGCGACGGGTGCGGGTCGACTTGGCGGCGACCGGGACACGGCCCGTCGCCCGACGCGGCCCGGTCGACGCGGCCGGCACCGAACGGGCAGGCGCAGGAGCGATCGGCACCGGCGTCACGATCGGGGCGACGGCAGGCATCGGCTTCATACCGCCGCCCGACTTGCCGAGGTCGACCGGCACCGGAGCGGGCACCGGGAGCCGTGTCAGGACGACCGTGGCCGGGGTCGATACCGGCAGGTCAGAGGTAGACCGTTCTCGACTGCTTACGGTCGATTCCTCCGCATTTGCGACCGGAGGAGGATCGAGGGGCGCCGTGCCGAACATCGAGGCGAGGGCCGCGTCCGCACCGCCGGTGATCCGGGTGCGCTGAACCTCCAGCAGCCTCGATCCCAGGGCGACGTCCCCGACCCCGACCTTGCGGGCGAGGCGCCACGACTTGCGCTCCGACCACCGCTTGACCCAATCACTCGGGTGGTGGGCGGCGCGGGCCCGGTGGTAGGCGAGAGCCTGCACGATGTCGGCGGTGCGCCGCTCGTGCTCGGCGTCCCGCCCGTCGGTGTGGACCACGATCCGGCGGGCCAGGAACGCCATGCCCTCCGCCGAGACGGACATGCCCAGCGGGGTCAGCGCGTAGACGACCGTGCGGCCCGGGTCGGGCGCGGCCATGGCGGCCATGACGGACGCGGCGGCCGGCAGCACCCACAGCCCCGCCCGCACAACGAGCGGCGAGGACTGGCCCAGCATGGTCAGCCCCAGCAGGACCAGGGCGAGCACGGCCGTGGCACCCTCACCGGCACCGAGGGCGCCGAGTGCGGTACCGGAGCCGTAGGCGTGGCCGATGTTGCTGTAGGTGCCGATACCGCCGACCACGCCCGTGGCGAGCATCGGCACGAACGCGGCCGACAGCACGCCCTTCTGTACGGTCGTCAGTTCCTGCGTCGGGGCGCTCACGCCGCACCACCGGGCACGATCGCGCCGGCCGTGCGGTTGGTCAGGTCCCGCCGTGCGGCGAGCAGGCCGTTCCGGGCCCGGCGGATGCGGCGCGTGTCGACGTCGTTCGCGGGGTGGTCCAGAGCCTTGATCTGCGCGTCCAGCAGGACGACCTCCGCCAGGATCAGCGGGGACTCCTCCTCGATCGCGTCCAGCTCCGCATCCGTCGGCTCGATCCAGTCGGCGAACGCGGTAACAACGTCCTGAACAGTGACGATGTGTTCCATGGGTCGTGTTCTCCCTGGTAGGTGAACGGCCCGAACAGCACCCCCGGAGGGCCAACTCCGGGGGTGCGCGCCGTTGGGAAATGGGATGCGCCGTACATGAGGCGTGCGGCGGGCCGCGCGAGGGGCGGCCGGTGCCTCGGGCCGGATCCGATCCGGCTCCGTCACGGTCCCCGCCGCGAGGGCGGCGGGTCCGGGGCTGTGTGGGCGGGTTCAGCGCTGGACGACGGCCTTGTCCATGTCGCGGTGCCGGACGGTCACGCAGTGGCCGGCGGTGGTCAGCCGGTAGGCCAGGGCGCGGGCGAAGGTGGGGGCCCGGTGGCGTCCGCCGGCGCATCCGTCGGCGACCGTCACGGTTCCGCCGCTCGGGCCGGCGGCGAACGCGGCCACCGCCGCAGCGGTCGCCTCCACCAGCTCCGTGACGCCGGGCGTGCTCATCACGGCGGCCCGGACGGGCGCGTCGTCGGCGGTCATGTAGCGCAGCTCCGGCGACACGTGCGGGTCGCGGAAGTGGTGACGCAGGTCGATCGTGAGATGCGCCGCCGGGGGCGCGTCGTGCAGGTAACCGAACGAGACGATCTCGACAGTCGAGGCCATGGCGGACTCCAGAAGACGCAGGGGATGTTCCGGCTCCCCTCAGCGCCGCACGTACAAGACGTGCAGCGGAGGCAACCGGCCGCCGCACAGGGGCGGCGAGGGTCAGAGATGTGCGGGACTGAGCCGCGCTGGACACCTTTTGCGGGAGGTGACGTCCCGTACTGCGCGATATGGATCTGTGCCTCAGTCCCGCTCCTCCGAGGAATCGCATCCCGGTCTCTTCGCGCGGCGTGTGCGCCCTTGGGCAGATCCGTTCTTTTGAGTCGGCACGTGTCCCTGACGGGAGATGACCGACTGGTCTCCGCTCACCTCGGCCGGTGTGGTCACGGCCGTCGTGTCTGTGGCGGATCACGCTGTTGAGTTTTCGGCGCAGGAGGGCACACTTGGAGGTGTTGCACCACCTGCTCAACTTGTTGGTACAAGCTGATGCAGTGATGCTGCACCGACGGACAGTGATGCGTCAAGGGGTTAGGGGCTGCATGTACCAACAAGTTGCGCGAGTGCGTCATGATGGGGCCATGAACAAGCAGCCGAAGTACCGGCAGGTGGCCGACGTCCTGCGCCGCGAGATCGTCAACGGCACCCATGCGCCTGGATCGCGGCTGCCCTCTGAGAACGACCTACAGCAGCGCTTTGACGCGTCGCGCAACACCATCCGCAACGGGCTGAGTCTGCTGGTCAGTGAGGGGCTGATCTCGTCCAGTCAGGGACTCGGGTACGAGGTCAAGTCGCACGAGGTGTTCCAGCTCAACGCGTCCCGCTTCGAGAACCTGACGTTTCCGCAGAACGGCGACGCGTACAACACGGACGTGACGAACGCGGGGCGCCGGCCGCACCAGACGTTCCGTGTCGAGATGCTGCCAGCGTCGCAGGAGATCGCTGAGCGCCTCAAGGTCGAGCCGAGTACGAAGACGGTATTGCGGTTTTGTCATCGCTACGTGGACGACGTTCCTTGGTCCACGCAGGCCACCTACTATCCGTCGTGGCTGGTCGACGCGTCGCCGCGACTTGCTGAGCCTGGAGACATCGAAGAGGGCACAACGCGGTACCTGGCTGCTCAAGGCATTGAGCAGGTTGGGTACTTCGACGAGATCGCGGCCCGAATGCCCACCCCGGAGGAGGCGCGGCTCTTGGAGATCGGAGCGGGTGTTCCGGTGATGCTTTGGACGCGAACGGGCTACTCGGTGGACCGTCCTATCCGGTGCACCATCACGACGTTCCGTGGCGACCTGAACCGGATGAACTACGAGATCGGCAACCTAGCCGCCCGGAGCGAAGACACGTGATCATCACCCCCGCAGAGCCGCACGACGTATCCAAGCTGTTGGCCTTCCGTGAGGAGGCCGCAGCTTGGCTGCGCGGTCTCGGATCTGATCAGTGGAGCCGTCCGTACCCGGCTGACAAGCTGCTGGCCACGATCGAAGCGGGCACCGTGTTCATGCTCCGCGACGGGCACACTACTGCCGGCACCATCACCCTGACCCCAGACGCCGAAGACGGGCTGTGGACTGACGAGGAACTGGCCGAACCGGCGATGTTCGTCAACAAACTCACTGTTGCGCGGGAGTACGCCGGCCAGAACATAGGCGGCCGGTTGCTCGACTGGGCAGGTGAACGTGCGTACCGGGCGGGCGCCCGGTGGGTTCGGCTGGACGCGTGGACGACGAATGGGGCGCTCCAGCGGTACTACCTCGCTCAAGGCTTCACGTATGTCCGTACGGTCCGGGAGGGGACTGCGGTGAACGGCGGACCACGTGTCTCAGGCTGGCTTGCTCAGCGAGTCGCACGGCCCGCAGACCACGGATTCGCGGACCGTACGCCCGCGCCCGCGCGACTCCCGTTCGCGGCTTAAACAGGATCGCGCGGCTGCCCGGCCTACCCGATGAGGTGGCGGAGGAAGTCGGTGACGAACTTCTCGACCTCCTCCTTCGCGCTTGCGTCGCGGACGTCGATGCGGTCGATGTACTTGACCCCTGCGTGCCGAAGAAGCCGTTCCCTGCTCTTGTCGTCAGAGCTACGGCCCTTGTGATGCGGTCCGTCAACCTCGATCACTCCTGCGTATCCCCTGTAGGTGACCAGCAGGTCCGGCTCAAAAACGTGATCACGCACCTTCATCGCGCTGAGAGGGACGATTCCTATCGTGTCGTTGTCGGGGAGTTCCTGCTGCCGCTCGCGCAGGACGGCGTAGACACGCCACTCCCACTCGTTTGTGAGGTGCAGACCGTCAGCTTGCGGGTGAGCTGGCCCAATCCGCACCTTGCGGGCGTGGTTGGAAGGGCGCGCCTTGCCACCGGCCGCCAATTGCTCCCGCCAGTTGGCCCCCACCTCGGGCAGGATGGCGCGTGCCCGCAGACCCGAGATGCCGAAGTTCTCCCGGTCGCAGACCTCTTGCATGGCTGACAGCGCACGCTGCTGCACCTCTTCGGTGAAGCGCTCAAGCTGGGGGTGGTCGAAGTCGAGCACGACTTCGAACCAAGACTTCCCCCAGTCCTCCTCCTGGTACTCCAAGTCGCAGAACTCGGCCTGCGCCAGCAGAGCAGCGATGTCCTCGTGCCCCCGTTGATGTAGAAGGGTGGCGCTGACGGCCAGAACCTTCTCAGCGCGGGCGCGGGCGAAGTCATCGTGTGAGTAGTTGTCGGGGTTCTGCAGGATCTCCTGGAACGGAACAGAAGCTGCGGTCATGCCCTGATTCTGGCAGCCCCCACTGACAACAGGCGCTGCCGCAAGAGAAGTCGATCACCCATGGCAGGGATATAAGGGATGGCTGCGCTCGCACGTCTGGTGAGGCTGCTCCTCTTCGTGAGTGAGGCCCGGTGGGCGACATCGCCGGGCCCTCCCTGGGCCCCCGCTGGGCCCTCCGAGGTCGACCGACGACGACCACCAATGACCAACAACGACGGCTCGACCGCAGGTCAGATGAGGTGCGCGGCCCGCTGACCAGGGCCGGAAAACGGGCCCCCCAGACCCAGGGCAAGAAGAAGTAACGCGACACCATTAAGCCCCCGACCTGCGGTTTCTTCGCGGGGCGGGGGCTTTTTGGTGGGGCTGGGCCGTCTGTGGGCCGTCAGTTGCTCGGTCGGGCCGTCAGACGCTGAGAGCACGCCGCCACTCGTAGGCGCCGGGTGATGTCTCGACGACCTCGCGGGGGTAGGCCTCGCGGGCCTGGGCGAGCAGGTCGCGCTGCTCGGCAACCCACTTCGGTGATGGCACGAACAACGGGACGGTGACAGTGACTCCTGACGACGGCCCGTCGTGCACGGACACCCAGAGCCCGCCGCTCTCGTCAGGCTTGAACTTCATCGAAGGAGTCCGCCCGGATGTGAGCCACATGGCGAACCGGCCGGACTCCAGGGTTGCCAAGGCGTCCTCCCAGTCCTCCAGGTCCTCAGGGAGAAGGGTCACCGAGAAGTTGCCGCTGACGGATTCCGCCTTGATGACGATGTCGCAGTCGAGGAAGTCGTGGCCGGTCAGAATTCCCGGTTGATAGCGACCCAGGATGCGCACGGAGACACTGTGTCCGCTGGTGCCGGGCCTGTCGGCCAGGTGGATCAGATTGACGACGCCATCCGTCGAGTCCATGAATTCCCTCCCCGAAGTGACCACGTCCGAGCATCCTGCCGGACCACCTGCGGCTCTCACGGTTCGGGGTGCAGACGCTTCGAATAGACGTCTGACACGGCTCTGCTCGTCCGCTCCCGGCTGGACGGCATGAGGTGCGCGTACACGCGGAGTGTCAGGCCAGGGTCGGAGTGGCCGAGGTACTCGGCGAGGGCCTTGATGTTCTCCCCAGCGTCCAGGAGCAGCGAGGCGTAGAAGTGACGCAGCGCGTGCATGCCGTTCTCGCGTGACTCGGCGTATGGCTCGCCGGGCTTCCGTTCGGGGATCACCCCAGCCGAGGCCAGCGCCCGCTTCCACGCCTCCTCGTTGAGGGACGTCCGCCAGACGTGACCACCGCGCGGCCCGGTGAAGATCAGTCGCTTGGTCACCGAAGGCCCGTCCGCCACCTTCCACGGCAAGGTGATGTCGAACGGCGGGAACTGCTTCATGTGGGCTCGCAGGGCATCAGCGACCGGCCCAGGAAGCGGCACGTCCCGGAGCTTGCCACCCTTGGGCGGGGCGAATACGGCCTTGCTTCGGCTCAGCTTGAGTTGCTGGACCACGTGAAGCGTGTCCGACTCGAAGTCGATGGCGTCGACGGCCACACCGAGGATCTCGCCCTGTCGCAGGCCGCAGCCGCCACCCAGGTCGACCGTGGCCCGGAACCGCTCGGGCATGCCAGCCTGAACGGCGAAGACCCGTTCTGGTGTCCAGGGAGCGACGCGCCTGTCATCGACGGTCGGCGGCCGGACCGATCGAGCCGCACACGGATTCCGGGGAAGGTGCGGGTCCTGCTAGGGGGCGTGATGCACCGCCAGGATCAGTGCCGATCAAGCGCGGCCAGGTACATGGGATGCAAACAGTTTCGCACTTATTCACTACTGAGCCTTCACCGCGGGCCAGCCGTCGCAACTCGTCCTGGTCACTACACAATCAAATAGCGTGGCTGAGGCCAGCGAGGGCGTACCGATACACACGCGCGCCTGATCGGTTGACGTGCCCGCCATTGTGGCTGACTTTCGGCGGCTGAGGTTCGTGCCACAACCGTGCCAGATGAAGCGGTCAGCCACGGTGAACGAGGGGGCCTTGTAGCCGAGTTTGCGTCGCCTCACCAGGGATCGAAGCTCCAGGGCACCCGGCGCAGCGCCCCAGCCTCTCTCGAGTGCCAAGGGTGAGCCAGCGTTGTGTCGGCCAGGGCAGCCGCCGGCCGCTTAGTCTTGTGACCAATTCGCGATCCAGTGCCGCACTTGCCTGAAGGAGGAACTCTCGAACGCCCTCCTCTAGCTGCTTGAGCTTGTCCGAAAGCTTTGACGTGTCGTAAGCAACGATCAACCTGCCCTCTTCGTCAACCATGCGGTTCAAGCTCTGTCTGATCCTAAAGACGGTCACCAGAGCGCCAGCCAGTTCGACAATTGTGGTCACGTAGGGTTCCAGCTCAGCAGGCCCGTCCAAGATCACGTGCCGACCATAGCGGCCAACCTCATCCGCAAGCTCAACCGCACGAGGAACGTAGCCCTCCTTGAATTTGCCAGGGCTCAAGTCGACGACGCGGTCCGACCCCTCGGTGTCAGAGGTCCCCGACCGACCGAGGTGTCGACCAAACGCAATCCAAGGCTCAAGATGATCGTGGAGCGCAGTGGCAGCGGAGGAGAAGGCCTCGTAGGAGGACCTTCGCGGTTCCCTGCGCTCACGCAGGGACTCAACACGCATCTGGATCTTACCCAGTGACCTTGAGGTCCAGCCCGTCGCGATCGTACCGACTGTTCCTACCGCCGCGCCCAGCACGGCAGCCAATCCAGCATCCATGACGATGATGATGCCGTGTCGTCGCGGAACGCCTCGACGTAGAGGGAAACCCGTGGGGCGATCTGGTCTGGGCAGACGTCATCGAGCCGACTCCCGACCACGGTGCTTAGTGCCGCCGCACCACAAGCGCACCAGATTGAGCGGGGAGTAGCGGGGAATCACGGTGACAGCCGTCCTGCCCGACGCCGCCTCGCCCAGGATGTTCGCCCAAGTCAGCGCCCGAAGCAGCCCCAAATGCCCGCAGCTTCCCAAGCTGAGAGTCCGGCATCTACCCTTCACTCATGGTCGACATCGAGCCCCCGCGGAGCTTGGTCGCATTGCAACTCAGCGTGTATGCAACTCGACTGAGGCTCGTTGAGCACGTTCGTGCGAGCGGGCCGGTACGGGACTGGAGCCCGGACACCGATGCTCAAGGAGCGGATCTGCAACACGCCTGCGAGGTGAGTGAGGCCATGCTTCGGAAGGCAATCGATGACAGCGGCCTGGAGCGGGAGCATGGCCGGCGCGCTCTTCGTCGGGCACTCATGGCGGCGGCCTCGCCGCAGATGCCAAGCCAGCCCGGAGTTACGCCGAACCCCGCATGAGTGTCTAACTGCGTGACAACGACAGCGGATAGCGGCGCACGAGCGCGAACGTCTACGGACCGTCAGCCCAGGTGAGAGGCGCACCCGTCCAGGGCCACGCCCCCACCCAAGTTGCTTCGGGACGAAGAGGTCATCACCCAAGGTCTCACCGCTACGCTTCTGCCGGCGCGGCTTGCTCTGGACGACGGCATGGCAGCGTGGCTGGGGCCGGTGGGGGTGCAGCGAGGCACACGCGTGCGTGGTCGGTCGGCGCGCCCTCCGTCGTGGCTGACTGTCGTCGGCTGAGGTTCGTGCCACAACCGTGCCAGCTTCAGCCCGAGGGCGATGAAGTTCTTCGTGGACGTGCACATCGACCAGAAGATCTTCCGTATAGCCAGCATGAGCATCCACAGCGAGTAGCGGAGCTGCATCGGCCGGGCCCAGACGTGACCGTCCGCAAGAGTCTTGGGGGGATGGGGAGTTCGCGACAGCAGCCTACGTCTGCCCCGGCTACGCTCCTGCTTTGTCTTGCCCGCCACCACTCACGGGCAGACTCGAACAATTGACCGATCTTTTGGAGGTTTGATGAAGTCCGTCATCCGGAAGGTTGCAAGCTTCGCGGGGGTGAGCGTGGCGGTCGCAGCTATCTCCGTGACCGGCGCATCCGCAGCCCACGCGGAGGCCCCCACCCACGGCTGTCCGTACCCCTACGTCTGTTTCTACGTGGACAACAACGCCCTGCTCGCGGGCACGCCGCTCTCGAAGTACAAGGACGTCACCAGTAGTTATCAGGCCGTCACACCCCGGCCGCACTACGGGGTCGTGAACACCCGGAACGACGACGTGGTGTACCTGCGGCTCCAGGACGGCACCTCGATCTGCCTTTCGCCGAACACCTCAACCGTGTTTGCCAACGCCTACAGTGTCACGGGAATAAAGATCTCCAGCAGGTCCACCTGCTGAATTCGCTGGAAAGGCCAGCAGGCGCGCCTGATCGCGCCCGCTGGCCGGACGACGGGCAGGGCTGCGGCCCGTCCGGAACTACCTGCGGCGCCGGGGCATCCGGCACACGATTCCCGAGAAGACCGACAGCCAGGCCGCCCGCCTACGCAAAGGCTCCCGCACGTGATCGGCCGGACAAGTCCTGGCCGGAGAGGCTCTCACAGCGGCCACCTGACATCATCGGCTCAACTCGACCCCAAAACGGTTTTCGGCAGGCCATCAGCGGTGTGGCGCCCGCCGTCGTAGCTGACGATCCAAGGCGGGGCACAGACGGTCAAGGCCCAGCAGTCGCAGAGGTTACGTCGGAGCGACGGGAACCGGAGATCGTGCCATTCGCGTGCCAGATCCTGTGGGGACTCACGGGGAACAGCGGGGACTTGGCCGCGGACCTGGAGGGGCTGGAGCACCGTTCCCCGCAGGTCAGGCGAGTCATCGCTGCCAGAAGACCCAAGCTTCCCAAGCTGAGGGCTCAAGCGTCGTCGCCACGGACCGGCCGCTGCGGCTTGTTCTGGTCGACGGCACCGGAAGCGTGGCTGGGGCCGGTGGGGGTCCAGCGAGACATACGCGTGCGTGGTCGGTCGGCACGCCCGCCGTTGTGGCTGACTGTCGTCGGCTGAGGTTCAGACAGGTCATAGCGGAGTGCCGGCCGTCAGCCGAGTGCGCCGGAGCTGGGCCGTCCCTGGGCCGTCCGAGGTCGCTCGACAGTGGCCAATGACGACCAACGACGACCACCAGGCGCACGAGCCCAGCGCCCCCGACCAGCAAAAACCCAGCTCACCAAGATCCCCGACAAGACCCAGGGCAAGAAGAAGTAAGCGAACGCCTTCCAGCCCCCTGCCTGTGGGTTTTCCGCTGGTAGGGGGCTGCGCAAGTCGGTGGTGGAGGAGGCCTCGTGGAAGCCACCCCTCTCGTCAGTCCCGGCCGGTTGTGGTCGGCGCAGGAGGTCTTGGTGCGTGCGAGCCCTGTCCCGGCGGCGGCAGCACCCAGAACCTGCGCAAGCGGGTGCGCTACCACTACCGGGGCAACGCGGCCGGCTCGACCCTGCGGCTCACCCTCGGCTGCCTGCTCGGACTCGAGCTGCGCCGGGTGGGCAGCGGCAAGCGGATGACCTTCGGCAAGGTCGGGGAAGTCACCCTGAGCCAGTGGATGGCGGACAACGCGCGGGTGTGCTGGATCGAGCAGAGCGAACCGTGGGAACTGGAGTCACAGCTCATCTCTCAGCTCGACCTCCCGCTGAACCTCGACCAGAACCGCCACAACGCGTTCCACGGTCGGCTGAAGGAGCTACGGGCTCAAGCGCGCCGACGAGCACGAGAGTTGCCCATCGGCTCATAGGCCCGTGGTTGTGCCCGCGTCTTCAGGGAACTCGGCCAGTGATGGTGCGGAGGTGCTGACATGAGCGCAGGCGAGAGAGCCAAGGCGAAGGCCGAACAGGTAGTCGGAAAGACCGTGCGCAAGGCGGCCCACGCCATGCACAAGAACACCCTCGCGGCGAAGGGCGCGGCCCTCGAAGCGCGGGGCAGGATGCGGGGAGAGAAAGAGCGGGTCAAGGGCGCCGTCAAACGCTGACGCCGACATCACGTATGCCTGGGTAAGTGGTTTCGTGGCTTCCGGCCGGCGCGCTCAGGGCACGCTCCACCGTCGCCTGCGACTCTGTGCGGCTTCTCTGCTGCTCGCGCTGGCCGTACTGCTCGTACCCGTCACCGTCGTCGCCACGTGGGTGAATTCCGAGATCACCGATGTCGATCGGTACGCACAGACCGTGTCACCTCTCCCCAGGGACCCCGCCGTCCAGAACGTGGTGATCGATCGCGTTACCGACGGGCTGGTGAAGCAGATTGACGTTCGCAAGATCACCCGTGCGCTGGCCGACGCCCTGGCCGACCGCGACGCACCCCGGTTCCTCGTCGACACGGCCCGTTCGCTGGACGACCAGATCAAGGCCGGACTGACGACGGGCGTGCGCTTCGCTGTCGGGAAGGTGGTGACGAGCGACGCTTTCGCGAAGGCGTGGGACAGCGTCAATCGCGGGGCTCATACCGTCGCGACGAACGTCCTCACGGGAGAGGGGAACGGAGCGCTCGAGATCAAGGGCGACACCCTCACACTGAACGTCGGCCCGGTGGCGGAAGAAGTGCAGAAGCAACTGATCGGCACGACCCTCGTCAAGGCGCAGGACATTCCCGGGGCCGACAGATCGATCGTGCTGGTCCGCAACGAGAATCTCGGTGCGGCCCGGGACGGTGCGCGCTGGCTCGGCGTCGTCGGTCCGTGGCTGCCCCTGACGGTGGTCCTGCTCGGCGGGCTCGGCATCTGGGCGGCGCCCTCCCGCCGGGTCGCGCTGATGGCCGGTGGCATCGGCACGGCACTCATGATGTGCGGGCTGCTCGTCGGGCTCGCCGTCACCCGCCAGATCTCTCTGGACACGGTGACGCAGTCGGCTCAGTCGCCTCAGTCGGCGCAGACGCGGGATGCCGCGGCAGCGATCTACGACACCCTGGTCAGGTTCCTCCGGGAGGCGGTCCTCACCGTGCTCGTCACGGCCCTGCTCGTGGTGGGCGCGGGATATCTGTACGGACCCGGCCGTGGCGCGACCGCCGTGCGCTCGGCCGCGGCCCGAAGCACCGGGGCCGCCGGTCACGCGCTCGCCCGGAGGGGGATGACGACAGGGGCTGCCGGACAGTGGCTGCGCAGGAACCGGCACCTTGCCGCAGCCGCGGTCATCGGGGCCGGCGGCCTCACCCTCTTCCTGTGGAACTACCCCACGACCACCACCGTGGCCGTTCTGGCCCTGCTGGTCATGGCACTGCTGGTGATCCTCGGCATCCTCGCGGCAGCGGACGAAGAAGACGAAGAAACGGAGACGCGCTTATCGAAGCAAGCCCGGCGCCGACGTCGTGCAGCCGAAGGGGCGCGGTGTCAGAGCAGCCCCAAGTCCCCCAGCTCCTTGTGCAGGTCCGCCCGTGGATTCCCGGTGGGGGCGGGGGTCCCGGGCAGTTGCCGGGGGGAACCGGAGGAACCGGAGGAGCCGGAGGAACCGGAAGCGTTTCGTGTGTGCTTCGTGCGGTTGCGGAACAGCCACGCGCCCGCGAGGCCGCCGACGAGGCCGCCCAGGTGGGCCAGCCAGCTGACGCCCGGGGTGCCGGGGATCGCCACCGTGAGCATGTAGGCGAAGGACGCCGCCATCACGATGCCGATGAGCGTGTCGATGAGATGGCGGTCGAAGAGGCCGCGGACGACGACGTATCCGAAGTAGCCGAAGATCAGACCGCTCGCGCCGACCGTCTCCGCGTTCCCGCCCTCGAAGAGCCAGACCGCGAGGCCGCTGGTCACCGCCACCAGCAGGCTCAGCCCGAGGAAGCGCAGCACCCCGCGGTACGCGGCCAGGAAGCCGAAGATGAACAGCGGGCCGGAGTTGCTCTCGATGTGCGCCCAGCTCCAGTGCAGGAACGGCGCCGTGAGGAGGTGCGGCAGGGAGCCGAGGTCGCCGGAGACCAGGCCGTACTCGCGGGCCGGCGCGTAGTCGTCGGCGAAGTTGGCCAGCTGCACCAGCCAGACCAGCGCCAGGAACCCGAACATCACGAAGAACGCCTTCCGCGCCTCCGCGACCATCAGCTGCGCATCGGGCTGCGCATCGGACGTCGGCCTGTCCATGGTGTCTCCCCCCAACCCGGCGGACCTCCACCCGCCGGACCTCCATCATGCAGGTTTCACACCTGGAGCGGGACCGGGTGGACCTCGTCGGCCTTGTGACCCGTGCGCTCGTGGATGCGCTGCACCGCCTCCGCCGACGGGGCCTCCGAGAGGCAGTAGACGACGCCGGAGTCCGGGTCCGCCCACGCGGACTCGAAGTGGACGCCCTCCTCCCCTTCTATGGCGAGGTCGTCCTGGTGCGCCTGGAGGAGCTGCTCGCGGGTGATGCCCTTCATGTTGTGGTGGACGTCCATGAACTTGGGCATGGCGGTCATCCCCTTTCCCGTTCGGTTCGGGGTTCCTGCTCGTCCCTCCATGCTGCGCCCGGCCCGGCGCTCCCGCGACAAGAGGGCGGGGCCCGGTGTGGTCACCGGGCCCCGCCCTGTCGTACGTACGACGCCGCGCTCAGCCGCACTGGCACGGGCTGCCCGACTGGCACCCGCAGCCGCACCCGGAACCGCAGCCGCACGCGCCGATCAGCATCAGGTTCCTGATCTCGGCGGGCTGCTCGGTCGGGCGTTCCTGGGTGGGGTCGGGCTGAGGGGTGCTGGGGGACTCTGCCATGGGTTCCTCCCGGAGGCGCACGTGTTCCGCTAGGGCCTGTGCCCATTGCATGCCCGTTGTGCCGGGCGCATCAACGGCG
This sequence comes from Streptomyces sp. NPDC005811, assembly GCF_040630405.1. Classification (NCBI taxonomy): domain Bacteria; kingdom Bacillati; phylum Actinomycetota; class Actinomycetes; order Kitasatosporales; family Streptomycetaceae; genus Streptomyces; species Streptomyces sp. NPDC005811. The sequence goes on from NZ_JBEXXK010000005.1 coordinate 18,290, forward strand.
CACAGTGGCGCCCGCACGCTCTCCGGAAGCCCACCGTCTGCCTCCCCGGCAGACCTACGCCCCCTCGGTCCCCGTGGCCGGCTGGATGTCCGGCTGGATGTCGGGCTGGAGCTCGTCCGCGTGCTCACCCGTGACCAGGAACACCACGCGCTTGGCGACCGCCACCGCGTGGTCGGCGAACCGCTCGTAGTAGCGGCCCAGCAGGGTCACGTCCACGGCCGTCTCGATGCCGTGCTTCCAGCGGTCGTCGATCAGGTGCTGGAACAGCGTGCGGTGCAGCAGGTCCATCGCGTCGTCGTCGGCCTCCAGCTGGAGCGCCAGGTCGACGTCCTTGGTGATGATGCACTCCGCCGCCTTCGCCATCAGGCGCTGCGCGAGCTGGCCCATCTCCAGGATCGTGGCGTGCAGGTCGTGCGGCACCGCCCGGTTCGGGAAGCGCAGCCGGGCGAGCTTCGCCACGTGCTGGGCGAGGTCGCCCGAGCGCTCCAGGTCGGCCGACATCCGCAGCGAGGTGACGACGATCCGCAGGTCGGTGGCGACCGGCTGCTGGCGGGCGAGCAGCGCGATCGCCTTCGCCTCCAGGTCGTGCTGCAGCTCGTCGACCTTCTGGTCGTTCTCGATGACGCTCTCGGCGAGCTTCAGGTCGGAGTCGAGGATGGCGGTCGTGGCGCGCCCGATCGCCGACCCGACCAGCCGGGCCATCTCCACCAGGCTGTCGCCTATCGAGTCAAGTTCCTCGTGGTACGCGTCCCGCATCAGGATTCCCTCTCGTACGTACGTATGCTCCGGGGCGAACCCCACGGTGCCACGGTCCGCCCGCTACGCGTCGGATTCAGTCACCTCAAATGAACCACTACTGGCTCCAAGGTGAACTCTGGGCGACGAGTGTTCGAGGTCGCACCCGCATGGCTGTGGTCACGCCGGATCCCGTGCCTAACCTGGACGCATGGACGTGAACGCGGCGGTCGCCGCAGCGGCAGCGATCGCCGGGGTGCTCACCGGTGTCATCGCCATGCTGGCGTTCCGCTGGAGCGAGCGCGACCAGGCACGCCCCACCCGCAGCTCCCTGCACACCGACCCCGTGCTCCCGCCCGGCGTGGACACGGTCCTGTCGGTGCTGCGCTCCTCGGCCGTCGTCCTCGACGAGGCCGACGCCGTCGTCAAGGCGAGCTCCGCGGCGTACGCCCTGGGACTCGTACGTGGCGGAAAACTTGCGGTCGAGCCGATGCTCAAGATGGCCCGGGACACCCGGCGCGACGGGGAGATACGCCAGGTCGAGCTGGACCTGCCCCGCCGGGGCACCGGGCGCGGCGAGGCCCTCGCGGTCTCCGCGCGGGTGGCGCCGCTCGGCTCACGGCTCGTGATGGTCCTCGTCGAGGACCTCACCGAGGCGCGCCGGATCGAGGCGGTGCGGCGGGACTTCGTCGCCAACGTCAGTCATGAGCTGAAGACGCCGGTCGGCGCGCTCTCCCTGCTCTCCGAGGCCGTCATGGACGCCTCGGACGACCCGGAGGCCGTGGAGCGGTTCGCCGGGCGGATGCAGATCGAGGCGACCCGGCTGACGAACCTGGTGCAGGAACTGATCGATCTGTCCCGGGTGCAGAACGACGATCCGCTGGAGGACGCGGAGCCCGTCGGCATCGACGACCTGGTCGCCGAGGCCGTGGACCGCTGTCGGCACCAGGCCGGCACCAAGCAGATCACCATGGCGGCCGGCGGCACCGCCGACCTGCGTGTCTGGGGCAACCGCGGCCAGCTGGCCGCCGCCCTCGGCAACCTGGTCGAGAACGCCGTCAACTACTCGCCGGCCCGCACCCGGGTCGGCATAGCCGCCCGCCGGGTGACCGTGCCCGGCGGGGATCTGATCGAGATCGCGGTGACCGACCAGGGCATCGGGATCTCCGACAAGGACAAGGAGCGCATCTTCGAGCGCTTCTACCGAGTCGACCCGGCCCGCTCCCGTCAGACGGGCGGTACGGGCCTCGGGCTCGCGATCGTCAAGCATGTGGCCGCCTCGCACGGCGGGGAGGTCACGGTGTGGAGTGCCGAGGGACAGGGCTCCACATTCACCCTGCGGCTGCCCGAGGCCGCCGCGGCCGCCCGCGACCGCGATCGCGCCCACCAGCATCCGGATCCCGACGACCCGGAAGGCCTCGAGGGTTTCGACACCTTCGACGACCTGGACGACCTCAATGACGAGGACGGGCAGGCCGGCGGCAGCACCCCCATCCCCACCCCCTCCCCCACTCCGTCCCGCCGCTCATCCCCCGATTCGACCGCGTACCAGACGCTTTCCGCCCCGGAGGTCCTTCCGTGACCCGAGTGCTCGTCGTCGAGGACGAGGAGTCCTTCTCCGACGCCCTGTCGTACATGCTCCGCAAGGAGGGCTTCGAGGTCGCCGTCGCGACCACCGGGCCCGACGGACTCGACGAGTTCGAGCGCAACGGCGCCGACCTCGTCCTCCTCGACCTGATGCTGCCGGGCCTGCCCGGCACGGAGGTGTGCCGGCAGCTGCGCGGCCGCTCCAACGTCCCCGTGATCATGGTGACCGCCAAGGACAGCGAGATCGACAAGGTCGTCGGCCTGGAAATAGGAGCCGACGACTACGTCACCAAGCCGTTCTCCTCGCGCGAGCTGGTCGCCCGGATCCGGGCCGTCCTGCGCCGCCGCGGGGAGCCGGAGGAGGTGACCCCGGCCGCCCTGGAGGCGGGTCCGGTCCGGATGGACGTCGACCGCCACGTCGTCACCGTCTCCGGCTCCAAGGTCGACCTGCCCCTCAAGGAGTTCGACCTCCTGGAGATGCTGCTGCGCAACGCGGGCCGCGTCCTCACCCGTATGCAGCTCATCGACCGGGTCTGGGGCGCCGACTACGTGGGCGACACCAAGACCCTCGACGTCCACGTCAAGCGCCTCCGGGCCAAGATCGAGCCCGACCCGGGCGCGCCCCGTTACCTGGTGACGGTCCGTGGTCTGGGCTACAAGTTCGAGCCGTAAACCGCTTACCGGACATGACAGGGGCGGCACCCTCATCGAGGGTGCCGCCCCTGTGTCATGCGTATACGTCGTATGCGTATACGGGACTCAGTGGCCCGAGGCCGACCCGGAGGGGGACTCCGAGGCGGACGCGGACTCGGAGCCGCCCGCGGCCGGGGACTCGGTGGACGTGGCCGTCTCCGAGGCGCTCTCGGAGGGGGACTCCGAGGCGGACTCCGCGGGGGTGCTCGGGATGTCGCTCGGGCCCCAGCTGGAGAAGTAGCTCTCGGCCGGGACGACGAAGGCCGCCAGGCTCACCGCACCGGTGTCGCTGAGCGTGAAGGTGGTCTTCTGGGCGTTGCCGTCGATCGACTTCTCGTCCGGGTGCTCCAGGACGGCGGAGGCGTTGTTCTCGCCGCCGATGACGACGACACCGCCGGCCGGGACCGTCAGGTTCTTCTCCCCCTTCGCGGGCGAGAGCTTCGCGGTGCCGAGGCCCTCGACGTCGATCGACTCGATCGTCTGGGCCGTCCTGCCGGTGTTGAAGACGGTCGCGGAGACCGCGACCGGGCCGCCCCCGGCGGGGTTCGGCTGGGTGATGACGACAGCGTTCTGGATCTTGATGTCGCCCACACTGGTGGAGGCGTTGTCCGGCTTGATCTCCAGCGTCTGGCTGTTGTTGCCGGCGCCGCAGGCGGCGAGCGTGGCGATCGAGAACGCGAGGGCGGATGCGGCGAGGGCGCCGCGTCGAAGGCTGCTGCTCACGGCGGCGGCAACTCCTTTAACGCACAGGGGCAGCTCACCTGGTGATAAAGCCGCCCTAAGGGTCTGTCAGCGGCCTTAGGTTACCGAGCCGTTCCCGCGCCGCCGCACCCGACCCGCCTCTAACGCGTCCAGGGGCCGCCGCGCGCCGTGATCTTCCTGCTCGTCACACCCGTCACGACACTCTCGGGTGACCCATCCGTCACTCGTACTTCATCCTTGCTCTTCCTGCCCGTACGTCGGCGTACGGCATTCGTATATCCGCGCGGACGCTCCGGTTAAGCGCCGTCGCGCTCCGCTCGCGGATTTTCCGTGAAGGAATGTGCGGCCGTCCGGGAAATTGATCACGGGTCTGCCCGAAGCCCCGGTGATCAATTCCGGAAACGACTGGTATCCGGCCACGGACATCGAACGGAGTAGCGCAAGTCGCACATCTGGAAGCGGACATATGCGGACGTTCGGCCGCCTGCGGCAGGCCCCGGACGCGTGTAACGTCCGCGTTTCACCCCCCTCGAAGAGCCGCTCCGACCTGCGAATACCTGCTTCCGGGAGGCGTCCGAAGCACGTTCCTGTTGCACTTGTCAAGCCCCGAGATATGCCCTGACCTGCGAAAACGCCATTCAGGAACCGCAGTTTCCGTGTTACCCTGGATAGCCACGGAAGGGGTACCTGTCACATGACGTTCAAGGTTGGCGACACCGTGGTCTATCCCCATCACGGGGCCGCGCTGATCGAGGCCATCGAAACTCGCCAGATCAAAGGCGTGGACAAGACCTACTTGGTGCTGAAGGTCGCCCAGGGTGACCTGACGGTGCGTGTGCCAGCGGACAATGCGGAGTTCGTCGGCGTGCGTGATGTGGTCGGTCAGGACGGGCTGGACCGGGTCTTCGAGGTGCTGCGCGCGCCGTACGCCGAGGAGCCCACGAACTGGTCGCGTCGTTACAAGGCAAATCTGGAGAAGCTCGCCTCCGGCGATGTCATCAAGGTCGCGGAAGTCGTGCGTGACCTGTGGCGTCGCGAGCGCGAGCGCGGACTCTCCGCCGGTGAGAAGCGCATGCTCGCCAAGGCCCGCCAGATCCTGGTGAGCGAACTCGCCCTCGCGGAGAACACCAACGAGGACAAGGCCGAAGCCCTGCTCGACGAGGTTCTCGCGTCCTGACGCCGGCGAAGGCCGACGCCGACGCACACCGTTGAACACCGAAATGCCGCGGTGCCCGATGACGAATCCCGTCGCCGGGCGCTGCGGCATGTTCGCGTCCGGATGCCGTGCGCCCACCGAATGGGTCGCCCCCGATGGGTCGCCCCGCCGCACCGTCCACGCCTGTCCACGTCCACGCGCGTCCACGGATGCCCACGGGCCGTCCCACTTCGGGGAAACCCCGATACTTTGCGTGCCGAGCCCGGACAGCGCTCGACCGGCGCGTCACGGAAGGGTCCGGTCAAGGCGTCGCGCCCGGCACGCTGTCTCCGTACCCACCTAGGCCGAGCACACAAACCTGACAGGAACCGATGTCTGACGATTCGCGTCCCTCGCCCGCGCCCGCCCGCACGGCCGCGGTGATCCCGGCCGCCGGCCGGGGCGTACGCCTCGGTCCGGGCGCCCCCAAGGCGCTCCGCGCACTGAACGGCACGCCCATGCTGATCCACGCGGTGCGCGCCCTCGCCGCCTCCCGCGCCGTCTCCCTGGTGGTCGTCGTGGCCCCGCCCGACGGCGCCGGCGAGGTCAAGTCGCTGCTCGACGCCCACGCGCTGCCCGAGCGCACCGACTTCCTCGTGGTCCCCGGCGGCGACACCCGGCAGGAGTCCGTGCGCCTCGGCCTGGACGCCCTGCCGCCCGAGTACGACATCGTCCTCGTCCACGACGCCGCCCGGCCCCTGGTCCCGGTGGACACCGTCGACGCCGTCATCGAGGCCGTGCGCGAGGGCGCCCCCGCCGTCGTCCCGGCGCTGCCGCTCGCCGACACCGTCAAGGAGGTCGGACCGGCCGCCGCCCCCGGCGGGCCCGAGCCGGTCGTCGCCACCCCGGTCCGCGCCCGGCTGCGCGCCGTACAGACCCCGCAGGGCTTCGACCGGGCCACCCTGGTCCGCGCCCACGAGACGGTCACCGAGGACGTCACCGACGACGCGAGCATGGTCGAGCAGCTCGGCCTGACCGTGGTGGTCGTCCCCGGCCACGAGGAGGCCTTCAAGGTCACCCGTCCCCTCGACCTCGTCCTCGCCGAGGCGGTCCTGGCCCGCAGGAGGCTCAACGATGGCTTCTGAGCCGCCCCCCGTCCTGCCGTACGCCCTGCCCCAGGTCGGCATCGGCACCGACATCCACGCCTTCGAGGAGGGCCGCGAGCTCTGGTGCGCGGGCCTGAAGTGGGAGAACGCGGGCCCCGGTCTGGCCGGCCACTCCGACGCCGACGTCGTCGCCCACGCGGCCTGCAACGCCCTCTTCTCGGCGGCGGGCCTCGGCGACCTCGGACAGCACTTCGGCACCGGCCGCCCCGAGTGGTCCGGCGCCTCCGGGGTGACCCTGCTGACGGAGGCCGCGCGGATCGTCCGCGAGGCCGGTTTCACCGTCGGGAACATCGCCGTACAGGTCGTGGGGCCGCGGCCGAAGATCGGCAAGCGCCGGGAGGAGGCGCAGAAGATCCTGTCGGAGGCGGCCGGAGCCCCGGTGTCGGTGTCGGGGGCGACCACGGACGGACTGGGGTTCCCGGGACGGGAGGAAGGCCTGATGGCCGTGGCGACCGCTTTGGTGGTCAGACGGGGGTGAGGAGAGCACCCACCGCCCACTACCCTAGGCATCGTGACTATTCGCCTGTACGACACCAGCGCCCGGCAGATCCGTGACTTCATCCCGCTCCAGCCGGGCTGTGTCTCGATCTACCTCTGTGGCGCCACCGTGCAGGCGGCCCCCCACATCGGCCACATCCGGTCCGGCCTGAACTTCGACATCATGCGCCGTTGGTTCGAGTACCGCGGCTACGACGTCACGTTCATCCGCAACGTCACCGACATCGACGACAAGATCATCACCAAGTCGCACGAGCAGGGCCGCCCCTGGTGGTCCATCGGCTACGACAACGAGCGCGCGTTCAACGACGGCTACCACGCCCTCGGTTGCCTGCCGCCCACGTACGAGCCGCGGGCGACGGGGCACGTCCCCGAGATGATCGAGATGATGCGCGGCCTCATCGAGCGCGGTCACGCGTACGAGGCCGACGGCAGCGTCTACTTCGACGTGCGCTCCTACCCCGGCTATCTGGCGCTGTCCAACCAGGACATCGACGATCTGCGCCAACCCACCGAGGAGGGCATCACCGGCAAGCGCGACCCGCGCGACTTCGCGATGTGGAAGGCGACCAAGCCGGGCGAGCCCGACTGGGAGACCCCATGGGGCCGCGGCCGTCCCGGGTGGCACCTGGAGTGCTCCGCGATGGCCCACAAGTACCTGGGCTCCGCCTTCGACATCCACGGCGGCGGCCTCGACCTGATCTTCCCGCACCACGAGAACGAGATCGCCCAGGCCAAGGCCTACGGCGACGAGTTCGCCCAGTACTGGGTGCACAACGCCTGGGTCACCATGAGCGGCGAGAAGATGTCGAAGTCGCTCGGCAACAGCGTGCTGGTCAGCGAGATGGTCAAGGCGTGGCGCCCGATCGTGCTCCGCTACTACCTCGGCACCCCGCACTACCGCTCGATGATCGAGTACAGCGAGGAGTCGCTGCGCGAGGCCGAGTCGGCGTTCGCGCGGATCGAGGGCTTCATCCAGCGCGTCGTCGAGAAGGCGGGGGGCGTCGTCGAGCCCGCCGCCGAGGTGCCGCCGGCGTTCGCCGAGGCGATGGACGACGACCTGGGCGTCCCGCAGGCCCTCGCCGTCGTGCACACCACCGTCCGCCAGGGGAACAGCGCGCTGGCCGCCGACGACAAGGAAGCGGCCGTGGCCCGGCTCGCCGAGGTCCGCGCCATGCTGGGCGTCCTCGGCCTGGACCCGCTCGACGCGCACTGGGCGGGCGAGGCCGAGAAGGGCGAGGATCTGCACGGCGTGGTCGACAGTCTCGTACGCCTGGTCCTGGACCAGCGGGAGGCGGCCCGGGCGCGCAAGGACTGGGGGACCGCGGACGCCATCCGCGACCAGCTCAACCAGTCCGGCCTGACCATCGAGGACGGCCCGCAGGGACCGCGCTGGACCCTCGGGACCCGGTAGTCCCGCCCAGCCCGTTCCCTTGATCGATTGTGCCGCCCGGCTCCCCGGGCGGCACACTGCATAGACGTACGCACACCTCCGCACAGAATCAGGTAGGTCATGGCAGCCAACAACCGCCGCATGTCCGGCAAGAAGGGCGCGCAGGTCGGCAGTGGCGGCCAGCGGCGCCGGGGCCTCGAGGGCAAGGGCCCGACCCCGCCCGCCGAGATGCGCAAGGGACACAAGAAGAACCGCATCGCCACCTCCAAGGCCAAGCAGGTCCAGCGCCGCCCCGTGCCGCGCGGGCGTGGCGGCAAGAGCGCCTCCGAGCTGGTCGTCGGCCGCAACCCGGTCGTCGAGGCACTGCGCGAGGGCGTCCCCGCCTCCACGCTCTACGTCCAGCAGTTCATCGACAACGACGAGCGGGTGCGCGAGGCGCTCCAGCTCGCGGCCGAGCGCGGCGGCATCAACCTCATGGAGGCGCCGCGCCCCGAGCTGGACCGTATGACGAACGGCCTCAACCACCAGGGGCTCGTCCTCCAGGTCCCGCCGTACGAGTACGCCCACCCCGAGGACCTGGTCCACGCCGCGCACGACGACGGCGAGGACCCGCTGATCGTCGCCCTTGACGGGGTGACCGACCCGCGCAACCTGGGTGCCGTCGTCCGCTCGGTCTCCGCGTTCGGCGGCCACGGTGTGGTCGTCCCCGAGCGCCGCGCGGCCGGGATGACCGCGGGTGCCTGGAAGACCTCCGCGGGTACGGCGGCCCGTACGCCCGTCGCCCGCGCCACGAACCTCACCCGCGCCCTGGAGGCGTACAAGAAGGCCGGGATCGCGGTCGTCGGCCTGGCCGCCGACGGCGAGGCCGAGATCGGCTCGCTCGCAGCGCTGGACGGCCCGGTCGTCATCGTCGTCGGCAGCGAGGGCAAGGGGCTGTCCCGACTGGTCGGCGAGACCTGCGACTTCCGCGTCCGCATCCCGATGCCGGGCGGCGCGGAATCCCTCAACGCCGGTGTGGCGGCGGGGATCGTGCTGTACGAGGCGGCGCGGCGCCGGGCCTGAACGCGGCCGTGGAGATGCGGTGCCGGATCTGAACGCACGTCCGTCCGTTCACCCCGACGGGTTAAATCCGGCGGGTAGGGCAACCTTGACGGAGTCCGGACAGATCCGGTGGGTCAAAGCAGTGTCCTAACCACACGTCACTCGGTTAGATGAGTGTGGACACCAGAACACCCCGCACACCCACGGGGGGCCGCTCGTCGGGATTCGCATCCGGCCTCGACGACGCTCCCGCGCTGAGCATGGTGAAGGTGCCGAGCGATCCGGCGCAGATCATCGTCAATCACGCGAGCTTCCGCGTGCAGCTGGGCGTGTCGGCGCGGCGTAACCAATCCCCGCGGATCGCCCGGCATGCGAGCGCCAGCCAGGACACCACGCGCATCCCCGTCGTCGGGGCGGCGGGCAGAGCGGGCGCCGCCTCCGGTGCCCGCCGCCGGCCCGTCGTCTGGAGCGGCCAGACCGCCCCGGACGACACCGGCGCCCACCGGCTGCTGCAGGCGGTGCGGGCCGGCAGCGTCGGCCACGGCGGACCGCCCGGCGCCGACGCCGGAGCCACCCAGGTCATCCCGCGCGTGGGCGACGGCTACGACGGCGACCTCACCGCGCAGACCCTGGAGACCCCGATCGTCGGCGCCCAGCGCGCCCCGGTCCCCGGCGAGCACCGGCTGCTGCCGCAGAGCCGCACGGTCGGCAGCGCCTACGACGAACCCCCCTACGACGACGCCGAGTTCGAGGACTTCGGGGAGGCGCTCGCGGAGGCGGTCGAACCGCGCGGCAGACGCCACGCCGGCGACCCGGACGCCTCCCGGCACGCCTACTACCCCGGCCGCCGGATGAACCTGGGCGTGGTGCTGCTCCCGCTGCGCATCTTCCTCGGCTTCATCTCCATCTACGCCGGCATGGGCAAGCTGTGCGACCCCGTCTTCTTCGACGGCGGCAAGCGCGGCTCCATGGTGAAGTGGCTGAACACCCTGCACCCCTGGGAAGTCGCCGAGCCGCTGCGCCAGTTCGCCCTGCACCACCCCGTCGGCTCCGGGCTCGTCATCGCCTTCCTCCAGGTCGTCGTGGGCGTCCTCACGGTCCTGGGCTGCTGGCAGCGGGTCGCCGCGGTGGTCGGCGCGGGCCTGTCGGCGGCGATCCTCGTCACCGTCAGCTGGAAGACCGCGCCGGTCTACGACACCCCCGACATCATCTGCCTCGCCGCATGGTCGCCGCTGATCATCGCGGGCGCCCCGGTCTACTCCGTCGACGGCCGTCTCGCCGCCGGGGCCTGGCGCCGGCTCGGCCCCCGCTCGGACATCTGGGAGCTGCGCCGGTACGTCCTGCGCCGCGGCGCCCTGGTCACCGCGATCGCCGTCGGTCTCACGCTGCTGATCGGCGCCCTGCTCGGTGGCGCGGTCCGCGACGCCGACCGGGTCGTCGTCCCCGGCCCCGGCGAGGCCCCGCGCAACGAACTGCCCGGCGCCCCGCTCCCGGAGGAGTCCGGCACCCACGAGTCGTCCCGCAGCCCCGAGGCGTCCACCTCGCCCACCCAGGGCGCGACCTCGGCGGCCCCGACGGCCGGCACGGACAGCACGCCGACGGCCCGCGACGAGGGCACGGCGACGACGGGCGCGCCCAGCCAGACCCAGGGCACCGCGGGCCAGGTCCCGCCGCAGCAGTCCGCCCCCACGGGGGGTGGCGAGGCGCCGAGCACCAGCTCCGGTCCTGCGTCCGGTGGCTCGACGAGCTCCTCCGGGGGTTCGACCGGGGGGACGTCGGGTGGAACTTCGTCTTCCGGCCAGCCGGGGCTGGTGGGGGGACTGCTGGGGTAGCGGTTCCGTTCGGCTGACGGCCGGTGGGGGCGTTCGCGCAGTTCCCCGCGCCCCTAAAAGCAAAAGCACCAGGTGCCGTGTGCTGATGAGCGCACGGCACCTGCACATACCTCAGGGGCGCGGGGAACTGCGCGACCAGCCCCCACCGGCCGGCAGCCGAATCACGACCTCAGCGACCCAGCGCCGCAAGTTCCTTCGCCGCCTCCGTCAGATCCTTCGCCGTGTCGATGGCCCGCCAGTACGCCCCCTGCGGAATCGGGAACCCCGCAAGCCGCCGCTCCCGCGCGAGGTGGGGGAACGTCGTCCGCTCGTGGTCCCCCCGCTCGGGGAGCAGCCCGGCGAACTCGGGGGAGAAGACGTACACGCCCGCGTTGATCTCGTACGTCGTCGGCGGCGCCTCGATGAAGTCGGTGATGTGTCCGAAGCCGTCGGTCTTCACCGCGCCCCACGGAATGCGCGGCCGGGCCAGCGCGAGGGTGGCGACGGCGTCGCGCTCGGTGTGGAAGTCGGCCATCTCGCGCAGCGAGAAGCGGGTCCAGATGTCGCCGTTGGTGGCGTACCAGGGCCGGTCCGGGTGGGGGAGGTGCGCGGCCGCGTACTTGAGGCCGCCGCCGCGGCCGAGGGGCTCGGTCTCGACGACCGTCATGACGTTCACCGGCAGGTCGGCGGTCTTCAGCCAGTCCTGGAGGACCTCGGCGAGGTGCCCGCAGGAGACGACGACGTCGGTGACGCCCTCCTCGGCGAGCCAGGTGAGCTGGTGGCCGATGATCGGGGTCCCCGTGCCGGGGATCTCCACCATGGGCTTGGGCCGGTCGTCGGTGTACGGACGCAGCCGGGATCCCTGGCCACCGGCCAGGACGACGGCTTGCGTGGGGCGGGACGCGGCGTGCGGGTGAGTCATGGGCGCACTGTACGCGGCGCGGGTGTACGTGCCGTAAGAGGTGCCCGTGCCGTAAGAGGTGTCCGTGCCGTGAGGTGCCCGGGGGGAGCCCGGGCGGTCCCCCGCCCGGTCGGGGGAGGGGGAGCCGCGCCGAGGGGTGGGGGGCTCAGCTGTGGGCCGCGAGGACGCCCGAGGCGAAGGCGGTGTCGCAGACCGGGCGGGCGTAGGACTGCGCGCGTGAGGGGCCGTAGATGCGGACCGCGGCGCGGCCCAGGGCGCGGGCGATGGAGGTGCAGTGCCTGGCCAGCGACGGCTTGCCGTTCACGGCGGCCTGGAGGTGGGTCAGGGCGGTGCCCGGGTCCTTCTCCTGGAGCTCGGTCAGCAGTTGGTCGCGCAGGACGTCCTGCGGGGCCTGGGGGGCGCCGTGGGAGGTGCGGTGGGCGGTGGAGACGTCGGAGGCGGTGAGCACCGAGTCCGAGGGGTCTCCCGACCAGTTGACCCGGGTGACCGCGAGGGTTCCCGAGAGCACCATGACGACGGGCAGGACGAGGGCGAGCGAGCGGCCGATCCGGCGGGCTGGGCCGCCCTGGCCGCGTTGCGTGCGCTGGGTGGAGTGGTTCGCGGAGTGCTTCACGCGTGTGAGGGTAGCGCCCCGTAATCATTCGGCGACATTTCGTCACTCGGACGGGGGATGAAGTGGTGTCTCTTGTGGGGTAGTGGGTTGACGGTCACTCGTCCGGCCGGGGGGAAATGTCCGGTGTGCCGGGGGGTGGCGGGGTGGGCCGGGGGTGTGCGCGGGCAGCGAGAAGGGCCCCGCGGCGATCAGCGGGGCCCTTGTCGTCAACTGGTCCGGAATGTCCGGGTTCTTGCCGGTCAGTCGGAGAGGCGCGCACCCGTGGAGGTGGAGAACACGTGGGTCTCGCCGGCGCGCGGGACGACGTGCAGCGTGCTGCCCTTCTCCGGGACCTCACGGCCGCCGACGCGGACCACGAGGTCCTTGGCCTCGCCGCCGACCTGGGCGGTGCCGTAGACGAAGGCGTCGGAGCCGAGCTCCTCGACCACGTTCACGACGACGCCGAGACCGGTGTCGGAGTCGGTGGTCACGTCGAAGTGCTCCGGGCGGACGCCGACGGTGACCGACTTGTCGGACGTGGCGGAGAGCGCGTCACGCTGCACCGGCACGACCGAGTTGCCGAACTTCACGCCGCCGTCGGCGACCGGCACCTCGACGAGGTTCATCGCGGGGGAGCCGATGAAGCCGGCCACGAACAGGTTGGCGGGCTTGTCGTACATGTTGCGCGGGGTGTCGACCTGCTGGAGCAGACCGTCCTTGAGGACCGCCACGCGGTCGCCCATCGTCAGGGCCTCGACCTGGTCGTGGGTGACGTAGACGGTGGTGATGCCCAGGCGGCGCTGGAGGGACGCGATCTGCGTACGGGTCGAGACGCGGAGCTTGGCGTCGAGGTTCGACAGCGGCTCGTCCATGAGGAACACCTGGGGCTCACGCACGATGGCGCGACCCATGGCGACACGCTGGCGCTGACCACCCGACAGGGCCTTCGGCTTGCGGTCCAGGTACTCGGTGAGGTCGAGGATCTTCGCGGCCTCCTCGACCTTCTGCCGGATCTCCGCCTTGTTGACGCCGGCGATCTTGAGCGCGAAGCCCATGTTGTCGGCGACGGTCATGTGCGGGTAGAGCGCGTAGTTCTGGAACACCATGGCGATGTCCCGGTCCTTGGGCGGCAGGTGCGTGACGTCGCGGTCGCCGATGCGGATCGCACCGCCGTTGACGTCCTCGAGCCCCGCGAGCATGCGGAGCGAGGTGGACTTGCCGCAGCCGGACGGGCCGACGAGGACGAGGAACTCACCGTCCGCGATCTCGATGTCGAGGCCGTCGACGGCGGGCTTCGTGGAACCGGGGTAGATCCGGGTCGCCTTGTCGAACGTAACAGTGGCCATGGCTCAGAGGCCCCCTTCTACCGGCAGGAACGTGCCGGACGATCCGTTGTAGGAAGGTGGTTGGTGTAGTCCACATGAGTGAACTGGCTCTGGACGCTACCTCGGGTCCGGCGGATCTGTCAGTACCCGGAGGCATGTGAACTTCGCGGAAATTTTCGACAGACCGCCCCGCCGACCTGGGTACACTGCACGGGCACGCCTCCTTAGCTCAGCTGGTAGAGCACCGCTCTTGTAAAGCGAAGGTCGTCGGTTCGAGTCCGACAGGGGGCTCTTTGATCTAGCTGGGACAACGCCCCCGCGACCTTCCGGCCGTGGGGGCGCTGACGGCAGAACTTGACGGCAGTCCCCGCTAACGGCGCCGTTTCAGCAGACGATCCATGTGGCCCATGGCCTCCCGCCGGTGCGCATCACTCACGTGCGTGTAGACGTTCATGGTCACCGCGATCTGCGAGTGACCGAGGATCTCCATCACGGTGCGAGGCGCGACGCCGGCCGCGAAGAGCAGGGACGCGCACCCGTGCCGGGTGTCGTGCAGCCGCACCCTCGGCAGGCTCGCGGACTCCGAGATCCGGAGGAACGACCGGTAGAGATTCCGGGGCTCGATCGGCCGGCCGCTACGGGTCGTGAACACGTGATCGCTCCTGTGCCAGTCCGCGCCGGCCGCCGCGCGTCGCTCGGCCTGCCGCATGCGGTGCCACCGGAGCGGGGCCACGCACATCATCGGAATCGGGATCACCCGCGACCGCCGGTTCTTGGTGGTGTCCAGGTAGAGAGACTTGCCGCCCCGGTTGAGCGTGGTCCGAACCGTGAGGGTGCGCCGCTCAAGGTCGACGTCCCGCCACTGCAAGCCGAGGATCTCGCCGCGCCGCAGACCGAGGGCGACGGCGAGGACGAACGCGGTATAGAGCGGATCCGTCCGCGCGGCCTCCAGGAACGTCAGCGTCTCGTCGAGCGACCAGGGGCGCAGTTCCCGCGGCTCGACGCGGGGGGCCGGAACGAGCTGCACGACATTGCGGCTGATCAGTTCGTCGCGGCATGCGGCGGTGATCGCCGTACGCAGCACGCGGTGCGCTTCCTTCGCGGTCGCGGCCGACGACTGCGCGGTGACCTTCGAGATCATCTGTCGCACGTTCGCCGTGGTGAGCGACTCCAGCCGGCGGGTGCCCAGCAGGGGCACAAGGTACAGCCGCACGTGCATTTCGTACTTCACGTAGGTCGTGCGCTTCCGGTTGGGCCGGATGTACTCCTCCAGCCAGTACGGCAGCCACTCCGAGAGCTTCGCCGACCGCGAGGGCGTCGGGATGCCCTGGCGGTCGCGTCGCACGAGTTCCTGCCGCTTCTCGTCGCACTCCTCCCAGGTGGAGCCGTAGACCGTCTTGCGCTTGCGGGTGCCGTCGGGCTGGGGCACGTAGACGCGCGCCTCGAACCGCCCGTCCTTCCGCTGCCAGATACTGCCGGCGCCGTTCGGGTTCCTCTTGCGGGGTGCCATCAGGCCGCGTTCTCCTCAAGTCGGTTCTGCATGTACTTGCTGACGGCCTCCACCGGGATGCGGCGGGCACGGCCGGATGTGTAGCTCGGGAGTTCCTTGGAGCGGATGAGGTCGTAGACCTTGCTGCGGCTGAGGCGCAGGGCGGTCATGACCTCGGGGACCTTGAGCGCTTGGGGGGTCGGGGGCATGGCGGTGGTCATGCGTGGACTCCTCTGAGGCCTTGCGGCGGTCGCGGGTGCGCGTGTGTGTCCGAGGTGGGGCTGAGTTCGTGGGCGGGTGCCGCCGCACAAACCGCAAAATCCGCAGAAAAGCCGGGTGGCTCATCTGACCTGCGGTGATGTGGTGTGCGGGTGGTGGTGTGTGGTGCTCCGCAGAAATCCGCGATATTCCGCAAAAATCAGGGGCGGCGGGTGGTCGGTCCCGGTGGCCGGGGTGGTGCTCGGTTTTTTGCGGAATATCGCGGGATTGTGCGGCGGGCCCCTCGCCGCTGTGGGCGCGGGGTCCCGTCGCAGGTCAGCGGGGGTGTCCGGGGGTTTTTGCGATTGTGCGGTTTGTGCGGGAGAGGTTCAGGGCGCGGCGGGGTGTCCGCTACCGCAGGGCGGGGTGGACGAGTAGGCGGGGCGCCGGTGGGCGTCCGCGCTTGCCGGTGCGTTCGGGCTGGTAGGAGCGCAGGTATCCGTGGTCTTCCAGCAGGGCGAGGGCGGGTTCCAGGTCGGCGACGGTGGGGACCTCGCTGCGGGAGAGAACGGTGAAGACGTCCCGCCGGCTGACGTCCTCCCACCGGTTGTCCCTCACGGCTTCCAGCACGCTGCGGGCCCGGGAGAGGACCGGGTCGGCGCCCATGACGTCGAAGACGGCGAGGGCGTGGGCGGTGTAGTACTCCCCCAGCTCGATCGCGGCGCGCATGGTGTCTTCGGTGACGGGGTGGGCGTAGCCGTTGCCGCCGTGTTCGGCGAGGTGCAGCAGCGCGGCCATGCGGGCGGTCGCCCCGGCCAGCTTTCCGGCCCAGTTGGAGATGTGGCCCAGAGTGCCGCCGCGTGCCTTGAGCTGCGGTTCGATGCGCTTCTGATAGGCGATCAGGGCCGCGTCCGCTTCCGGGGTGAGCTGGATGACGGCCGGGTCGGTCCACTCGGCCAGGGACAGGGTCAGGTCGATGACCCGGGCGGTGTAGGTGGCGGCCGTCTGCTCGGGGACCGGGTCGGTGATGATCTGGCGTTCGCCGACCGTGGACACGGGGAGGGAGTACAGGAAGCGGGCGAGCAGTCCGCGTCCCTCGAACCCCTTCACCTTCCCGATGTCCCTCAGTACGTCCGGCTGTACGGCGAGGCCGATGGTCAGCGCGGGGGCGTCGATGTACTCGCGGCGGGTCTGCCGGTTCACCCTCAGCCGGTCCCCGGCATGCCCCTTGAGGAAGACTTCCATGTTGGGGGCCCCGGAGTAGCGGCCGGCGATGATGTCGAAGATGCCGCCCTCCGCGCTCATCACCGACAGCCGCCCGCCCTGCTCGGCCATGAGCGAGGTGACCGTCTCCGGTGTCGAGTCGTCCGCCAGCAGCACCGGCTCAGCCGGCACGGTGAGCGTGCCAGCCGACTGCGCGAGGCCCACGGCGGTCGCCACCATCTCTTCCCGCTTGTCGCCGTCGGCGGACGCGGCCTTGGTGGCGGCCTTGTCCGCCGCTTCCTTGGCCAACCGTGCCGTCAGCTCCGCCTCCACAATGACCGGCTGCATGGCGGTCTTGAGCTGCTTCTCAGCCTCATACAAGGGGTTGGTCAGCAGGGCGAAGACGGCGGACTTGCGGTTCGCGGGCGGGAGCGCCACCACGGTGTAGAGATTGGTGGGCTCGCGCCAGTTGCCGCGCACGTGGACCACGGACCGGCCGCCGGCCGCCGTGGCGAGCACGGCGAGGGCGACCGACCCGGCAAGGTCCACCGGGGTCTGCGTCTCCTCCGCGACGGCCGCCACGAAATCCCCCAACCAGGCGGGCAGGACGTGAGCGGGGAACGTGGGACGCTCCCGGCGGCCGGTGAGGGGAATGGGGTCCTCCCACACGTCCGGTGCCGTCTCGTCCTCGCTAGGCGGTTCGTCCAGGGCGGGCAGTCCGGCCCACAGGTCGTTGTCCACAGGCTGTGTGTTCATGCGGCCGCCCTCCCTTCGGCGGTGGTGTGCGGGCAGACACCGACAGGGACGCCCTTGCGGGCGGCGACCTTCGGTTCGCCCACGGCTGGCCGTGGCGGGCCCTGTACGGCGCCCTGAGGGCCGTTCATGGGGGTTCGGGATGTTTTGTTCATGCCGCGCGCTCCACGGCCGTCTCAAGGCCGTTGGCGACGGCGCGGCGGGCGTAGGCCTCCGGGACGCCCACGGAGACGGCGGCCGTCACGATCTCCTCGCCGAGCGCGGCGAGGCCGCAGGGGCCGGGGCACGCGGTGTGCTGGGCGGCGAGGAACCGGGCGACGCCGAACGCCTGTGATCCGGCGCCGGATTCGGTGCGGGCCCGTACGAGGGTGAGGCCGCGTTCGAGTCCGGTGCGGACGTAGCGCTCGGTGTGGCGGCACCCGGTGGCCACCGACCGGCCCCACGGGGCGGGGAGGGAAGATGCCACCTCCCCCGGGGCGGGGGTGGTGTCTTCCTTCACCAGCAGGGCGCGGACGGCCGCCGGGAGAGGCGCCATGCGACCGGTCCCGGGACCGAGCCAACGGGCGTACTGCATGACCGACTTGACGTCGACACCAGGGCGGACCGCGTTCGACGACCCCATGGCGCCCCGGTAGATCCAGTGCTCACCCCGCGTCGTCGCCACAGTGCGGGTGGCGGGCAGGCTCTTGCGGGCCCATGCGACGGCCGCCGCGTCGTCCAGGTCGACGACCGTCAGCCCGGCCCCGCCGGGGTGGTAGGCAACGGCCGCCGCCTCACGCCACACCGGCGCCCACACGGGCGAGGTGAGGATGTGCGGGTCGGAGGTCGCGGCGGCCCACGCGTGGCACGGCCCGGGGCACCGGCAGGGGCCCGCCATCTTCATATTGGGCCGGCCGCCGCACGCGTTCCCCTTGCAGGTGCGGCAGTTACCGAACGGGACCTTGCCCGCCCGCAGGGGCAGGACCGGGACGCCGGCCGCCGCGAGGGCGAGGGCGACCCGCAGGGGTCCGGGGCTCGCGCTCATGCCGCCGCCCTCCCTTCCAGGGCGAGGAACTGGGTGGCGATCCACTCGGTGTAGGCGGGCGGGAGCGCTTCCCTGAGCCTGAGGTGATGGGTGGACCAGCCGATGCCCTTCGCCTCACAGATCTCCGCGACGGTGGCTTTTCCTCCGCCGGCGCCGTAGGCGGCGACGTACGGGCCGTCCCGGTACTCGCCGTGGCGCCAGCCGCGTACGTAGCCCCGGTGCCGGGGGTGCGCGGGCTGCGCGGTGGTCCATCCGCCGAGTTCGAAGTAGCGGTGCATGAGTACGGCGAGGCCGAACTGTTCCCCGCACAGCCGGATGTCCTTGCGGACCTCGGAGCCGGGCACGTTCTCCATCACGTACGGCCGTCCCGTGGCCTCCAGCGCGGCGCGGGTGGGGACGATGAGCCGGGGATACGTGCGGCCGATGGCCGCGTTGCGGGCTGCGTTGGTGCCCTTGGTCGGGGCGCCCTCGCCCTGGCACGGCGGGGACGCGTGGATGAAGTCGAACTCATGGCCATGGGCCCGGATGAACTCGATCGCGTCGCCCTGGTGGAACGCGTCGCCCCGGTAGTCCGGCTGTGCCTGGATGTCGACGCCGGTGATGTGGCAGTTCTTGAACGCGCGCCGGTAGCCCTCGGTGGCGCCCCCGATGCAGCAGTAGGCGTCCAGGACTCGGATGGGTTCGATCCGGGAGAGTAAGGCGAGGGCTCGCAGGATGGGGGCGGGTTGCTGCATGCTGGATGACCTCCACAGGTCAGTTGGTGGCAGGTGGACAAGGGCAGCCCCGGACTTTGGCGAGGCGGGGGCTGCCCTTGGCGTAGCTAGAAGGGCGGTTCGTCGCTGTAGCCAGCGGGGGCCCACGGGTCGCGGCCGGTGTCGCGGCGGCGGCGCAGCCACCGGGGGCGGCGCGGGAGCGGCAGCAGGGTCACGGCCCATGGCGTCCAGCAGGAGCAGAACTCCCACTCGGTTCCGGCCCACTCGCCGGTCTCGTAGTCGCCGTAGTCGTGCTCGATGCCGCCGACGCCCTCGCAGGTGTGGCAGTCGGGGCGGGGCGTGTCGGTCAGGATCAGCGCGTTGCGGGGCAGTGCGGTGAGCCAGATACGCAGCCTGAGCATGGGTGTTGTTCTCCTTCTCAGCCGTAGAACTTGTTGCGCTTGATGACGGCCTTGCGGATGTTGACCGTGGTCCCGGCGCTGTGCCGGTTGCTGCTGAAGATCTGTACGGCGATCCATCCGCCGAAGACGACGGCGGCCAGGGTGATGAGCTGGGTGATGAGCGCGGTGAGCGCGGTGATGAACGTGGTGAGCAGCAGCAGTCCGCCGCAGACGGCGAGGAACCCGACGCCTCCGAGGGCGACGTTCACCGCCGCCCGCGACACGGCCAGCTTCGCGGCGATCGGTTCGGGCTGCGCGGTGGGGATGGCGTAGCCGGTGACGACCCGGCCGTCGGGCAGGACGATGCTCGCGACCGCCGGCACGGCGTGCGGCTGCACCGGCATGAGCGGCGCCGCGTACGGCGCCACGGCGGGGGCGAGGGGGGTGGGGTGGTGGACTTCCGGGGCCCAGGCGGCGGGCGTGTTCGGGGCGGTCTGGGGGTGCATGGTGGTTTCCCTTCCGGTGGTCGGCGGGAGACAGGGCGCACCTGCCTGAGGGGCTGTGGGAGGGGTTGGGCAGGGGGCTGCCTGGCCCCCTTTACCGGCCTTACCTTGCAGGTCAGGGGCCTCTACCTCCCCCTCTACCGGGGTAAGGAGTCCCCTCTACCCGGCGGCGGTCGCCGAGGGCGGCGCGCGGCCGGGCGGAGGGGGTGTCCGGTAGGGGTGGGGTAGGGCGGGGCCCCTTTACCTGCCGGTGCTCAGCAGGATCTCGGCGGGCACGGCTGCCTCGATGTCGCGGCGCTGGTAGCCCGCTCCGTTGGCGCCGCTGATCTTCACCTGCTTGCTGGTGCGCTTCACGCCGGCCGCCTCCAGCTCGGCGGCGAGGCGTTCGGCGTTGAGGTCGCCGTAGACGTCTTCGTCGAGGTTGACGAGTGCGGCGAGGAGGTCGGTGGTGAACATGCGCGGGGAGTGCCGCATGACGTCGAGGACGTCGGAGACGATCGCGGGCACGCTCACGCCGGCCGCGTCGGCGGCGGCGGTGACGTCGCCGGCCGCGTCGCCGGTGAGCTGCCCGGCTGCCTCGCGCAGGGTGCGGCCCTTGCGGCACAGGGCGGCGAACCCGGTGCCGTCGAGGTAGTCGGCCCGCACGGTCACGAACGACGCCGGCCCGGTGACCAGCACACCCACGCCCTTGTGGTCCTCCGACAGCACGGAGGCGTCCGCGCCCTGCGCGGCCTTGCCCTTGCCGAGGACCATGTCCGAGCTGGTGCGGTCGACGACCTGTGTCGAGTAGCGGATGGTGATGATCTCGCGCAGCTTCGCCGGGACGGACTCGGCGTCGGGGCGCTGGGAGGCGAAGTTGGAGATGAACCCGGCGGCCGGGCCGCGTCGGGCGATCCGGCACAGGTCGTTGATGACCTGCTCGCGGTCCTCGCGCTCCATCGCGGTGAAGTACTCCTGAAGTTCGTCGATGGTGACGAAGATGACCGGCAGGTTGTACTTGACCATGATGTCGGGGGTCAGCTTTCCCTCCGGGCACACGGAGGTGGGCAGGTCCCGCAGCAGCGCGAACCGGCGTTCCATCTCCGCCAGCAGCTCTTGCAGCATCGCCTTCAGCGCCTCGATCGCGTCGTCCTCGGCACCCATGACCAGCCGGTGAGCGACCGCCTTCATCGGCATCCAGTCGGCACCGCCCTTGCCGTCCGCGACGTAGTGACGCACGTAGGCGTCCAGCAGACCGGCCGCCGTGAGCAGCCGCTGCGAGAACGTCTTGCCCCGGCGGGGCAGACCGCCGAAGAACATCGACTGCCACATCACCGGCACCGCCACGCGGTTGCCGCGGGCGTCCTGCCCGAACGGGACCGGCTCCCAGATGGAGAACCGCTCCGCCTTCTCCAGCGGGGACGGGTTCGGGGTGCCGAGGTAGGGGTCGTCGTCGGCGACCCACATGGTGACGCGGCCGGCGTTGCCGCCCTTGGCGGCGCGGACGCGGGACATGATGACCTGGATCTCGTCGACGCCGAGTTCCTGCGCGATGACCTCGCGCTTGGCGAGGACGTCGGAGGCGGTCTTGCCGCCGCCCCTGGGCATGTCGAAGATCACGGCCCAGCCACGGCCGTCCCGGACCGGGCCCATCGTGCACGAAACCCTCGGAGCGTCCTTGTCGTCCTTGCCGCTGCCGCTTTTGAGGAGGCCGGCGGCCCGCAGCGCCTCATTGAGCTGCTGCGCGGACATGTCCACCTTCAGCGGCGGCGCCGCCTGGTCCAACAGCCGCGTCTCCTTGCCCCGCCCCAGGTAGGCGAGCGGGGTGATGACGGCCGCCGCGATGCCGGTTTGCAGCAGCGGGGGCGCCAGCACGATCCCGAGGGCGGCGGCGGCGACCGCAGCCGCTGCGGCGCCGAACCGCCAGCGCCGGGCGCGGGTGCGGATGCCGTGGGCGATCTGGAGCCGGGCGGCCAGCTCCACATCCTCCGGCCGCGCCTTGGACTGCGCCCGCAGGGCCTTGACCACCGCGCTGTGGTCCTGCGCCGAGAGCGTCGGCCACAGCCCCACGGCGGCACGGAAGAAGCCACGCGCGGCCAGCAGTACCGTCTTGACCAGGTACTTCGGGGTGCGGAAGGCGTGGTAGCGGGTGTGCCACCAGGTGAGCCGGCCGAACGCGCGGACGTTGTCGATGACGGCCCTGCGCGAGCGGGCCCATGCGGGCAGGACGTCGGTGTCGGGCAGGGAGAGCCAGTCGGCGAGGGGGTTGCCGGGACGGTCGACCGCCTCGCCCTCCAGGGCGGGGGCGTCCGCCGGGGCGGGGGCGGTGGTGGTCTTGTCCAGGTCGACGGCCGGCGTGGTGCGGGCGGTGCGGTGGTCGTCGAGACGGTGGACGGTGCCCACGGTGGTCTGTTCCGTGGTGGCTTCACTCATGACGGTCTCCTGAGTGCGGCCCCGACGGGGCGGCGAGGGAAGGAAGATCGGGATACCGGGCGCGGGTCTCGGCACGGCTGAGCTGGGACGGCCGGGTGCGGGGGCCGTCGACCCAGCAGAAGGGGCGGATGCCGTCGGCGGCCGTGAACACCCGGATCGCGGCGCCGTCCGCCGCGTCGGGCAGGGGGTGGACACGGCCGCCGTCGAGGCTGGCCAGGAGTCGGGCGCCGTGGTGCTCGCATCCGTCGGCCCCGGCGTTGAAGGCGTCCAGCACGGTCACCGCGACCGGTCCCGTGCAGGGGGTCGGGTCGTCCGGGTGAGCGGCCGGGCAGCGGGCGGGCATGCTCACCACCAGCCGGAGGACTTCTTGGCGGCCTTGGCCTGCGCCTTGGTCTTGGCGTCCTCGCGGATGAGGGTCTCGCGCACCGTGCGCAGCGCGCTCAGCTCCGCCGACAGCCGCGACTCGATCTGCACCGACAGCCGGTCCAGCTTGCTCTCCGCGCGGGTGGTGCTGTTGCCCCGCACCACGGCACGGGAACCGCCCGCCAGAGCGGTGATCACCTTGCGCTTTTCGGAGCCGGTCAGCGGCCACAACTCCCCGTTGCGCGCCGCTTCCAACTTGCGTTCGGCCGTGACGATTTCGCGGTCAAGGCGGCGGATCTCGGAGTTGCCCATGTCAGGCAGTCCCTTCGGACCCGGGAGGGTCGGGAAAGGCGCAGGGCACACACATGCCCAGCGCGGGAGGGATGACGTATCCGGCGTCACGCCGGCAGGAAGGACAGAGGCGGCGGGCGGTGTTGGCCTTGGCCAGAGCCGCCCACTTCGCGGGGGTCATGGGCCGGACCGGCTTGGCCAGGTCGACCCGGTACAGGTAGGCGATCAGCGGGCCCCGGCGGCGGCGCGGTCGTTCGAGAGTCGCGGCCACACCCTGACCGCCGGGCCGCAGGTCGCGGGCCCTCAGTTGGCGGCGGGTGGCGTAGCCGTCCGGGGCCAGGCGCCACCGGAACACAGGCAGTGTGCTCACGGCGTTGCCGCAGTGGCGGCGCGCTCGGCGAGCAGGGCGTCACGGAGCATGCGGGCGTTCGCGGGCGAGGTGCGCAGGGCCCGGCGGATGCCCTCCCCGGTCACCTCCGCGTCCGGCAGACCGGCCGTCGCTTTGCGTGCTTCCGCCATGAGCTGGTCGGGGGTGCGGCGGGTGCGGGTCGACTTGGCGGCGACCGGGACACGGCCCGTCGCCCGACGCGGCCCCATCGACGCGGCCGGCACCGAACGGGCGGGCACCGGGGCGATCGGCACCGGCTTCACGATCGGGGCGACGGCGGGCATCGGCTTCATACCGCCGCCCGACTTGCCCAGGTCGACCGGCGCCGGAGCGGGCACCGGGAGCCGTGTCAGGACGACCGTGGCCGGGGTCGATACCGGCAGGTCAGAGGTAGACCGTTCTCGACTGCTTACGGTCGATTCCTCCGCATTTGCGACCGGAGGAGGATCGAGGGGCGCCGTGCCGAACATCGAGGCGAGGGCCGCGTCCGCACCGCCGGTGATCCGGGTGCGCTGAACCTCCAGCAGCCTCGATCCCAGGGCGACGTCCCCGACCCCGACTTTGCGGGCGAGGCGCCACGACTTGCGCTCCGACCACCGCTTGACCCAATCACTCGGGTGGTGGGCGGCGCGGGCCCGGTGGTAGGCGAGAGCCTGGACGATGTCGGCGGTGCGCCGCTCGTGC
Source organism: Streptomyces sp. NPDC005811 (assembly GCF_040630405.1). Taxonomy (NCBI): domain Bacteria; kingdom Bacillati; phylum Actinomycetota; class Actinomycetes; order Kitasatosporales; family Streptomycetaceae; genus Streptomyces; species Streptomyces sp. NPDC005811. Next base: position 42,291 of record NZ_JBEXXK010000005.1, read on the forward strand.
TCGGCGTCCCGCCCGTCGGTGTGGACGACGATCCGGCGGGCGAGGAACGCCATGCCCTCCGCCGAGACGGACATGCCCAGCGGGGTCAGCGCGTAGACGACCGTGCGGCCCGGGTCCGGCGCGGCCATGGCGGCCATGACGGACGCGGCGGCCGGCAGCACCCACAGACCCGCCCGGACGACGAGCGGTGAGGACTGGCCCAGCATGGTCAGGCCCAGCAGGACCAGGGCGAGCACAGCCGTGGCACCCTCACCGGCACCGAGCGCGCCGAGCGCGGTCCCGGAGCCGTAGGCGTGGCCAATGTTGCTGTAGGTGCCGATACCGCCGACCACACCGGTGGCGAGCATCGGCACGAACGCGGCCGACAGCACGCCCTTCTGTACGGTCGTGAGTTCCTGCGTCGGGGTGCTCACGCCGCACCGCCGGGCACGATCGCGCCGGCCGTGCGGTTGGTCAGGTCCCGCCGTGCGGCGAGCAGGCCGTTCCGGGCCCGGCGGATGCGGCGTGTGTCGACGTCGTTCGCGGGGTGGTCCAGGGCCTTGATTTGCGCGTCCAGCAGGGCGACCTCTGCCAGGATCAGCGGGGACTCCTGCTCGATCGCGTCCAGCTCCGCATCCGTCGGCTCGATCCAGTCGGTGAACGCGGTAACAACGTCCTGAACAGTGACGATGTGTTCCATGGGTCGTGTTCTCCCTGGTAGGTGAACGGCCCGAACAGCGGCCCCGGTGTTCCAGCACCGGGGCCGCGCGCCGTTTGGGAAAGGGGATGCGCCGCACACCTGGTGTGCGGCGGGCCGCGCGAGAGGCGGCCGGTGCCCCGGGCCGGATCCGATCCGGCTCCGTCACGGTCCCCGCCGGGAGGGCGGCGGGTCCGGGGCTGTGAGGTGCGTTCAGCGCCGGACGACGGCCTTGTCCATGTCGCGGTGGCGGACGGTGACTGTGTGGCCGGCGGTGGTCAGCCGGTAGGCGAGGGCGCGGGCGAAGGTGGGGGCCCGGTGGCGTCCGCCGGCGCATCCGTCGGCGACCGTCACGGTTCCGGCGCTCGGGCCGGCGGCGAACGCGGCCACCGCCGCAGTGGTCGCTTCCACCAGCTCCGCGATGCCGGGCGTGCTCATCACGGCGGCCCGGACGGGCGCGTCGTCGGCGGTCATGTAGCGCAGTTCCGGCGAGACGTGCGGGTCGCGGAAGTGGTGACGTAGGTCGATGGTCAGGTGCGCGGCCGGGGGCGCGTCGTGCAGGTAACCGAACGAGACGATCTCGACAGTCGCGGTCATGCGGACTCCAGGGAAACGAGAAGGGGTGTTCCGGCTCCCCTCAGCGCCGCACGTACGAGACGTGCAGCGGAGGCAACCGGCCGCAGCGCTAGCCGCTGCGATGGCAGGTCAGGGGGCGGACCGGTTCGGCCGTGAGCGCGTGCGCTCCGCTCACTGGCTCAGGTGTTGCGCAGGCGCCGCCGGCCGGTCCATCACGGCGGCGCCCAAAGCGTTCTTCGGAGCATCGGAACTCCCAGGTCGAAGGGGCAGGGAACATCACTGCAAGGGGGACCAAGTCCCCACACGCCGGCCGTTGCTCGCGGTCACCGGGCCACCTCGCCAGACCGGGCCGAAGCCCTGATTGATCCCCTGGCCTTTAGCGGGATTGCAGCGTCCCCGCCCTATGCATTCGTGCAGGTCAAGCAGCCGTGAGAACGCCTCCCCGCCTTCCGTTGGGGTGGCCTCTCCGGCACATCTCTAGACTGGACCGGTGGACCGGTCCAGTCAAGCTCCAAGTCCCCTTCTGTCATTGGGTGTTGCTCATCTGTGCAGGTCAGAGCTGATTTGGCGCAGAAAAAAAGCTGGACCGGCGGACCGGTCCAGCTTCTCTATGGGTCACTCACCTACATCGCATACGTGTCCACCTGTTCGAAGTGAGGGGAAGGCGTCACGCCTTCCTCGCACACGAGAGGGCGCCCCTCCTGGTCGTAGGCGGTGTGAAGGACCACCGCGACGGCCGTGGGTTCCGACAGCCCTAGGTGGAGTGCTTCGGTCTCGGTGGCCAGGCGGACGGTGGTCACGTCCACGCCTTCCGCCGGGAAGCGGCCAGTCTGCCGACGCACGTAACGTGTCGTGCCTTCCGGGATGGGGGCCGTCTGTGCCAGTCGAGGCGAGGCCTCCGCGACGTCCGGCGGGAACCAGGCCTCCGCGTAGCTGTGCGGACTGCCGTCCGGGAGCTGGAGGATGCGGATGCGGCGAAGCGTGGCCACACCGGGATCCATGCCGAGCGTTGTAGCCACATGTGCGGGCGGCTCCGCCCAATCCGGTTCCCCGACGCGCAGGAACGGCATGCCGCCAGCGATGCGGGCGGAGCCCGCCCGTCGGGCGCCAGCCGGCCGCGCGACGGGTGTTTCGGTCACCACGAAGCCGGTGCCCTGCTTGGCCACGACAACGCCGTCGTTCCGTAGGACGTCCATGGCCTTGACCGTGGTCGCGCGTGAGACCGACCACTGTTCAGCCAGGTCGCGGCCGGATGGCAGGGTCTCACCGGGTCCGAACTCGCCGGCAGCGATACGGGCGCGCAGTGACTCTGCGATCTCCTCGTACTTCAGTAGTGCCATGTATGCCCCTCGTGCCGTCTCCTGTACTGGACTGGTCCACCGGTACACAGCATACTGCCGCTATGTCGAATTTCGCATTGGCCCCTTCTGTCATGCGCTTCTATGGCGAGACCGTGGACGAGAGTCGGCGCCTGCACCGTTCGGCGGATGGCCGCCTTGAGCTGGCGCGAACTCAGGAACTTCTGCGCCGCTTCCTGCCGCCGGCGCCTGCGAGCGTGCTGGACGTCGGGGGCGGCGCGGGAGTGCATGCGGAGTGGCTGGTCAAGGACGGATACGCGGTGACTCTGGTGGATCCCGTCCCCCGCCATGTCGAACAGGCTTCGGTCGTCTGCCCTGCGTCGCTCGGGGACGCGCGAGCGTTGGAGGCGTCCGACAGCAGTTACGACGTCGTGCAGCTCTTCGGCCCGCTCTACCACCTGCCCGACGCCTCCGACCGGCGCGCGGCACTCTCGGAGGCCAGGCGCGTCGTGAAGCCTGGCGGGCTTGTAGCGGCAGCAGCCATCAATCGCTACGCCTCGCTGTTCGAGCACGTCACGTACGCCCACCTGCACACCGAGCGGATGCACGGGTCGGTGTCCAACATTCTCCGCACGGCCGTGCACAACGGCCATCACTTCACCCTGTCGTACTTCCATCGCGGGGAGGAACTCGCCGAAGAACTGCGGGAGTCTGGGCTCACCGATGTTCAGGTCTTCGGGATCGAGGGCCCGGCATGGTCTCTCGTCAAGGCCGTTGAGCAGCAGTCAGGTACGGCACCTTCCGACGACCTGATTGCCTCCGCCGTGGCTGCCGCGCGGATGGCTGAGCCGTACCCGGAACTACTTGCGGCCAGTTCACACCTTCTTGCTGTCGGGCGGGCCCCCGTCAACGGCATCGGGGACTGACGGCAGTCTTTGACGGCAACACCGGTGCACATTGCCGTACCGGGAGAGTCGGTCGTGCACCCTGCTCGCTGGGCTGGGGAGCAGGGCCCGTGGCTTCTCGGCCGCTGGGGTGAACTTGTAAAGCGAAGGTCGTCGGTTCGAGTCCGACAGGGGGCTCGTCGCGGCCTCGGGGTCCTTGCCTCGGGGTCGCTTTTTTTGCGCCAGGCGGGCGATTGATCACACTATGTGACCGGCGCGGCATCCTTGAGTCTTGTGATCATTTGCATATCTTTGCGGCGATCTGACCGATTCATGAACATGCGTTCGCCGTATGTTCGGAAGGGCTCGTGCCTCAGATGTCACGCATCCGCGTATCCCAGGGCCTCGCCGCGCTCGCGGTGGCCGTCGCCGTTCTCACCGCCTCCCCGGCCGTCGCCGCCGTCCGCGCGTTCGACGACCCGCCGCCCTCCAGCGGCGAGGTCGACGGCCAGAAGGGCCAGGTGGGCAAGGACACCGCCCAGGCCAAGGAGGACATGGCCGCCGCCAAGGGCCAGGCCACCAAGTGCCCGCCGTCCTCGAAGCAGTGCATGTCCGACCTCGCAGGGGAGGGCAAGGAGCAGAAGGACGGCCTGGCCAAGACCCAGCAGACGCTGGACGCCGTCCACCCCGCCCCCGAGAACAACGCCTCCACGGTCGTGGACGGTGCCTGCGACGACTTCGCCGCCGGGCTGCCCTCCGCGCTCACCTCCTCGGCCGGCTCCGGCGAGCTGACCGGTGTCTGCGAGCTGATGAACCCGTGACGACCATGAACCGCCGGGCCCTCGCCCTCGGCGCCGCCGTGGTCGTCGCGCTGACCGTGCCGGCCGCGTCCGCCGTCGCCGACCCCGACCGGAGCGTGCCCGCCGCCCAGGCCTTCAACGGCGACTCCCCGCTGACCTCGGTCAAGGAAGTGAGTGATTACTGCGCCGCGCACGCCGGAGACTGCCGGTTCACGGTCAACCGCGCCGCCTCCAGCGAGTACCACACCGCCGTCAAGTCCCTCGGCAACGCGGTCGTCAACTGCACCAAGAAGGACATCAAGGTCACCCGTCAGGTCTCCCTCGAGGTCTCCAGCTCCGACAACCTGGGCGGGGAGATCACCGGGCAGATCACGCTCGAGGGGCAGCTCAACGCCTCCGGCTCGGTCACCGCCGGGGTGAGCGGCGAGGCCGGCGGCAACTTCAAGACGCCGGACCAGTCGAAGGGCCCCAGCGCCGAGGTCAACGCCAAGGGCGGGGCCAACGCCAGTGGCACGATCGGCGGTTCGGCCACGCTCAGGGCCGCCTTCGAGGGCGCGTTCAAGCTGTCGTACTCCAAGACCTGGAGCACCCAGCAGACCGAGTCCACTTCCTACGAGGTCGTCGTCGAGCCCGGTGACGCGCTCGTGTTCGGGGCGAGCGCCGCGATGCAGCGGGTCGCCGGGAGCATCTCCACCGGGGGTGGGCTCGGGATCCGCAACGTCTTCGTCGACGGCCCCTCCAGCGTCAATACGAGCACGTTCGTCGCCGACACCTTCACCGTCCCGGGCAACACCTGCCAGAAGCTGCGGCCCGGCGGCAAGACCGGCGCCGAGGACCCCGACAAGCCGAAGCCTCCCACCAGGTCGGCCGCCCTGCCCGGCACGCCGGAGCTGCCCGAGGGGTCCCGGCTGAAGGAGCGCGTCGCGCTCGGCGGTGAGGTCTCGTGACCGCCCGTGCGCCGCAGCCCCTACGCGCCCGAGTCCCGGAGAGGACGAACGTGAGAAGACGAACCACCGCCCTGCGCCGTCCCGCCGTCGCCGCCGTCTGCCTGGGACTGGTCGTCCTGCCGGCCGGTCCCGCGTTCGCCGGGCGGGTCCAGCAGGAGCCCGTCGAGGTGATCAACGGGGATCTGGCGCTGCCCGCGTTCAGCGGTACCGGCTACAACAACGCCGGCGTCACCGGCTGGTCGGTCGGTTCGACCTCCGCGAACAACGGCGCCGGAACCGCCGGCGGCGTCTGGCGCTACTCGGGCGACGCCTCCGGCCACCCGGACAAGCAGGTCGCCGTGATGCTGCGCGAGAACGGCGCCGCCTACGAGTTCAAGCAGCGCCTGCGCGGTGTCCGCCCGGGGGCCAGGGTCACCGTCACCTTCGACGACAGCCCCGGGGTCTCCACCTACTGCGCCCCGCGCACGGTGGAACAGGGCCAGACCTACACGGTCCAGGGCGAGGGCGGAGAGGCTCAGGAGGAGCTGACCGAGCCCGACCCGGACGCGGAGTTCAACGTCCTCGGCTCCGGCGTCTGGCGCACGGGACGGACGTACACCTTCACCGCCGACCAGTACGAGCCCCTGCTCACCTTCGCCTCCACGGTGCCGGTGAAGCCGTACGGCGCCGCCGCGGGCACCGGCACCAACGGCGGTTACTGCGGCCCCATGATCGCCGGCATCAAGGCCGTCCAGGTCGCGCCCCCGCTCGACAAGACCGTCCGCAGCAACGCCCTGCCCCCGTCCCTCGCCTTCAAGGGCAACGACAAGCTGACCGACGTCTCCCAGGCCGTCACCGAGTGCAACAGAAGCGCCGCCCGGTGCGCGTTCACCCCGAGGACGACTACTCCTTCGCCTACTACGAGCCCGCCCGGCAGGTCGGCGAGAACTACGTCAACTGCACCCGCGCCACGCTCGACCGCGAGCGCCCGCTGAAGTTCACCGCCCGCACCATCAGCGATCTGCCGGCCCCCGCCGGACTGCCGCCCGCCAGTGCCACCGCCAACCCGACGAACATGAACGGGCAGTTCACCACCGGTACCGGCACCACCCCCGCCTGGAGCCCGGAGGCCACCCGCACGGTCAAGGAAGTGATCAGCCCCGGCGAGGTCTCCTGGATCGAGACCCAGAGCGGACGCCAGCGCACCGAGGGCTGGTTCACGTCGAACCCCACGCCCGCCGACCCGCACCAGGACTGGCGCCTGTACACGGTCCTGGACTACCCCTCCCCGCAGCTCGCCGACCGCTTCTACCAGCGCACCGGCCCGATGACCCCGGCCGAGCTGTCCCGCTGCCGCTCCAGCCGGCCCTCCGCCGAGACCCCCAACGACGCGGGCTCCCCGGCGGCCGGAGCCGACCGTGGCTGAGCCGACCTCCGCGCCCCCGCGCCCAGAGCGAAACGGACCCCACCCCATGCCGACCCACCGTGAACCGACCCGGCGCCGGGCTCTGGTGCTCGCCCTGGTCCTGGCCTGCGGACTGCCGGCCCTCACCCACCCCGTGTCGGCCGCTCCCCGGGCGGCCGCCGAGCGGCTCGCGGCGACCGACTGGGACACCCTCTCCTGGGGCGACGACACCTACGGCCAGAAGACCGTCCCCGAGGCGGCGCTGAAGGGAGCGAGCGCCGTCTCGGCGGGCGACTTCCACTCACTGGCCGTGCAGGACGGTGCCGTCGTCGCCTGGGGGAGCAACCTCTACCAGCAGACCGACGTCCCCGCCTCGCTCTCCTCGGGCGTCACCGCCGTCTCCGGCGGCTATCTGCACTCCCTCGCCCTGAGGAACGAGGGGGTCGTCGCCTGGGGCAGCGACCGCTACGACTCCACGGTCGTCCCGCCCGCCGCGAAGTCCGACGTCAGCGCCATCGCCGCGGGCCAGTTCTTCTCGCTGGCGCTCAGGAACGGCGCCGTGATCGGCTGGGGCGACGACCGCTACAACCAGACGGACGTGCCCGAGGCGGCCCACTCCGGCATCACCGCGATCGCCGCCGGCGCCTACCACGCCCTCGCCCTCACCGACGAGGGCAAGGTCATCGCCTGGGGCGACAACCGCAACAAGCAGACCGACATCCCCACGGCGGTCAAGAACGGCACGGTCACCGCCATCGCCGCCCGCAAGGACCTCTCCGTCGCCGTCGTCGGCGGCCGGGTCTACGCCTGGGGCGCCAAGGTGGCCAACCAGTCCGTGCCGTCCCTCGCCCAGTCCAAGGTCACCGCGGTGGCCGCCGGATACGGGCACATCGTCGCCCTGCTCGACAGCGGCCGGGCCATCGAGTGGAAGGCGAACAGCACGGCCCTGAACACGGTCCCCGCCACCGCGAACACCAAGGTCCAGGCCGTCACCGCAGGCGCCTACCACTCCCTCGCCCTGCGCGGGGACCCACCACCGGACACCCACTGACCACCGCGGGCCGGTGACAGGCGCGTCACCGGCCCAGCAGACGGCGGCCGATCTCCATGTCGGCCGCCGTAGGCCGTTCGCCGGCCTCGATCCGCCACAGGCTGTTCTGGAGCAGCCGGCCCAGGGTCCAGGCGCGGGCCCGCTCCCGGTCGAGACCCAGTGCCCCGCTCAGCGCGTCGAAGCGCCGGAGGACGTCCTCGGCGTCGAAGCGGTTGATCAGGGCCGGCCAGAGTTCGAAGCCCGGGTCGCCCGCGAGCGGCTTGGGGTCGATCGCGAGCCAGGGGGCGCGGTCGGCGCCGAGGACGTTGCCGTAATGGAGGTCCCAGTGGAGGAGCCGGTCGCCGGGCTCGGCCGCGACCTCCCGTACGGCGGCCGCGCAGTCGGCGAGCAGCCGGCGGTCCCGGCGGCCGGGTGTCCGGGCGAGCGCCTCCGGGGTCCGCTCCAGCATGCCCCGCGCGACATCGCCCAGCTCCCGCAGGCCCTGCGGCGCCCGGACGGACGTCAGCCGGGCCAGCAGGTCCCCGATGACCGGCACGGCCGCGTGGACGTCCTCGACGTGGATCAGCGTGCGGTGCGGGTCGAGGCGTTCCAGGAGGAGGGTGCCGGTCGGCCCGTCGTGGCGCAGCAGCCGTACCGCGTGATCGCCGTTCCAGGTGCGGAGCGCGACCGGCTCGCCCGCCGTCTCCTCGTCGAGGAGCTGGAGCTTGAGCACGGCCCGGGTGCCGTCGGCGCCGGTCACCGGCAGGACCAGCGCGCACACGCCGTGCATCGGCGGACCGTCGGTCCGCAGCTCCCAGCGCTCCAGGAAGACCGCCACCAGGTCCGGCAGCCCCGTGACGAACGCCCGCCCCGCCGCGCCGTTGATCTTTACCTGTTCTGTCACCAGCGCGCCCGGAATCTCGATCACCTTCCGGACGATACTTGCGGGTGTGAATCGGCTCCCGCGGTTTTCCGCTCTGCGGCGGGCGGTGTGGTCGTACGTCCGCAGCGCGCCCGGCACCTATGTGTGGCTGGCGGTCCTGTTCTTCACCACGGTCGCCCTGCACCACATGTCCCCGGAGTTCGAGCAGGAGTTCCTGCGGCAGCGGTCCACCAACCTCCACGAACTGTCCCGGCACCCCGTGCGGGTGCTGATCGCAAGTGCGATGTGGATCGACGGCGGGTACTGGCTGCCGTACGCGGCGCTGTACTCCGTCTTCCACGCGCAGGCCGAGCGCTGGCTGGGGACCTGGCGCTGGCTGACGGTGTGCGTGGCGGCGCATGTGCTGGCCACCCTGGTCAGCGAGGGCGCGCTGCTCAAGGCGATCCGGGACGGGATCGCGCCGGTGTCCTCGGTCAACACCCTGGACGTGGGCGTGAGTTACGCGCTCGCCGGGGTGGTGGCGGTGCTCGGCCACCGGATCCGCACACCGTGGCGGTGGGCGTATCTGGCGGTCGTGCTCGCCTTCTTCGCGGTGCCGCTGGCCGCCGGGCCGACCTTCACCGACTTCGGCCACTTCGTCGCCGCCCTCATCGGTCTCGGCTGTTATCCGCTGGTCAGAGGACGTGGAAAAGTGCGGAATCCGAAGGAGACAGGGCCCGTGTCACCGGATAACGTCCGGCCATGAGCACCTCGGCAAGCGATGTCGTGAACGGCGGGATCTCCTACTGGTACGCGGACGACGGACTCCCGGTCGTACGGGAGCCGCTCGGCGGCGACCGGTCCGCCGACGTCGTGATCGTCGGCGGCGGCTACACCGGGCTGTGGACGGCGTACTACCTGAAGAAGGCCGCCCCCGATCTGCGGATCGCCGTCCTGGAGCAGCGGTTCTGCGGCTACGGCGCCTCCGGCCGCAACGGCGGCTGGCTCTACAACGGCATCGCGGGCCGCGACCGCTACGCCGCCCTGCACGGCCACGAGGCCGCCGTGCGGCTCCAGCGCGCCATGAACGACACCGTCGCCGAGGTGGTGCGGGCGCTCGCCGAGGAGGGCGTCGACGCCGACGTCCGGGTCGGCGGCGTCCTGGAGGTGGCCCGGACCCCCGCGCAACTGGCCCGCCTCAAGGACTTCCACGCGCACGAGGTGTCGTACGGCGAGACCGACCGCGAGCTGTACGGCGCCCGGCAGACCGCCGAGCGGCTGCGGATCACGGGGGCCGTCGGCTCGACGTGGACCCCGCACGGGGCGCGGGTGCACCCGGTGAAGCTGGTCAAGGGGCTCGCGTCGGTCGTCGAGGCGCTGGGCGTCGAGGTGTACGAGTCGACGCCGGTCACCGAGATCCACGCCGGACGGGCCGTGACGCCGTACGGCACCGTGCGCGCGCCGTACGTCCTGCGCTGCACCGAGGGATTCACGGCCGCGCTGAAGGGCGAGCGGCGGACCTGGCTGCCCATGAACTCCTCGATGATCGCCACCGAGCCGCTCACCGACGAGCAGTGGGCGGCCGTCGGCTGGGAGGGCCGGGAGGCGCTCGGGGACATGGCGCACGCCTACATGTACGCCCAGCGCACCGCCGACGGGCGGATCGCGCTCGGCGGGCGCGGGGTGCCGTACCGCTTCGGCTCGCGCACCGACCACGACGGCCGCACGCAGCCCGAGACCGTCGAGGCGCTGCGGGACATCCTCGTCTCCTTCTTCCCGGCGCTCGCCGGGCTGCGGATCACGCACGCCTGGTCCGGGGTGCTCGGCGTGCCGCGCGACTGGTGCGCCACGGTCACCCTCGACCGGGCCTCGGGGCTCGGCTGGGCGGGCGGTTACGTCGGCTCGGGCGTCGCCACCACCAACCTGGCCGGCCGGACCCTGCGCGACCTCGTGCTCCTGGATTCCGGGCGCGGCGGCAACACCGACCTCACCGTGCTGCCCTGGGTCGGCCATCAGGTCCGCCGCTGGGAGCCGGAGCCGCTGCGCTGGCTGGGCGTCCAGGGCATGTACGCCACCTACCGCACCGCCGACCGCCGCGAGACGCGCACCCACAGCGCGGGTTCCTCACGCCTGGCGCGGCTCGCGGACCGGGTGTCGGGGCGGCACTGAGCGCTCCGCTGGGAGGGGCCGCCGATCGATGTGCCGCCGATCGATGTGCCGTCTTTCGATGTGCCGTCTTTCGTCTGCGGCGGCGCTGTGGCCGGCCGCGCAGTTCCCCGCGCCCCTTCAGGGCGGTCAGCCCACCGACTCCGGGACCGCCTCCTGGGACGGGAGTTCGTGTTTCGGGGGTTTCGCCGTCACCATCAGGCCCGCGATCAGGCCCGCCAGGAGCATGATCCCGGCGGCCCACCAGATGGCGACCGTGTAGCCGTGGACGATGCCCTCGCGGGTGACCGCGTTGCGTTCGGCGGGGCCGGTCAGATGGGCCGTGATGTAGGCGGCGCTGCTGGTGGTGGCGATGGTGTTGAGCAGCGCCGTCCCGATGGAACCGCCCACCTGCTGCGAGGTGTTCACGGTGGCCGAGGTGACGCCCGCGTCCTTCGGGGCGACGCCCGCGGTCGCCGTGGCGAACACCGGCATGAAGGTCAGGCCCATACCGAGGCCCATGAGCAGCAGCGCGGGCAGGATCTCGCTGGTGTAGGAGGAGTCCACCGTCATCTGGGTGAGGATCACCATGCCGCTCGCGGCGAGGATCATGCCGGGGACCATCAGCGCCCGCGGCTGCACCCGGCTCATCAGCCGGGCCGAGATCTGGGTGGAGCCGACGATGATCGCGAGGGTGAGCGGCAGGAAGGCGAAGCCGGTCTTCATGGGCGAGTAGCCGAGGATGACCTGGAGGTAGTAGGTCATGAACAGGAACAGGCCGAACATGCCGATGACGGCCAGCATCATCGTCAGCAGGCAGCCCGCGCGGTTGCGGTCCTTGAGGATGTGCAGCGGCAGCAGCGGGCTCGGGGCGCGCGTCTGCCACCACACGAAGGCCGCGAGCAGGACGACCCCGGCCGCGAACAGCGACAGCACGAACGGATCGCTCCAGCCGCGCGACTCGGCCTCGCTGAAGCCGTAGACGATCGCGAACAGGCCGCCGCAGCCCAGGACCACCCCGGGCACGTCGAGCCGGGCCGGGTGGCCGGGGGAGTCGTGCAGCAGGGCGGACGCGCCGAGCACCGCGACGATCGCGATGGGCACGTTCACGTAGAGGCACCAGCGCCAGTCCAGGTACTCGGTGAGCACGCCGCCCACGATGAAGCCGATCGCGGCGCCGCTGCCGGCCAGGGCGCCGTAGATGCCGAAGGCCTTGCCGCGTTCCTTGGGGTCGGTGAACGTCGTGGTGAGCAGGCTGAGCGCGGAGGGTGCGAGGACGGCGGCGAAGACGCCCTGGAGGGCGCGGGCGCCGAACAGCATCCCGGGGCTGACGGCCGCGCCGCCGAGCGCGGAGGCGCCCGCGAAGCCGATCAGCCCGATGACGAAGGTGCGTTTGCGGCCCACGAGGTCGGAGATCCGGCCGCCGAGCAGCAGCAGCCCGCCGAAGGCGAGGGTGTAGGCGGTGATGACCCACTGGCGGTTGCCGTCCGAGATGCCGAGGTCCCGCTGGGCGGACGGGAGCGCGATGTTCACGATCGTCGCGTCCAGGACCACCATCAGCTGGGCGAGGGCGATGATCACCAGGCCCCACCAGCGGCGGGGATCGGGCTCCGTCGAGGATTCACCTGTCCGGGTGACACTCATTTGCCCAGAAGACCACGAATCGGGAGGTATTGCATCCTGTTCGGTGACTGGGGCGACTTTTTGGGTGGGTGATCGCGTCGGTGGTCCGGCGGGTGGCGGGTCATGGCTCCAGCACCACCTTCCCGACGGTCCGGCGGGTCTCCAGGGCGCGGTGCGCGGCGGCGGCCTCGGCGAGCGGGAAGCGCTGGACGGCCGGGGTGAGCCGGCCGGCGGCGGCCTCGGCGAGGGCGCGTTCCTCCAGGGCGCGCAGACCGCCCGCCCGCTCCAGCATCACCGGCCCGAGGACCGACTGCGAGACGCCCTCGACGAAGTGGCCCTTCCCGTCGCGGACGCCCTCGGCGGACCAGCCGAAGACGAGGTGCCGCCCGCCGGGACCGAGGAGGGCGACCGCCTCGGGGGCGACCTTCCCGCCGACGCCGTCGAGGACGACCGTGACGGCCCGGCCGCCCAGTGCGGCGCGGACCTTCCCCGGCCAGTCGGGGTCGTCGTAGTCGACGGCCGGATCGGCGCCGTTCGCCGCGGCCAGGGCCGTCTTGCGGGGCCCGCCGGCCAGACCGACGACCGTGGCACCGGTGCTCCGCGCGTACTGGACGAGGAGGGTGCCGATGCCTCCGGCGGCCGCCGGGACGAGGACCACGGCCTCCGGTCCCAGCTCGGCGAACTGCAGGACCCCCAGCGCCGTACGCCCCGTGCCGATCATCGCGACGGCCGCGGCGAAGTCCAGGTCCGGCGGGATCTCGTGCAGCCGGGCGGCGTCGGTGACGGCCAGCTCGGCGTAGCCGCCCGGTGCGAAGCCGAGGTGGGCGACGACCCGCCGGCCGAGCCAGGAGCCGGGGGTGCCCGCGCCGAGCGACTCGACGACTCCGGCGACCTCCCGCCCGGGGATCGTGGGCAGCGGGGTCGGCGCGGGGGCGGGCGGGCCCTGCATGCCCTCGCGCAGGGCGGTGTCCAGGAGATGGACGCCGGCGGCCCGTACGGCGATACGGACCTGTCCGGGGCCGGGGGCGGGGTCGTCCACCTCCTCGTGGGAGAGGTTCTTGGCCGGGCCGAAGGCGTGCAGACGGATGGCGTGCATCGGGATCCCCCATGGGTGGGTCGGTGTGCGGGTGTGCGGGTGTGCGGGTGTGCTGTTCAGGGATCCACGTTTCAACCTCAAGTGCGCTTGGGGTCAAGGGTGGGTGGGAAGGCGCAGGTCAGGGGCGTTGTCAGTGGTGGGGTGCACGATGGGGGCATGGCGAGGCGTGCGAGCGGTGGGGCAGGGGTGAAGGCGGCGCGGCGGCCGGAGGTGCGGCTGCCCGCACTGGAGCCGTACGGGGGAGCAGGGCTGGAGCCCGACGGGGACTACGACGCGGTGGAGTTCCGCGGGCTGGACCTCGCCGGGCAGGACGGCGCGGGGGCCCGCTTCATGGACTGCGCCCTGACGGAGTGCGCGCTGGACGGCACAAGGCTCAGACACGCCCGCTTCCTCGACTCGGTCCTCACCGGCGTCCGGGGCGTCGGCACCGATCTCGCGGAGGCGACCCTGCGCGATGTCGAGCTGGCCGAGGCCCGTCTGGGCGGCACGCAGCTGTACGGCGCCGTGCTGGAGCGGGTGCTGGTCCGCGGCGGGAAGATCGACTTCCTGAATCTGCGGCAGGCGCGGCTGCGGGACGTCGTGTTCCAGGGCTGTGTGCTCGTCGAGCCGGACTTCGGCGGGGCCCGGCTGGAGCGGGTGGAGTTCGTGGACTGCGCGGTGCGGGCGGCGGACTTCACCGCGGCGACCCTCACCGACGTCGACCTGCGCGGCGCGGTGGAGCTGGGGATCGCCTCGGGCGTGGACCGGCTGTCGGGCGCGGTGATCAGCTCGGCCCAGCTCCTGGACCTGGCACCGGTGCTGGCGGCGCAGCTGGGGCTCAGGGTGGAGGGCTAGGGCTGGGGCTGGGGCTGGGCCAGGGGCTGTCCCGGCCGCCGGGGCGGACGGGCCGGCGGTGTCAGGCGATGCGGGGGAAGCGGGCCTGGAGGGTCCAGATCGCCGGGTTCTCGCCCAGGTCCTCGTGCAGGTCGATCAGATCGGCGAGGAGGTCGTGGAGGAAGTCGCGGGACTCGCGGCGCAGTTCGGTGTGGGAGAAGGTCAGCGGGGCTTCCTCGGCCGGCATCCAGTCGGCCTCGACGTCCACCCAGCCGAAGCGGCGCTCGAAGAGCATGCGGTCGGTGGACTCGGTGAAGTCCAGCTCGGCGTACTGGGGGCGGGAGGCGCGCGAGCCCGCCGGGTCCCGGTCGATCCGCTCCACGATGTCGCACAGCGCCCAGGCGAAGTCCAGCACCGGCACCCATCCCCAGGCTGTGGACAGCTCCCGGTCCGCCTTGGTGTCGGCGAGGTAGACGTCACCGCAGAACAGGTCGTGCCGCAGCGCGTGGACGTCCGCGCGCCGGTAGTCGGTCTGCGGCGGGTCGGGGAAGCGGTTGGAGAGGGCGTAGCCGATGTCGAGCACGAGGGTGATGGTGTCATGCCCTCGTAGGATCGCGGTTGTGCCCCGATACGCGCGCTCCGTCCTCGTGCGCTCCGTCCTGGTGCTGCTCCTCCTGACCGCCTGCTCGGGCGGCGGCGGGCGGGCAGCCGACGGGGCGGCGGGCGTCGGCGACCCGTACTTCCCGAAGGCCGGCAACGGCGGATACGACGTCACGCACTACGACCTGACCCTCGCCTACGACCCCGGGGGCCGTCCGGCGCTGACCGGCTCGGCGGCGATCACGGCCCGCGCCACCCAGGACCTCGACTCCTTCCACCTGGACCTGAAGGGACTGAGCGTCGAGAAGGTCACGGTCGAGGGCGCCCGGGCCGGCTGGAGCCGGAAGGGCCAGGAGCTGGAGGTGAGCCCGGCGCGCGCCCTGGACCGGGGCGAGACGTTCCGCGTCACGGTCGCCTACTCCGGCACCCCGCGCCCGGTCACCGACCCCGACGGCTCGCAGGAGGGCTGGCTGCGCACCGCCGACGGCGCCCTGGCCCTCGGGGAACCGGTCGGCTCCATGGCCTGGTTCCCCGGCAACCACCACCCCTCCGACAAGGCGTCCTACGATCTCGCGGTCACCGTCCCGAAGGGCCTGACGGCCGTCTCCAACGGCGAGCCGGCCGGGGAGCGGACCGTCGGCGGCCGCAGCACCTACACCTGGCACACGGCCGAACCCATGGCGAGCTACCTCGCCACCCTCGCGATCGGCCGTTTCACCGTCACCCGCTCCACGACGAAGGACGGCCTGCCGGTGTACGTGGCGGTCGACCCGACGCAGGCGGCCGCGAGCCGCGAGGTGCTCGCCCGGCTGCCGGAGATCATGGACTGGGCGCAGTACAACTTCGGTCCCTACCCCTTCACCTCCACCGGCGCGATCGTCGACCGCCCGGAGGACTCCGGCTACGCCCTGGAGACCCAGAACCGCCCCGTCTTCCCCGGCGCCCCCGACACCGCCACCCTCGTCCACGAGATCGCCCACCAGTGGTTCGGCGACTCCGTCACCCCGCGGACCTGGCGCGACATGTGGCTGAACGAGGCGTTCGCGACCTACGCCGAATGGCTGTGGGAGGAGGACGAGGGCGGCGCCACGGCGGAGGAGACCTTCACCGACCTCTACGAGCACGGCGAGGACGACTACCCCGACCTGTGGGACGTCCCGCCCGGCGACCCCCCGACCGCCGAGGACATCTCGTCCGACCCCGTCTACCAGCGCGGCGCGATGGTCGTCCACCGCATCCGGCAGACCGTCGGCGACGACACGTTCTACGACATCGTCCAGGGCTGGACCGCCGCCCACCGCCACGACACCGCGGACGCCGACGACTTCATGGCGTACGTCGAACGGCAGGCGCCGGACGAGGACTTCGACGGGATCTGGGACGACTGGCTGTACGGGGAGGGCAAGCCCGAACTGCCCTGAGCGCTCAGTTCTCGTCGAAGCGGTCGAGCAGCTCGGCCAGATGGGGCGGCCACACGGGCTCGGCGGGTGCGCGCAGTTCGTCCCGGGTCCACCAGCGCCAGGAGAGGATGCCGTCGGCGGCGTGGGCCTCGGCGAGGTGCGGTCCGGCCGGCTCCCGGTGCGGGCCGCGGGCGACGTAGATGTGGTCGTGCTGGTGGACGCGGACGCCGAAGCGGGTGAAGTCGTGCTCCCAAGTG
This sequence comes from Streptomyces sp. NPDC005811, assembly GCF_040630405.1. Classification (NCBI taxonomy): domain Bacteria; kingdom Bacillati; phylum Actinomycetota; class Actinomycetes; order Kitasatosporales; family Streptomycetaceae; genus Streptomyces; species Streptomyces sp. NPDC005811. Next base: position 58,682 of record NZ_JBEXXK010000005.1, read on the forward strand.
CCCAGCAGCGGTCCGGGTGCGAGGTCCGTCCACCCCGTCTCCTCCCGCAGTTCGCGCAGGGCGCCCTCGGGCGGGGTCTCGCCCGCCTCCAGTCCGCCGCCGGGCAGGGCCCAGTGCGGGCCGATGTCCTCGTTGTCGTACCGGAAGAGGAAGACGCCGCCCGCGGGGTCGAGCACGGCGACCCGGGCGGAGCGGCGGTCCCTGCCGAGCTGTTTGCGCAGCACGGAGCACGGGCGCCCGAGCTGCAGATCGGGCCGGTGCCCGATCACCTCGTAGCCGAGGGCCGTCCAGAACGCGAGTCCCTCGGGGTTGGCGTCGAGCACGGCGAGCCGTACGGCCGTACGACCGGCGGCGCGGAAGCGTTCCGCCACGCGCTCGGCGATCCGCCGCCCGTGGCCCCGCCCGTGCGCCCCCGCGTCGACCATCAGCAGCCCGATCCAGGGATCCGGGTCGGCCGGGTCCGGGTGGCGGTCCAGGGTGACCGCCACCCCGACCAGCCGGCCCTCGCTCCTCGCGAGCAGCACCTCCACCCCCGGACCGGCCAACTCGTCCGCCAGCGCCCGGGCCACCTGCTCCGGCCGGATGTCGTCCGGGTCCGGGAAGTCACCGCTGAGCGCCTGGAACTCGCGGTTCGAGGCGTACAGCGCGGTGAGTTCGGTGAGCAGCGGGGCGGGGATGTCGTGGTCGGGGGTGAGGGGGAGCGGTTCGAGGATCACGGGGGCAGGCTAGCCGGGCGGGCCGGGGTCGGGGCTTCGGTCCGCCGAAGCCGTGTGCCCGGACACGCACGAGGGGCCCCTGGCGTGAACCGGGGCCCCTCGGTGGCTCGATCAGCTGCTGATCAGCCGCTGGATCGGGTGCTGGATCAGACGTTGACGCCGAAGTCCTGGGCGATGCCGACCAGGCCGGAGGCGTAGCCCTGGCCGACCGCGCGGAACTTCCACTCCGCGCCGTTGCGGTACAGCTCGCCGAAGACCATGGCGGTCTCGGTCGCCGCGTCCTCCGAGAGGTCGTAGCGGGCGATCTCGGCGCCGCCGGCCTGGTTCACGATGCGGATGTAGGCGTTGCGGACCTGGCCGAAGTTCTGCGAGCGGTTCTCCGCGTCGTAGATCGAGACCGGGAAGACGATCTTGTCGATGTCGGCGGGGAGGCCGGCCAGGTTGACGTTGATCGCTTCGTCGTCGCCCGCGCCCTCGCCGGTGCGGTTGTCGCCGGTGTGGACGATGGTCTGGTCCGGGGTCTGCTTGTTGTTGAAGAAGACGAAGTGGGCGTCGGAGTAGACCTTGCCCTGGGTGTTGACCGCGATGGCGGAGGCGTCGAGGTCGAAGTCCGTGCCGGTGGTGGTGCGGACGTCCCAGCCGAGGCCCACGGTGACGGCGGTCAGGCCCGGAGCCTCCTTGGTGAGCGAGACGTTGCCACCCTTGGACAGGCTTACAGCCATGGTTTGGGACCCTTCCCTCGGTTCAGGTACGGCAGAAAGCTACAGCTACCGGTATGAACGCCAAGGGGGGTACACAAGGTTCCAGGTCTCTTTGCTTTCTTTACCGAGGAATTTCGGATGACGCGGGCATGCCCGGCGGGCGACCATGGGGGACATGTCCGGTCCCTATCTCATCCGCGGTTCCGTCCCGCTGCCCGAGGCGGAGCTGGCGTGGCGTTTCTCGCGGTCCTCGGGGCCGGGCGGGCAGCACGTCAACACCAGTGACTCGCAGGTGGAGCTCCGCTTCGACCTCGCCCGCACCGAGGCCCTGCCCGAGGTGTGGAAGGCACGGGCGCTGGAGCGGCTCGCCGGCCGTCTGGTCGACGGCGTGATCGTCGTACGCGCCTCCGAGCACCGTTCCCAGTGGCGCAACCGGGAGACCGCGGCGGTGCGTCTCGCGGCGCTCCTCGCCGAGGCGACGGCCCCGCCGCCCAAGCCGCGCCGGCCCACCCGCATCCCCCGCGGCATCAACGAACGCCGCCTCAGCCAGAAGAAGGCCCGCTCACAGACCAAACAGGGCAGAACCGGCCGCAACTGGACCTGAACCTCTGCCGCACTCCACCCCGGTCCGGCCCTCCCCACCGAGCACCCCGCCCCCATCGATGTGACATTGGAGCGCAGGCGTCGGCAGCTCGGCAGCGAGGAGCGGTGGCATGGGCGTGCGGCAGGCGGAGCAGGTCCGGCGGGTCGAGCTGGACGGTGGGGACGTCTCGTTGTCCGGGCTGCTCGCGGTTCCCCCGGACGGCGCACCGCCCCGTGCCGTTCTCGTCGCCCTGCACGGCAGCGGTATGGCCGCCGGGTACTTCCACGGGCAGGCCGACGCCTCCACCTCGCTCCTCACGCTCGCCGCCCGCGCCGGCTACGCCGCCCTCGCCCTCGACCGGCCCGGCTACGGCCTCTCCGCGCGGGCGCTGCCGCACGGCCTGTGCCTCGCCGAGCAGGCCCGGTGCGTGCGGGCGGCCGTACGGGCGTACGCCGACGGGAACGGGACGGGGGCCGGGTTCCTGCTGGTGGGGCACTCGCTCGGCGGCAAGGTCGCACTGACCGCGGCCGCCACGGCGGGCCGGGACGACCGGCTGCTCGGCGTGGACGTCTCCGGCGTCGGCGCCCGCTGGGCCGTACCGCCCGACCGGCTGGCCGCCCTGCGCCACCGTCCCGACCCCCGGCTGCACTGGGGCCCGCTCACCCTCTACCCGCCGGACACCTTCCGGCTCGCGCGCCGCTTCCTCGCGCCCGTCCCGGCCCGGGAGGCCGAGGAGATCCCCGGCTGGCCCGGCCGGTACGCCGACGTGGCCCGCCGGATCCGCGTCCCCGTACGGTTCACCTTCGCGGAGTACGAGCGCCTGTGGGCCTGGGACCCGCCGGCCCTGCGCGAGCTGACCCACTGCCTCACCGCCCCCCTCGTCCGCGTCGACCACGAACCGGACGCCGGCCACAACATCAGCCTCGGCCGCTCCGCCCGCCGCCACCATCTGCGCCTGCTGGACTTCCTGGAGGAGTGCCGGGCCCGGGCGGCCGCCTGACGCTCAGGCCAGGTCCAGCACCCCCACCGCCTGGCCCCCGCTCAGTTCACCCGTCCGGCGGAAACCGAGCCGCAGATAGAACGCCTCCGGACCGTGCCCGCCCTCGTGCCAGGTGACGTACAGCTCCCCGCCGCCGCGCCGCCGGATCTCGTCCGCGACCGATTGCACGGCGAAACGGCCGTAACCGCGGCCCTGCTCTCCGGCGGCGATGTTCAAGCGCCACAGACCGGAGCGGAACAGTGTGCCGTCGAGCCGCCAGTCGATGTCGAAAAAGGCCATCAGGAAGCCGACCGGACGGTCACCGTCCATGATCAGTCGGGGCCAGGCCACACCGGGATGCACAAAGGCCTCGGCGAGCGACTTCACCACGGGTGCGACTGCGAATTCCTGCTCGGGTGCGACCGTGACCGCGAGCGCCGCGTCGAGATTCCCGGAGGTGATTTCTTCGAGCCTGAGAGAAGTACGGGATGTGTTCGGCGGCGGTGTGTTCGTCATCCGGGGAAAGTAAGACGGCCCGTCACCTTCGGCCACTGAATTCCGTTCAGCCCAACTGCCGGTACCGGCCGCGGAAATACAGCAGCGGACCGCCGTCCGCGCTCGGCATCCTCGCCTTCAGCACCCGCCCGATCACGAGCGTGTGGTCGCCCGCCGCCACCCGCTGCTCGGTCCGGCACTCCAGGGTCCCCAGCGCACCGCCCACCAGCGGCGCCCCGGTCGCCTCGCCGCGGACGTACGGGATGTCCTCGAAGAGCAGTCGGTCGCTGAGCCGGCCCTTCATGGCGAAGCGGCCCGCGATGTGCCGCTGGCTCTCGGAGAGCACCGACACCGCCCACAGCGGCTGTTCGTCCAGCACGTCGTCCATCCGGGAGCCCGTACGCAGGCTGACCAGCACCAGGGGCGGGTCCAGGGAGACCGAGAGGAACGCCGTCGCCGTCATGCCGGCGTACTCGCCGTCCGGTGCCCCGGGGTCGTCCGGGTCCAGCGGCGGCTCCTGCGCGGTCACCAGGACCACCCCGCCGGCCAGCCGGGACATCACGGCGCGGAACTCTTCGCTGCTCACTCCCTCAGGATGCCCAAAGGCGGGGACGGCAGGGGTCTTCAGTACGTCGGTAGCCACGTCCGGAACGCTAGTGTCGGTGACCGGCCCGCCGCATCGGACCTCGGTCCGAGTAGGGTCGTAGGTCCCTGGACCGATTTGTTGTGTGCTCGGTTGTGCACTTGCTGTGTTCAGTAAACACACAGGGAAAACGCAGAAACTCCACTCAAATGTTCAGGTTCGTCTGTGACTTGAGTCACAAGACGCATTAATTGTTGACCCTGTGTACCGAGTGGGCAGCGCGCTGTGATTCAGTGGCGGAGGTGTCACTAGGACATACGCAACGGACTGGAACGACAGAAACGAACGTTACGCCGAAGACAACCCTTGATTCGCTGCGAAGTCTCGGGGGGAGGGCGAAGCATGGAGACCGAGTCGGAGCCGTACGTCCGTCTTGCGTCCCTGCGACAGCTGCACCAGGTCATGGCCGAGATGAACACGGCCCGCAGCCTGGCCGAAACACTGCAGACCGTCGCCGACGGTGTGGTCACCGCGCTGGGCTACGAGCTCGCGTGCGTCAACCTCGTGCGCCCCGACGGGGATCTCGTGGTGGCCGCCTTCGCCGGGAACCCCGCCGCCGAGGCCCTCATCACCGGCCGGGTCGGCTCCCGCGAGTCCTGGGAACGCCGGCTGAACATGGGCGAGACCTGGGGCGACCTGGTCTTCATACCCCACACCGAGGGCTGGATCCTCGACGACGACGACGTCCCGCAGTGGTACACCGACGGGCCCGCCCCCCGCTTCGAGGACGAGTGGCACCCCTCCGACCGGCTCTTCGCCCCGATGTACACCCCCGCCCCGCCCGGCAGCGGCGGCACCTGCGGTGAGCTCATAGGCGTCCTCTCCGTGGACCGGCCGCGCAACGGCCGCCGGCCCGGCGCCTGGGGGCGCGAGGCGCTCCAGATGTACGCGTTCCAGGCCGCCATCGCCATCAGCAACGCGCGTCTACGTGCGAATATGCAGCGGGCACTGGTCCGCCTCGAGCGGGAGCAGCAGGCCCTGCGCGCCAGCGAGGAGTCCTTCCGCCAGGCCTTCGAGTACGCCCCCTCCGGCATGGCGATAGCCGAGATGGGCGGCGACCAGCACGGGCGGATCCTGCGCACCAACGACGCCCTGTGCCGGCTGCTCGGCCGCCCCGCCTCCGCGATGCGCCGCTACTCGTTCTCCGACCTCGTCCACCCCGAGGACATAGGCACCCTGCTCCGTACGTCCGCCGAGGGCGGGCGCGCCGAGCTGCGGCTCGGCCGCCGCGACGGCACCTACGTCTGGGTCAGCCTCCGCAACTCCGTCGTCGCCGACGCCGCCGACGGGCCCCGCTTCCTCCTCACCCACGTCGAGGACATCGAGGAGCGCAAGCGCCGCGAGCTCCAGCTCGCCCACCGTGCCTCGCACGACTCCCTCACCGGCCTGCCGAACTCCGCGGAACTGCGCTCGCGGCTCTCCGCCCGGATCTGCCGGCGGCCCCAGTCGACCCACCCCGCCGCCGTCGACGCCATGGACCAGACGTACGGCCACCCCGCCTTCGACGCCAACGGCCACGGCTTCGACTACCGCCCGGCCGGCGCCGAGTCCTACGACGGCTACGACCACCACGTCCACACCGCCGCCCCCGAGGACGCCGCGCGCGACGACGGCACCAAGGGGCTCGCGGTCCTCTTCTGCGACCTCGACGGCTTCAAGTCCATCAACGACCGGTTCGGGCACAACGCGGGTGACGCGGTCCTCATCGAGGTCGCCCGGCGGCTGTCGCGGGCCGTCCGTGACGGCGACACCGTCGCCCGGCTCGGCGGTGACGAGTTCGTGATCCTCGCCGACGGCCTCGGCCGCGCCGACGCCGCCGACCTCGCCGTACGCCTGCGCAACGAGATCATCCAGCCGATCCGCGCCGAGGGCCGGGCGGTGCGGGTGGGCGCCAGCTTCGGCATCGGATGGGCGCACTGCGGGATGACCGCCGACGAAGTCCTGAAATCCGCCGACGAGCGGATGTACGTCGAGAAACGATCTCGTCCCAAACAGCACAGACGTGCGGGGTGAAACTCCGACGAACCGCCAGGTCAGCCCCCAGGTCGCCGAGGTGATGCGATCCGGGTCACCCGTTCGGGGCAGCTGGACCGGGTAGGCTCGCCATTCGCACCTTGCAACGCATCAGCCCCGCACCTGTTGAGGAGTACGAAGGGATGACGCCCGGCAACAACGGCGCGAGTACGCCCGAGGACGACGACCCGTTCGGCTACCTCTATGCCGACGGCCAGGCCAACGGCGCCCAGCCGCCCTCCGGTGGCTACGGCTACCCGGGCTCGGTCAACAGAGTGCGCGCGGTCGGTGAGCGCCAGTACGGACAGCCGCAGCAGCAGACCGCGCAGTACGGTCAGTACGGCCAGCCCACGGTGCCCCAGCAGGGCGCCTACGGCCAGCCGAACGCGAACTTCGGCGGACCCGAGACCTTCCCCGGCGCGGGCGGCCCGACCGGCCGTCAGCAGCCCGTACCGGGCGGCGGCGGCCGTGGCCGCGGCCCCAACACCAAGGGCCTCCTGATCGGCGCGGTCGCCGTGGTCGCCGCCGTCGTGATCGGCATCGCGGTGGCCATGGCCAACGGCGACTCGGACACCGGCAACGACAACCAGGCAGGCAACGAGGTCTCCACCTCGTCCTCCGCCTCGGCAAGTGCCTCCCCGAGCGAGTCCTCCACGAGTGACGCCGCGGAGGAGCTCCCGACCATCGACGCCAAGGCCCTCAAGCTGGGCGGCAGTGCCGGCCTGGCCTCGGACGTCGAGGGCGCCCAGTCGGACGGCGGGGTCTACGTCGGCGGTCTGAACCAGGTCGGCAACTCCGTGACCTGGACCGTCAACGGGATCCCCAAGGACGGTGTCTACACCCTGTTCACCCGGTTCAGCGCGGCCGGAGAAGACCAGTCGATGACCCTCACCGTCAACGGCAAGGCCTTCGGCAGCAAGGTCAACCTGGGCAACTTCGCGCACGCCGAGGACGGTGACTTCGCCAAGGGCTGGACCAAGACCTACTCCTGGCCCAACCTGACCAAGGGCACCAACACCCTCTCGCTCTCCTGCGAGAACGGCGACAAATGCGATGTCCTGCTGGACCAGTTCTGGCTGAAGGCGGGCCAGGTCAAGGAGTAGCGCCCGCAAGGGAAATCCGTACCGAAGGCCGCCGGGGTGCACCACCTCGACGGCCTTCGTGTCAGGTCCTTCAGATACGGCCGGCCTCGACGCACCTGATGGCCACCCAGCCGGTCCTGCCGCTCCAGGTCACCTTGACCCAGTCGTTGTCCGAGGGGCCGCCGGACCAGCAGGTGTACGAGCCGCCGCTGTTGTTCCTCGTGCACGGCGTGGTGGTGCAGGGAACCCTGGTGTCAGGGTCGCCGATGGTCGCGATCGCCGTGGAGGTGGTGCTCGCGCCGGCACGTATGGTGAACCGGTGGCCGTCCGTCATCCACACACCGGCTCTCTCGGTTGCCGAGGCTGTGGAACTCATGGAGACGAGGAGGCCCGCTGCGGCGAGGCCGATGCCCGCAAGGCGTGCGAATGTTGTGGCGGTATGCATGACTCACCCCGATTGAAAATGGATCTTTGGTCGCGAACGACACTAGCGATCAGGTGAGTTGCTCCGGCAGAGCGGATCAAGCCGCCGTGGCCTCTCCCGTCACCGTGACGTGCTCCAGGAGGTCCTCGTACGTGGTGTGGTCGAAGTCGCCTGCTGTCGGGGTGAGGACCGTTGCTGTCGCGAGGGCCACCGCTCGGGTCAGGCGGGCCGGCCAGGGGAGGCCTTCGACCAGGGCCGAGAGGAGGCCGGCCGCGGCCGCGTCGCCGGCGCCCGTCGGGTTGCCGTGGACGCGGGTGGGCGGGGTGGCGCGCCAGCGGCCCTCCGGGGTCGCCGCGAGCAGGCCGTCGGGGCCCAGTGAGGCCACCACGGCCTGCGCGCCCCGTCGTCGCGCGTCCTGAGTCGCCCTCAGCGGCTCGTGCGAGCCGGTGAGTTCGGCCAGTTCCCCGGCGTTCGGCTTGACCACGTCCGGGCGGGCGGCGACCCCCCGCCGCAGCGGCTCCCCGCTCGTGTCCAGCAGCACCGGCACCCCCAACGCCCGCGCCGTGCGCACCAGCCCCGCGTACGCCCCCACCGGCACCCCCGGCGGCAGACTCCCGCACAGGGCCACCGCGTCGGCGTCGGCGACCAGATCCTCGTACGCCTCCTGGAAGGCGGACCACTCGGCCGGGGTGATCAGCGGCCCGGGTTCGTTGAGCTGGGTGGTGTCACCGCTGCGGGTGTCGACGACGGCGACCGTGCGGCGGGTGGCGCCGGAGACGGGCAGCAGTGCGTCGCCGATCGCCGGCGGGAGCCGTTCCCGGACGACCCGTCCGGTCGCCCCGCCCGCGAAACCGGTGACCGTCACCTCGTGCCCCAGCGCGGCCAGCACCCGTGCCACGTTCAGCCCCTTGCCGCCCGGACGCTCCGTCACCTCCGTCACCCGGTGGGTGGCGTGCGGCCGCAGCGCCGGGACGCGGTACGTGAGGTCGAGAGCGGTGTTCAGCGTGACCGTGAGGATCACCTGTGCCGACCTCCCCCGAGCGGTGCCGCGTGCGCGTGACTGTTTCCGGGGCCCGATCATGCCAAAAGGACGGCGACCGGCCCAGACCCCCGGTCGGTCACCGTCCTCGGCGGAGGGGACTTTTCAGCCCAGTTGGGGATCCACCACCCAATCGCCCCTGCGCATCACGCCCTTGACGTCGAAGTTCTCGTCGAGAAGGACCAGGTCGGCGTCCTTGCCGGGTTCCAGGGAGCCCACGGTGTCGGAGAGGCCGAGCACACGGGCCGGGGTCGCGGACAGCGCGGTGACGACGTCCTCCACCGGGATCCGGTCGACGGTCACCGCCCGCTTGAAGGCACGGTCCTGGGTCAGCGTCGAGCCGGCGATCGAACCGCCCTCCACCAGCCGGGCCACCCCCTCGCTGACCTCGACCTCCAGCGGTCCCAGCAGATAGCGGCCGTCGCCGATGCCGGCCGCGTCCATCGCGTCGGTGATGAACGCGACCCGGTGGGCCCCCGCGTGACGGAACGCCAGGGCCAGGGAGGCGGGGTGCAGATGGGTGCCGTCGTTGATCAGCTCGACCGTGATCCGCTCGTCCTGGAGGAGCGCGGCGATCGGGCCGGGGGCGCGGTGGCCGAGCGGCGGCATCGCGTTGAAGAGGTGGGTGGCGACCGTGGCGCCCGCGTCGATGGCCTGAACCGTCTGCTCGTACGTCGCGTCCGTGTGCCCCACCGCCGCGATCACGCCCTGGTCCACGAGCAGCCGTACGGAGTCCAGACCGCCCGGGAGTTCGGTGGCGAGGGTGACCATGCGGGCCGTGCCGCGCGCCGCGTCCAGCAGCTTGCGGACGTCCGCCGGGTCGGGGTCGCGCAGCAGCGCCTCGGAGTGGGCGCCCTTGCGGCAGGGCGAGATGAACGGGCCCTCGAAGTGGATGCCGGCCAGGTCGCCCTGCTCGGTCAGCTCGCTCAGCAGGCCGGCCTGGCGGACCAGGACGTCCATGTCGTCGGTGACGGTGGAGGCGACGAGAGTGGTGGTGCCGTGCCGGCGGTGGGTGTGGATCGCCGTCAGCGCGTCGTCCGCCGTGCCGGAGAAGGAGGCTCCGCCTCCGCCGTGGTTGTGGAGGTCCACGAAGCCGGGGACCAGCCAGTGGCCGCTCGCGTCGATCACGTGGGCGTTCGCCGGGGTGGCGGCGGTGAGGTACCGGCCCTCGACGGCGACCTGGCCGCCCTTGACCGTTCCGGTGGGCATGACCACGTTGGCGCCGGTGAGGAGCAGGGGGGTGCCGGTCGTCGCGGGGTGCGGGTGCGTGGTGGCGCGTCGCGCAGTTTCCCGCGCCCCTGGGGGGGTTGCCATCAGGTCGATACCTCCGTGGCGTCAGTGGTGTGGAGGAGATCCCAGGCCAGCAGGCCCGCGCCGCAGCAGCCGGCGGTGTCGCCCAGGGCCGCCGGGACGATCTCCGGGAGTTTCTGGAAGGTGACCCGGGCGCGGACGGCGTCACGGAGAGGGGTGAACAGGGTGTCCCCGGCCTCCGCGAGGCCGCCGCCGATGACGAGGGTGCGCGGGTCCAGCAGGGTGAGGGCGGTGACCAGGCCGTCGGCGAGGGCGTCCACCGCCCGCTGCCAGACCCGGACGGCGTTCGGGTCGCCGGACGCGACGGCCTTGGCGCAGTCCGCCGCGTCCGCCTCCGCGTCCCCGCAGGCCGCCGCCCAGGCCTCGGACACCGCCGCCGCCGAGGCGAACCGCTCCAGACAGCCGCGCTGCCCGCAGGGACACGGGGTCCCGCCGGGCCGTACGACGACATGGCCGATCTCGCCGGCGAAGCCGTGCGCCCCCGCCTCCACCCGGCCGTCGACACCGATCGCGCCCGCGATGCCGGTGCCCAGCGCCACGAACAGGAAGCGGTCCGCGCCCCGGCCCGCGCCGACCCGGCCCTCGGCGAGCCCGCCGGTGCGGACGTCGTGGCCGAGGGCGACGGGGGTGCCGAGCCGTTCGGTGAGGAGCGTGCGCAGGGGGACGTCCCGCCAGCCCAGGTTGGCCGCGTAGACGGCGATGCCGTCGGTCTCGTCGACGATGCCGGGCACGGCGACACCCGCGGCGGCCGCGGGCTCGCCGAGCCGCTCGACGCCGTGCGCGCGCAGGTCGGCGGCGAAGCCGAGGATGGCGTCCACCACCGCGTCGGGGCCGCGCTCGCGGCCGGTGGGCCGGCGGTCCTGGTGCAGGAGGGTGCCGTCGGCGCCGACCAGCGCCGCCTTCATCCCGGTGCCGCCCACGTCGAGGGCGATGACATGTCTCACGGGAACAGTGTGGACCGAGGAACCGTGAGAGGTCTAGTCCACTTACCCGTCTTGGGGGTACGGTGCCGCCTCATGAGACCCAAAAGAGGTCTAGTCCACCCAGATGGTGTAGACCTTGTTCCGGATATCGGACCCATTGGTATGAGCAATCAATACGGGATTGAGGGGCAACGCGTGCACCGGCGGGCAGGGAAGTCAGTGACGACGATCGTGGGCGGACTGTCCACGCTGGGCCTGGCGGCGGTGCTGTCCGGCTGCGGACTCACCTCAGGCTCCGAGCACACCACCCTCAGACTCGTCGCCGCCGACTACGGTGACAGCGCCTCCAACAGCTCGAAGAAATACTGGAGCGCGCTGGTCGAGGCGTACGAGAAGAAGCACCCCGACGTCACCGTCGAGGTCACCGTCTCCTCCTGGAACGACGTCGACGCCAAGGTCAAGGCCATGGTCGACGCCGGGAACCCGCCCGACATGGCGCAGATCGGCTCCTACGCCGACTACGCGGCCGCCGACCAGCTCTACAAGGCGGACGACCTGCTCTCCGTCACCGTCCAGGCCGACTTCGTGCAGCAGCTCGCCGCCGCGGGCAAGGTGCGGGGCGTGCAGTACGGCATGCCGTTCGCCTCCTCCACCCGGCTGCTCTTCTACAACAAGACCCTCTTCGCCGAGGCCGGCATCACCCCGCCGACCACCTGGGCCGAACTCGCCGCGGACGCCGCCAAGCTCAAGGCCGACGGCGTGAAGTACCCCTACGCGCTGCCCCTCGGCCCCGAGGAGGCACAGGCCGAGACCCTCCAGTGGCTGCTCAGCGGCGGAGGCGGCTACGCCCAGACCGCCGGCGGCTACAGCATCGACTCCACCGAGAACGTCGAGACGTTCGACTGGCTGAAGGACAAGCTGGTCGGCAAGGGGCTCACCGGACCGGTCGCCCCGGGCTCGCTCAACCGCGCCGACGCGTTCACGGCGTTCGCCGACGGACAGGTCGGCATGCTCAACGGACACCCCTCCCTGATGAAAATGGCCCAGAAGACCGGCGTGAAGTTCGGCATGGTGCCGATGCCCGGCGTCGACGGCCCCTCCAAGGTCGCCATGGGCGTCGCCGACTGGATGACCGCCTTCAAGAAGAACGGGCACGCCGAGCAGACCGGACAGTTCCTCGACTTCGTCTACAGCGAGCGGAACGTGCTCGGCTTCTCCCGCGAGTACGACCTGCTGCCCGTCACCACCTCCGCCTCCCAGATCATGAGCACGGACCAGCAGGACGCCGAGCTGCGCCCCTTCCTGGAGGAACTCCCGCTCGCCGAGGTCTACCCCGTCGGGCGGACCTCCTGGGCGCAGGTCAGCGCCGCCGTCAAGAAGGGCATCGGCAAGGCCGTGACCCCCTCCGGCGACCCGGCCGCCGTCCTGTCCGGCCTCCAGACGGAGGCGATGACCGCGCAGAGCGCCGCCGGGGAGTGACCCGGCGGACGAGCCCGGTGTCGGTGGCCGGGGTTACGGTGCGGGTATGCAGGAGCAACTGGAGCCCAGGGAACGGGCCGTCCTCGCCCTGGAACGCCGCACCTTCCCCGGCCCCGGCGCCAAGGAACGCGCCGTCCGCGAGGAACTCGACCTCTCCCCGGTCCGCTACTACCAGCTCCTCAACGCCCTCCTGGACGACCCGAGGGCGCTGGCCCACGACCCGGTGACGGTGAACAGACTGAGAAGGGTCCGCGAGACCAGGCGGGGCGACCGCTAGGGTCGCCGTATGGGCACCCACGAGACGTACTCAACGGACCCCGTACCCACGACCCCGGCCGGCCGCGAGGCACTCGCCGCGATCCTCGCGCGCCCCGCCGCCACCCTCGTCGGCCTCGACTTCGACGGCACGCTCGCCCCGATCGTCGAGAACCCCGAGGACGCCCGCGCGCACCCCGACGCCCTCCCCGCCCTCGCGGCCCTCGCACCCCGGGTCGCCGCCGTCGCCGTCATCACCGGCCGCCCCGCCGAGGTGGCCGTCCGCAACGGCGGCTTCGCCGGCGCCAGGGGGCTGGACCACCTCACCGTCCTCGGCCACTACGGCGCCGAGCGCTGGGAGGCCCGCACCCAGGAGATCACCGCCCCCGCACCCCACCCGGGCGTCGCCGCCGTCCGCGCCGAACTGCCCGCCGTCCTGGCGGCCGCCGACGCGGGCCGGGGCGTGTGGGTGGAGGAGAAGGGCGGCCGCGCCGTCGCCGTGCACACCCGCCGCGCCACCGACCCCCTCGCCGCCTTCGAGGCCCTCCGCGAACCCCTCGCCGCCCTCGCCGCCCGCCACGGCCTGATCGTCGAACCCGGCCGGTACGTCCTGGAGCTGCGCCCGCCCGGCATGGACAAGGGCGTCGCCCTCCTCGACCACGTCCGCGCCACCGGCGCCCGGTCCGTCCTCTACGCCGGCGACGACCTCGGCGACCTCCCCGCCTTCGCCGCCGTCGAGAAACTCCGCCAGGACGGCGTCCCCGGCCTCCTCGTCTGCAGCGGCTCCACCGAGGTGACGGAACTCGCCACCCGCGCCGACCTGGTCGTCGACGGCCCCGCCGGCGTCGTACGGCTCCTGAAGGACCTCGCCCGTCAGCTGGGCTGAAGGTCCCGCAGGGCCGTCAGCTGGTCCAGGAACCACTGGGCCGGGGGCAGCGCGGTCGCGGCGGCGGCCAGCCGTTTGACGCGCTCGGCGCGCTCCTCCGGCCCCATGGTCAGGGCCTCGTGCAGGGCCCGGGCCGTCTCCAGGACGTCGTACGGGTTCACCACGAGCGCGTCCTCGCCCAGCTCCCAGTACGCCCCCGCCTCCCGCGACAGCACCAGCACGCACCCCTCGTCGGAGACCACCGGGACCTCCTTGGCGACCAGGTTCATCCCGTCCCGGATCGGGTTGACCAGGGCCACGTCCGCGAGGCGGTAGGCGGCGAGGGAGCGGGCGAAGTCGTCCTCCAGGTTCAGCAGCACCGGGGTCCAGCCCGGTGTGCCGTACCGCTCGTTGATCTCCGCCGACAGCCGCGCCACCTCAGCCGTGTAGTCGCGGTAGACGGCGAGATCCTGCCGGGAGGGATAGGCGAAGGCGAGGTGGACGACCCGCTCCCGCCACTCGGGGTGGTCGTCGAGCAGCTGCCGGTACGCCAGCAGACCGCGCACGATGTTCTTCGACAGCTCGGTGCGGTCGACCCGGACGATCGTCCGGCGCCGCCCGGCCCCCGACTCCGCGCCGCCGATCTCCGCGCGCAGGGCGGCGATCCGCTCCGCCACGTCCGGCCGGTGCGCGCGCTCGCGCAGGAAGTCGGCGTCGGCGCCCAGCCCGTGCACCCCGATCCGGGTGCCGCCCGTGCCGCCCGCGTACTCCGCGCAGCACGCGGTGAACGCGTCCGCCCAGCGTCGGGTGAGGAAACCCAGCCGGTCCGCGCCGAGCATGCCCCGCAGCAGCTGCTCGCGGATGTCCGACGGCAGCAGCCCGAAGTAGTCCACCGGCGCCCACGGCGTGTGCGAGAAGTGCCCGATCCGCAGGTCGGGGCGGAGCGCGCGGAGCATCCCGGGGACCAGACAGAGGTGGTAGTCCTGCACGAGGACCGCCGCGCCCGGCCCCGCCTCCTGCGCGAGCGCCTCCGCGAAGGCGCGGTTGTACGTCTCGTACGACGCCCACTGGCGCCGGAACTCCGAGTCGAAGGCCGGTTCCAGCGGGGTCTGGTACAGCAGGTGGTGGATGAACCAGAGCACCGAGTTCGCGATGCCGTTGTAGGCGTCCGCGTGCACGTCGGCGGGAACGGGCAGCATCCGCACGCCCTCCTCGCCGACCCCGCGCCGGACCGCCTCCCGGTCGCCGTCGGACAGCGCCGAGCACACCCACAGGGCGCCCGCCTCGGGGCCGATCGCCGACAGACCGGAGACCAGCCCGCCGCCCCCGCGTTTCGAGTGCAGCGAGCCGTCCTCGCCCACCGTGTAGGAGACCGGGCCGCGGTTGGACGCGACCAGCACCTGAGCACCCCGAGCAGCAGTGTCGTGCGTGGAAGCCATACGCCTCAACCTAGCCCGGTCGGGAAACGCTCAAACGTACGGTGGCGCTGCGTGGACGGGTCATATCCGGCCGTATACGACCCGTCCCCCGTACGGCGGAATCGGCTAGGCGACCTTGCGGGACTGGTACTCCGCGATCTCCGCCATCGGCGGCCGCTCCTCCGTGTCCACCGAGTACGTACGCGGCTCGAACCCGTCGGCGCCGCGCTCGAACTGGGTCAGGGCGGGGCGGACGAGATGGCCGCGGGCCAGCCGCAGCTGGGCGGTCCGGTAGATCGCCGCCGCCATCCGGCCGAGGGCCTGCCCGTCCTGGTGGCGGTGCCTGCGCACCCCGACGTCGACCTGCGCGAGCGCGTCGAGGCCCACCAGGTGCAGCGCGTCGATCAGCATCCCCAGCTCGACGCCGTACCCCACCGGGAACGGCAGCTGTTCGAGCAGTGAGCGACGGGCCGCGTACTCGCCGCCGAGCGGCTGCACGAAACCGGCCAGCTGCGGCCAGTGCATGTTCAGCAGCGGGCGCGCCATCAGCTCGGTGACCCGGCCGCCCTGCCCGGCGGCGCCGCCCAGGGGACGGTCGTACATCCCCTTGACGAGGTCCACCGCGGGGTCGGTGAGCAGCGGGCCGACGATGCCGGAGACGAAGTCCGAGGAGAACTCCCGGAGGTCGGCGTCGATGAAGCAGACGATGTCCCCGCCGGTGACCAGCAGGGAGCGCCACAGGACCTCGCCCTTGCCGGGCACGGCCGGGATGCGGGGCAGGATCGTGTCGCGGTGGACGACCCGCGCCCCCGCCGCCGCCGCGACCGCCGCCGTGCGGTCGGTCGACCCCGAGTCGACGACCACGAGCTCGTCGACCAGCGGGACCTGCTGCATGAGGTCGTGCCGGATGACCGCGACGATGTCACCGACGGTCTCCTCCTCGTTGAGTGCGGGCAGCACGACACTGACCCGCTGCCCCGAGGACCGCTTGGCGGCCATGATCCGGTGCAGTGGCCGATCGGTCATGGTCCAGGAGCGGGTGGTCAGCCAGCGCTCGACTTCTTCCAGCACGTAGGCGGCTCCTTCACCTGTGATCCATCTCGCGGTTCGGACGACTATCTCAACTGTCCAGGTTGTCGGTTACAGTCTTGGACAACGCGGGTGACCATCGCATGTCCTCGGTGGCCCGGCGTCCACAACTTCATACCGCTCATCCAGAGGGGCAGAGGGATACGGCCCGATGAAGCCCCGGCAACCCTCCAGCCGGTCTCGTTCACGCGAGGCTCCCGGCTTGGGAAGGTGCCAAATCCGTCTCACGGCGAGATGCGTCGTGAGGAAGATGAGGAGAAAGGGCCTCGCCTCACATGGCTGCGCAGACTGTTGAAACCGGATCCACCGATTCCGTCGCCTCCACCGTAGACCTCGGCCCCGCCGCCGCGTTGAGCTGCCGGGAATGCGGTCACCAGGTCCCGCTCGGCCCGGTCTTCGCCTGCGAGGAGTGTTTCGGCCCGCTCGAGATCGCGTACGACTTCTCCTCCTACGACCCGGAGGAGCTCAGGAAGCGCATCGAGGCGGGACCCGCGAACATCTGGCGCTACGCGCCGCTGCTGCCCGTCCCGGCGGACGTGGCCGACAAGCCCAACATCAACCCCGGCTGGACCAAGCTCGTCAAGGCCGACAACCTGGCGCGCGAGCTGGGCGTCGAGGCCGGCAAGCTGTTCGTCAAGGATGACTCCGGCAACCCGACCCACTCCTTCAAGGACCGGGTCGTCGCCCAGGCCGTCGAGGCGGCGCGGGCCTTCGGGTACACCACCCTGAGCTGCTCCTCCACCGGCAACCTCGCCGGTGCCGTCGGCGCCGCCGCCGCCCGGGCCGGCTTCCGCTCCTGCGTGTTCATCCCGCACGACCTGGAGCAGGGCAAGGTCGTCATGGCCGCGATCTACGGCGGCGAGCTCGTCGGCATCGAGGGCAACTACGACGACGTCAACCGCTTCTGCTCCGAACTCATCGGCGACCCGGCGGGCGAGGGCTGGGGCTTCGTCAACGTCAACCTGCGGCCGTACTACGCCGAGGGCTCCAAGACACTGGCGTACGAGATCGCCGAGCAGCTCGGCTGGCAGCTCCCGGACCAGCTGGTCGTGCCGATCGCCTCCGGCTCCCAGCTCACGAAGATCGACAAGGGTCTCCAGGAGCTGATCAAGCTGGGGCTCGTCGAGGACAAGCCGTACAAGATCTTCGGTGCGCAGGCCGAGGGGTGCTCGCCGGTGTCGGTGGCCTTCAAGGCCGGGCACGACGTGGTCCGCCCGCAGAAGCCGAACACCATCGCCAAGTCGCTGGCGATCGGCAACCCGGCGGACGGGCCGTACGTCCTCGACATCGCGCGTCGCACCGGCGGCGCGGTGGAGGACGTGACCGACGAGCAGGTCGTCGAGGCGATCGGGATCCTCGCCCGGACCGAGGGCATCTTCGCGGAGACCGCCGGCGGTGTGACGGTCGGCGTCACGAAGAAGCTGATCGAGAACGGGCTGCTGGACCCGGCGAAGACGACCGTCGTGCTGAACACCGGTGACGGTCTGAAGACGCTGGACGCGGTGGCCGGGACCGGACTCACCGCGACGATCCGCCCGTCGCTGGAGTCCTTCCACGAGGCCGGGCTCGCGTAATCCCTACTGGAGGTCATCGGCAATGAGCGTCACCGTCCGCATCCCCACCATCCTGCGCACCTACACCGGTGGTGCCGCCGAGGTCTCCGCCGAAGGGGCCAACCTCGGCGAGGTCATCTCGGACCTGGAGAAGAACCACACCGGGATCGCCGCCCGGGTCCTGGACGACCAGGGCAAGCTGCGGCGGTTCGTGAACGTGTACGTGAACGACGACGACGTCCGCTTCGAGCAGGGCCTGGAGACGGCGACCCCGGACGGGGCGGGCGTGTCGATCATCCCGGCCGTCGCCGGCGGCTGAGCCGGGTCCGACCGGTGGTTGACCCTCGGTCAGTACCCACCAGTAGTAACCGTCGGTAACAGTGATTACCGAGTGTTCATCGAATTGCCCCCTCCGTGAGAGAAGCGGAGGGGGCAATTCAGTGGGGTTGAGCGCGGTACAGTTGGGGAACCGGGTCGCGGAACCTGATCCGGAATCTTTGATTTCTGCCTTGAGTCCGACAAGAAGTAGCCAAAGTGCGTGCCTCTTGCGCGGCATTTGTGGCTTTTGCGGGGCCCGACTTGCCCTGAATTCAGGCGAATTCTCGCCATATTCCGGATCGCGTGCGTCCAGAATTCTCGTCCAAGTGACCTGTTGCAGAGGGCAGTTGGACAGATACATTCGGCCGCGGTCGACGCGTTCCGGCGCACGCCCCCAACCAACTGGGGGGTGAGGTCTGACCCGGATCCGCGAAGTGTGGATCTGTGCAAGGGCCAGTAATAGGGGAGTTAGGCATGGCTCAGGGCACCGTCAAATGGTTCAACGCGGAGAAGGGGTACGGCTTCATCGCGGTCGACGGTGGTGCGGATGTTTTCGTCCACTACAGCGCGATCCAGATGGACGGGTACCGCACCCTGGAAGAGGGTCAGCGGGTCGATTTCGAGATCTCGCAGGGTCAGAAGGGGCCGCAGGCGGACATGGTCCGGCTGGCGACCGGCTGAAGCACGCGCCGACTGAAGCGTCGTTCTTCTGTTTCATCTTCGAAGGGCTCGTACCTCCTGGGGTACGGGCCCTTCGGCATGCCCGGCGGACGGCCCGGCGGACCCCTCCATGGACCCCTCGATGGACGCCTCGATGGACCCCAGTCCTCGGGAGGCGCTTGCACTCGACCATGCCGAGTGCTAATCATTGGCGTTAGCACTCTGAAGGTGAGAGTGACAAAGAAGGACCGGGTCGGTGAGGCCCGCAGGCCAGGTGGGGCAAGGAACCACGCGGCATGCGAGCCGTCCGTCGCGGGCGCGGGCGCGGTCCGAAGGAATCACCCCCAGTCCTGGAGGGACCACTTCACATGGCCAAGATCATCGCGTTCGACGAGGAGGCGCGGCGCGGCCTCGAGCGCGGCATGAACCAGCTCGCGGACGCCGTCAAGGTGACGCTCGGCCCCAAGGGTCGCAACGTCGTCCTCGAGAAGAAGTGGGGCGCCCCCACGATCACCAACGATGGTGTGTCCATCGCCAAGGAGATCGAGCTCGAGGACCCGTACGAGAAGATCGGCGCCGAGCTGGTCAAGGAAGTCGCGAAGAAGACGGACGACGTAGCCGGTGACGGCACGACGACCGCGACCGTCCTGGCCCAGGCCCTGGTGCGCGAGGGTCTGCGCAACGTGGCCGCCGGCGCCAACCCGATGGCTCTGAAGCGCGGTATCGAGAAGGCCGTCGAGGCCGTCTCCGGTGCGCTGCTGGAGCAGGCGAAGGATGTCGAGACCAAGGAGCAGATCGCTTCCACGGCCTCCATCTCCGCCGCCGACACCCAGATCGGCGAGCTCATCGCCGAGGCCATGGACAAGGTCGGCAAGGAAGGCGTCATCACCGTCGAGGAGTCCCAGACCTTCGGTCTGGAGCTGGAGCTCACCGAGGGTATGCGCTTCGACAAGGGCTACATCTCGGCGTACTTCGCCACCGACATGGAGCGTATGGAGGCCGTCCTCGACGACCCGTACATCCTGATCGCGAACTCCAAGATCGCGAACGTCAAGGACCTGCTCCCGCTCCTGGAGAAGGTCATGCAGTCGGGCAAGCCGCTGCTGATCATCGCCGAGGACGTCGAGGGCGAGGCCCTGTCGACCCTGGTCGTCAACAAGATCCGCGGCACCTTCAAGTCCGTCGCGGTCAAGGCCCCGGGCTTCGGCGACCGCCGCAAGGCGATGCTGAACGACATCGCCATCCTCACCGGCGGCGAGGTCATCTCCGAGGAGGTCGGTCTCAAGCTCGAGAACACGACCCTGGACCTCCTGGGCAAGGCCCGCAAGGTCGTCATCACCAAGGACGAGACCACCATCGTCGACGGTGCCGGCTCCTCGGACCAGGTCGCGGGCCGTGTGAACCAGATCCGCGCCGAGATCGAGAACAGCGACTCGGACTACGACCGCGAGAAGCTCCAGGAGCGTCTGGCGAAGCTGGCCGGCGGCGTGGCCGTCATCAAGGCCGGTGCCGCCACCGAGGTCGAGCTCAAGGAGCGCAAGCACCGCATCGAGGACGCCGTCCGCAACGCGAAGGCGGCCGTCGAGGAGGGCATCGTCGCCGGCGGTGGCGTGGCCCTCATCCAGGCCGCCTCGGTCTTCGAGAAGCTGGACCTCGAGGGTGACGAGGCGACCGGCGCCAACGCCGTGAAGCTCGCGCTCGAGGCCCCGCTCAAGCAGATCGCCGTCAACGGTGGTCTCGAGGGTGGCGTCGTCGTGGAGAAGGTCCGCAACCTCCAGGTCGGCCACGGCCTGAACGCCGCGACCGGTGAGTACGTCGACATGATCGCCTCCGGCATCATCGACCCGGCGAAGGTGACCCGCTCTGCCCTGCAGAACGCCGCCTCCATCGCCGCGCTCTTCCTCACCACCGAGGCCGTCATCGCCGACAAGCCGGAGAAGGCCGCCGCGCCCGCCGGTGGCGGTATGCCGGGCGGTGACATGGACTTCTGATCGACCTCTGGTTGATCTGCGTCCTTACCGAGGGCGGTATCCCCAGTTCCTGCTGGGGGTGCCGCCCTCGGGCGTTTCAGCTGCTGCGGCCGACTTTCAGGACATGCACGGTGACGGTTGCGCCGTCTGGCCGGTACAGCACTCTCCACGTCCCGACGCGCAGCCGGAAGTAACCGGAGGCACCCAAGGCGCGGGATTCCTCCGGACGAGGATTGTCGGCGAGGGCACGCACCGCCGCAGCGGTCGCCTTCGCACCCACGGGGTCGCTCGTGCGGAGCCGTCGGAACTCGTTCATGGCGTGGGTTTCCCACACCACCGTGTAGGTCACGAAGCGGCCTCGCGGCGGTCTTCTTCCTCCAGCTGGGCCATGAATTCGTCGTGTGTCATGGACGCGCCGGACGGAGTCGCCTCACGGGCTCGTGCCTCAGCGATGTCGGCCTCGTCGCGCAGCCGCTGCAACTCTTCCAGTTCGCTTATCGGGATGAGCGCGGCGGCGGGCTTGCCGTATTCGGTGATCAGGATGTGCTCGTGGCCGTGACGAACCCGGCCGACCAGTTGACCAAGCTGATTACGGGCTTCCACCAGCGGATACGTCTCCATGGGAAAACTGTACAGAGTTGCGGGTGTGTGCGCTGTGTGCATATGGCTGGGCCTTCGACGGTCAGGGCGGATGATCATCCGGCGTACTGCCTGAGCAGGTCGGTATCGAGGGGCATGTTCAGCGGCGACGGGAGTTCGACGGTCGATCCCCAGGAGTAGGAGGGGGACCGCCGGTAACGGCCCTCTTTCGGTTCGCTGAAGACGGTCAGCGTGAGGCTGTCGCGGTCGATGAGCAGATAGACGGGGATTCCCACGGCTGCGTAGCCGAGAGGTTTGTCGATGCGGCAGCGCTGGTTGGTGTCGCGACAGCGCGTCGTGATCTCGACGGCCATCAGGATGCCGGACGCGTCGGACCATTCACCGTGTCCTTTGAAGTGCCCGCGACGCGCGACCGTGCCATCACAGCGACTACGGCCCTTGTGGTCGGCCTCGGTCTTGAGGCCGGTGCTGGGGTAGAGGCCAAGCTCGGGTCGGCTTTGTGTGAGCAGCCGGAGCAGCCACATGAAGATGGACGTGTGATTGCCGTCCCGCAGAGCTTTGACCTCGAGTTTTCCGCTGACGTATTCCAGTTGCACGGTTTCCGGTGCCCGGCGTTCCAGCTCCTCGAAGTCCTCCACAGTGAGCGGATCCTTGGTGCGGACGCGGCCGTCGATGAATTCGAGCCGAACATGTGCCGGGGCCGCCTCGGCGAGGTCCTCGAAGTCCTCCATGGGCAACTGCGGGCGTCCAGGGGCCTCAGGACTCATGTGGTCCTCTCTCGGCGCAGGGACATTGCGGCACGGATCCCGTCGGCGAGGGCATGGATCGCCGGGGCGGGCAGGGGTGCGGTGGCGCGCGTGGGGGCGGGTTGGTCTCGGCAGCCGTTGCACAAGCCGCCCGGCAGGGCATCGGGATGACCCGGCACCCCGCACTCCGCGCACTCCATGACCCGACGGGGTGGACGTGGGGCCGGAGGTGGTGGCGGCAGCTTGTCCGTCAGGCGGCGGTGGAGGAGGGCGGCGGGGCTGTGGACCGGTGTCGGCAGACCGGCGGTGAGGGTGGCCACGATCGTCTCCTCGCCGGCGCCGCGCGCGAACCACTCCTCCACCAGCGGAGCGAGCCGCACGCAATCGGCGGCGGACAGGGACAGGCACGGCGTGTTGCGGCCCAGGGCCGCGAGGAGGATGTGGGCGCGGGAGCGGGTGGGAGGGGGCGGAGGGGGGTCCTCCTCCGGTACCTCGCCGCGCGTGAAGCCCGCCCACCAGCCGTCGTCACGTGCCGTACGGGACCACCACGATCGGGTGATCCAGCGCGAGCCGCCGTCCTCGGCCTCCACCCGCTCCCGACCCCGCCTCAGATGTCCGGCCGCCTGGATCCTGTTGAGCGCGGTCCGCAGTGCGCACTGGCCGTACGGCGTCGTCTTCGCCAATGTCTTCACGGAGATGTCGGCGCCCTCGGGGAGCCGGTCGACGTACGCGGCGATGGCGGCTTCTCGGGGCGGGAGGTGTGCGAAGTCGTGTGCGGTGCGGCGGAGTTGGTCCGGCGCGGAGCGCTTTCCGTAACCCGGATTGGCCATTGGGTGCGGGTAAGAGTGCGTGGGGAGGGGGGCAGTACTAGTCTTGGCGGCAGCCACGGGATCACTTTCTTTGATCGCGTTGGTTAAGCCCCCGCAGGTGTTGCTAGCACTTGTCGGGGGCTGTTGCGTTATGCGCACGCTAGAGGTCCGTGACTGTCCGTCGCAACTCGGTCGCCGAAAGTCAACTCGAAGGGGGGGAGGGTGGGTTGAGGCCCTCCACCCATTCCCAGCAAAGAGCGCTCGGAGCTGGGCGCTTGAGCTTCGGGAGCGGTTTCAGTGGCTGATGTGCTGGACGAACGCCGCCCAGGCCTCCGGCCGGAACGCGAGCCTCGGGCCGTGCGGCGCTTTGGAGTCACGGATGAGGGTGGGGTGGGTGAGGGCGGCTTCGAGGCAGTCGCCGCCCTGGCCGCCGCTGTAGCTGGACTTGTGCCAGGTCAGGACCTCATGGGTGCTGTTCTCCATGCTCGTAATCCTGCGCCACCGACTCCAGGAGGGCCAGCGAATCCTGCGGCGAAAGCGCCGTGGCCTGGAGGAGGTTGAACATCAGGATGTGGCGGGCGACGGTGGCGGGATCGTCCAGCAGCTTTCCCATGTCCGGCGCTTCCACGAAGGAGAGCGGTGGCGCGTCCTTGAACTCCATGAGTTTCAGCGGGCCGTCCATCGCGGCGTGTGCACCGGCCCCGAACGGCAGCACTTGCACGATGATCCGCCGCTGCCGGGCAAGGCTCAGTACGTGGCGGACGGCCTCGGCCATCACCGCCCTGCCGCCGACCACTCGACGCAGCGCCGCCTCATCGAGGATCGCCCACAACAACGGCGTTGTTGGATCGTCGAGGAGATGCGCGCGTTCCAGCCGAGTGGCCACCAAGTCATCGATTTCGGCGTCCTGAGCTGTGGGTTTGTAGGCACGGAACACGGCCTCCGCATACGCCCTGGTCTGTAGTAGTCCCGGAATCAGGATCTGGGCGTACTGCCTGATCGCCGTAGCGACCGCCTCCGCCTCCGCCGCCTCCGCGAAGTGGTCCGGGTACTTCGACTTGGCCAGGGCCCGGCAGTTGCGGGCGAAGAAGCCGTTCGTGCCCAGGATCTCGTCTATCTGGACGGCGTATTCGAGGTGCAGGCGGCGCGTCCCGGCCTCCAGCTGGCCGATGAACGAACCGCTCACGAAGAGGGGTTCGCCCAGGTCGGCCTGGCTCAGCCCCTTCCTCTCCCGTGCGTGGCGCAACTCCGCGCCCAGCAGCGCGCGTGGGGACGATGAGGGGTCGAGGCCCTTCGGTTCGGGCATGGCACCTCCCTTGTCCAACGAACGAGGTTGTTGGGACGCCGTCCCTGGTCAGGTTAGGGAGCGGGCGGACACGCTGTGTGGTGAAAGCGAATACTCAGCGTGGAGGAAGTGGCGCCCATGGACACGACACCTGCCCGGACCGCCCCCGAGGCTCTGGCGCGGCTGCACACCGCCCTGCGGGACGCGGGGGTGCGGCTGCCCTCCGTCCGGCTGGACCCGGTGTCGGCCGCGCAGGACGAGCGGTTCGCCCTGATCGACCTGGGGCGCTGCAACTTCGTCGTGGCCTCGCGGCTCGCCGATGCCCTGGCGGGACGCCCCGGGCCGGAGGAGACCGGCGAGGCGTCCGCCGCCGACGAGTTGAGGGAGCGGGTGCGTCTGCTCAACCGGGGCGGCCTCGCAACCGGTAGGGTTCCTGACATGAACACCGGACCGGCCTCGCGCCACTCACGGATGGGCGATCCGGTGGAGAGCTGACCGCCCGCGGACCGCCGCAGTGCTCGTGCACCGAGAACCCCTCTTCGTGTCGAGTACAAAGCGAGGTCAGTCGTATGGCAGTCACCTTCAACCACACCATCATCGCCGCCAAGGACCGCACCGAGTCGGCCCGGTTCTTCCGGGAGCTGCTGGAGCTGGCGGAAGCCCCCTCGTGGGGTCCCTTCACCAACATCCAGCTCGACGACGGTGTCCTGCTCCAGTTCGCCGAGCCGCCGGTGGACATCCAGATGCAGCACTACGCCTTTCTCATCGACGACGAGCTCTTCGACCGGGCGTACCGGCGCCTGTGCGAGCAGGGTGTCGTGCACTGGGCCGATCCGCAGATGCGGCGGCCCGGCGAGATCAACGACGAACACGGCGGCCGGGGGGTCTACTTCAAGGACCCCGCCGGTCATGCCATCGAGCTGATCACCCGGCCGTATCTGTGACCGTCCGGGCGTAGTGGGAGCCGACCGCCGGCTGGCCCGTGTAGTTGGGGCCGGCCGTCGGATCGGCGCCCAGGTAGGTGAAGGGGAGGGCGGGCCTGCGGGCGCCCCGGAGGGTGAGCAGGTGGCGGCGGGCGTCGTACGTGAATCCCGCCGCGCGGAGTGCGGCGAGTACCTGTCTCTTCGCCGGCCCGCCGTCCGGGTGGCGGATCGACTCCGGGTCGAAGTGGGCCAGGAGCAGTCCGTCCTCCGTCAGCCAGGAGGCGGCCCGGGCGAGCAGGCCCAGCTGGTCGCCCACGTAGTGCAGGCCGTGCACGCAGGTGATGAGGTCGTAGGGGCGGGTCGGCGCCCAGGTCGAGACCGACGCCGTGATCTCCTCCAGGGCGGGTGGAGTCGGCAGGGGACGCGGCGGGCCCACCAGGTCCACGCCCGTGAGGACCGCGTCGGCGGGCAGGGCCGGGGCCGCCTCCCGCAGGGCCCGGCCCTCGCCGCTGCACAGGTCCAGCCACGCACGTGCCCCGGGGCGGCGGTCCAGCAGCCAGGCCCGCGGGTCGAGGCCCAGTTCGCGGGCGTAGCTGTTCACCCCGGCCAGCCCGCGTTCGCGGTTCATGGTGTTGTTGGCGACCACGGAGGACCGCTCCAGCTCGGAGGTGTCCACCAGTTCGGGCCCCGTCATGCGCTCATCCGGACCAGCACCGCGACCTCCCGCCCACCTCGTGTCTCCCATGCGGAAACGCTAACCGGCACCACTGACAACGCCCCCGCGTGGCCGGGATCACAGGGCGTTCCGGGGTGCGGCCGGAATGGGAAGGGCGGCGCGGTAGTTCTCGTTGCAGAGTCACTCGATGCATGTGCACATACCGATCGGTCTTCAAGGCCGTATTCTTCACGAGGAGCCCCCCGCGTGAGCGTCACCGAGCCCACCCCCACCCGCGCCGCCGAGATCCTCTCCCGGCCGGTGAGCATCAACGGTCTGACCGTCCCGAACCGGATCGCGATGGCGCCGATGACCCGGATGTTCTCCCCGGACGGCATCCCGGGCGAGGACGTGGTCTCGTACTACTCCCGCCGCGCCGCCGCCGGCGTCGGTCTGGTCGTCACCGAGGGGACGTACGTCGGACACGAGTCGGCCGGGCAGAGCGACCGGGTGCCCCGGTTCCACGGTGAGGAGCAGCTCGCGGGGTGGGCCAAGGTCGCCGAGGGCGTGCACGCGGCGGGCGGGACGATCGTGCCGCAGCTGTGGCACATCGGCATGGTCCGCAAGCAGGGCGAGCCGCCGTACGCGGACGCCCCGGCCGTCGGCCCGTCCGGGCTGCGCATGGACGGCACCGAGGGCACCGGCAAGGCGATGACCCAGCGCGACCTGGACGACGTCATCGGCGCGTTCGCCGAGGCCGCGGCCGCCGCCGAGCGCATCGGGTTCGACGGCGTCGAGATCCACGGCGCCCACGGCTACCTCGTCGACCAGTTCCTGTGGGCCGGCACGAACCGCCGTACCGACGCCTACGGCGGTGACGCGGTGGCCCGTACGACGTTCGCCGCCGAGGTCGTCGCGGCCGTCCGCGAGACCGTCTCCGCCGAGTTCCCGATCATCTTCCGCTACTCGCAGTGGAAGCAGGAGGCCTACAAGGCCCGCCTCGCCGAGACCCCGGAGGAGCTGGAGGCCATCCTCACGCCGCTGGCCGCAGCCGGTGTCGACGCCTTCCACGCCTCCACCCGCCGCTACTGGATCCCGGAGTTCGAGGGTTCCGACCTCAACCTCGCGGGCTGGACGAAGAAGCTCACCGGCAAGACCACCATCACCGTCGGCTCGGTGGGTCTCGACGGCGACTTCATCCGGGGCTTCGCCGGTGAGGGCTCGCCGGTCAAGGGCATCGAGGACCTCCTCGACAGCCTGGAGCGCGACGAGTTCGACATGGTGGCCGTGGGGCGCGCGCTGCTCCAGGACCCGGAGTGGGCGGCCAAGGTCCTCGCGGGGCGCACGGACGAGCTGAAGGCATACGACGCCGCCGCGCTGAACACCCTCAGCTGAACCCCGGTTCGCCGGGCGACGCGCGGGTACGGTCCGGGAGATGAGGATCCTTCATCTCTCGGACCCGCACATCGGGAAGGACGGCGCCGTCGACTCCCTGCGGCTGATGCTGGGCGAGCTCCGGCAGGTGCGGGACGTGGACGCCGTCGTCGTCACCGGTGACCTCGCCGACGACGGCGCGACGGAGGCGTACGCCACCGTCCGCGCGCTCGTCGGCGATTTCGCGCGCCCTCTCGGCGCGCCCGTCTTCTACACCACCGGCAACCACGACGAGCGGTCCGCCTTCGCGAAGGTGCTGGGCAGCGGGCACCCGGAGGGAGCCGTCGCGTTCCCGGGGGAGGAGCGGGCCGCCGTCAGCGAGGTCGGCGGGTGGCGGTTCGTCACGCTCGACTCGCTGGTCCCGGGCAAGGTGTACGGCCGTGTCGGCGCGGCCCAGCTGGAGTGGCTGCGGGGCGTGCTGAGCACGCCGGCCGGGCACGGCACCGTCCTCGCCTTCCACCATCCGCCGATCGGCCTCGCCCTCTCGGCGACCCAGCGGGTCTTCGGGCTGCGGGAGGCCGGCGAGCTGGCTGCGGTGATCCGGGGGAGTGACGTACGGGTCCTGCTGACCGGGCACTACCACCTCCAGCTCTGCGGGTTCCTGGCCTCGGTGCCGGTGTGGGTGACGCCCGGGATCGTCAACCGGATCGATCTGACCACCGCGCCCGGGACGGAGCGGGCGGTGCGCGGTCCGTCGGCCTCGCTGGTGGAGCTGGGCGGGGCGGAGGGGCCGATGTTCCACACGTTCCACGCGCGCGATCCGCGGGCCCATGAGCTGGTGTACGAGCTGGACGAGGAGCGGACCCGGGAGATCATCGCGCGGCACGGCTGAGCCGTGGTGCGGGATGTGCGGGGCACTGGTGGCGGATTTAGCTTGCTTAACTCAATCAATCTGCATAAGCTTGCTTGAGTCAAGCAGTTCACCAGTGCTTGCCCCTCTTCCTCGTTCCCTGCGCATCCGACGGAGGCCCTGTCATGTCCGACGCCCTTGCCCGACCCGCCGCGGCGGGGACATCCGCCCCGCCGAGGTCGAACGCCGTGGTGGCGGTGCTGGCCCTCGCCGGGATCGTCGTCTCGCTGATGCAGACCCTGGTCATCCCGATCGTTCCCGAACTGCCGAAGCTGCTGGACGCGCCGGCGTCCGACACCGCCTGGGCCGTCACCGCCACCCTGCTCGCGGCATCCGTCGCCACCCCGGTCGTCGGACGGCTCGGCGACATGGTCGGCAAGCGGCGGATGCTGGTGGTCAGCATCCTGATGCTGATCTCCGGCTCGCTGGTCTGCGCCCTCGCCGACTCGCTCGTCCCGATGATCGTCGGCCGCGCCCTCCAGGGTCTGGCCGCCGCCGTGGTGCCGCTCGGCATCAGCATCCTGCGGGACACCGTGCCCGCCGACAAACTCGCCGGTTCCACGGCCGTGATGAGCGCCTCGCTCGGTGTCGGCGGTGCGCTCGGACTGCCCGCCGCCGCGTTCATCGCCGACAACTGGGACTGGCACGTCCTGTTCTGGACCTCCGCGGCCCTCGGCGTCGTCGCCCTCCTGCTCGTGCTGGTCTTCGTGCCCGAGTCGCAGAACCGCTCCGGCGGACGCTTCGACCTCGTCGGCTCGCTCGGGCTGTCGGCCGGCCTGGTCGCGCTGCTGCTGGCCGTGTCCAAGGGCGCCGACTGGGGCTGGACGTCCGGGACCACGCTGGGCCTCGGTGCCGCCGCCGTCCTGATCCTGGGCGCCTGGGGCTGGTGGGAGCTGAAGGCCAAGCAGCCGCTGGTCGACCTGCGCACCACCGCGAAGACCCAGGTCCTGTTCACCAACCTCGCCTCGGTCGCCCTCGGCTTCTCGATGTTCGCGATGTCCCTGGTCCTGCCCCAGCTGCTCCAGCTGCCCGAGCAGACCGGCTACGGCCTCGGCAAGTCGATGCTGACGGTCGGTCTGGTGCTCGCCCCGCAGGGCTTCGTGATGATGATCATGTCGGCGGTCTCCGCCGGGATCACCAAGGCCAAGGGGCCCAAGGTGACGCTCATGATCGGCGCGCTGATCGTGGCCACGGGATACGCCCTGAACATCGTCCTGATGAGCGAGGTCTGGCACCTGGTCCTGGTGTCCTGCATCATCGGCGCCGGTGTCGGCTTCACCTACGGCGCCATGCCCGCCCTGATCATGGGCGCGGTCGACCCCTCGCAGACCGGTGCGGCCAACAGCCTCAACACCCTGATGCGCTCGCTCGGAACGTCCTTCGCCAGCGCCATCGCCGGTGTGATCCTCGCCCAGATGACCACGGACTTCGGCGGGTACGCCCTTCCGTCGGAGAACGGCTTCAAGGTCATCATGGCGATCGGCGCGGGCGCCGCACTCCTCGCCTTCTTCCTGGCGAGCTTCATCCCGAAGCGCAAGGCCCCCGCGCAGCTCTCGGTGGTCGAAGACGCCGAGGAGGCCACGCCGGTCAAGGCGTGAGCCCCGACCCGACCGCCGGAGGCGGCCGTCACCCACACGAGGGGTGTCGGCCGTCTTCGGCACTTTCGCCGGGCACCGCCCGTTTCCCGAACAGCCAGCGACTACAGGAGTGATCGATGACGACAGCCGAGCCAGCCCTCGTCGCGCGGACCACCGCCGGAGCCGTGCGCGGCCGCCGCGAGGACGGTGTGACGGTCTTCCGCGGCATCCCGTTCGCCGCCCCGCCGGTGGGGGAGGCCCGCTTCCAGGCCCCGCGACCGCCCCGCCCGTGGGACGGCGTGCGCGACGCGTTCGCCTTCGGCCCGCCGCCCCCGCAGGAGGCCGGCATCCAGGGACGGACCGGCGTGCTGGACGCCCCGACGGGCGACGACTGGCTGACGGTGAACGTGTGGACGCCCGAGGCGGACGCCGGGGGCGGCCGGCCGGTCATGGTCTGGATATACGGCGGCGCGTACAAACTCGGCCACTCCGGCAGCCCGGGCTACGACGCCCGGCAGCTGGCCCACGCGGGTGATCTGGTCGTCGTCACCCTCAACTACCGCGTCGGCATAGAGGGGTTCGCGCGGATCGAGGGGGCGCCCGCGAACCGGGGGCTGCTGGACCAGGTGGCCGCGCTGGAATGGGTGCGGGACAACATCACGGCGTTCGGCGGGGATCCGGGCCGGGTGACCGTGTTCGGCGAGTCGGCGGGGGCCGGTTCGGTGGCGTCGCTGCTGGCCATGCCGTCCGCCCGGGGGCTGTTCGGGCGGGCCGTCGCGCAGAGCGTGCCCGGCACGTTCTTCTCCGACGCCCTGGCCCGTGACCTCGCCACCGCGATCGCCGCCGAGGCGGGGCTGCGCCCGACGGCCGCGGACCTGGCGACCGTCGACCCGCGCGAGCTGCCCGAGGCCGGGGCGGCGCTGAGCGCGAAGATGGCGCAGCGCGTGGACCGCTGGGGGCAGGTGGCGCCCACGGTCACCCCGTTCTCCCCGGTGGTGGACGGCGAGGTGCTGCCGGTGACCCCCTGGGAGGCGCTGGCGGCGGGCGCGGGCCGTGACATCGAGCTGGTCGTCGGGCACAACGCGCAGGAGTACCGGCTGTTCCTGGTCCTGGCGGGGCTGCTGGGAAAGGTGACGGAGGAACAGGCCGCCGGTGTGCTGCGGATGTTCGCGCCGGGCGGGGAGGCGCAGGTTGGGCGGGTTTTCCGCCGGGCTCACCCGGAGGTGGGCCCGGCGGAGTGGTCCGAGCGCGTCCGCTGTAGGACTGGCTGTTCCACATACCGTTCCTGGGCGGTGAGCACAGGTGAGTGCGCACACCGGCACGCCCCGAACGGTCCTGAGCGCACTGGTCGTCCGCTTTCGCAGCCCGGGCGGCGACACGGATCGCGTCCGTGGTCCGGCTCCGGGAGGGCGGAGTCCCTGACGACCTGGCCTTGTGGAGCGGCCAGAGGCGAGAGGGAGGCCCTGAACCATCTCGCTGGTGGAGCAGGGGCCCTGCACGCTGGCGCCGCACCCGGCGTCCCAGATCGCCCCCTCACCGTAGCCCGGTCTGTCCGGAACGCCGCAAGCGCGTAAGCCGACGATCACACGATCGGGTGAAGTCCCCCTCGGGTGCGGTCGAGGCCGCCACTTCCCGCCGCTGCCGCTGCTGGGCGGCTAGAGGTTGCCCAGGGGCTCGATGTCGACCTTCACCGGGGTGCCCCAGATGCGCAAAACCTCGTAGTCGGTGAACTCGTGGACCAGGCGGTAGGCCATGGCGGGGCGGGAGCCGCGGCGCAGGGCGGCGAGGTACAGCTCGGCCTCGTGCCGGTCGCGCCGGGGCGTGCCGCACAGCTGCCACTCCTGGCCGTTCCACAGCTCCGGCAGCCAGCGCTGCTGGGGCTGGGGGCGGTCGCCGCGGCTGCCGTAGCGGGTGGGGGCGGGGGAGGAGGGCGCGCCCTGCGGGGCGGGGCCGTTGAACTCGGCCCGGCGGGCCGCCCGTCGCCGGGTCTCGCAGAGCAGGCAGAGATCGGGGGCGGCCTCGTCGACGGGGCCGTGGGGATGCTCGGCGCACCGGGTGGTGGGCGCGGCGCTGGTGACGCTCTCGTCGAGCAGTTCCAGGGCGCGCCGCAGATCGGCCTTGACCTCGTGCAGCCGGGCGTCGGGGGTGTCGGCGGACAGGGCCTCGCCGTGCTCCCCGAGCAGTCGGAGGGCACGGCCCAGGGCGGTGGACTGGGCGTGGTTCATGGCACCCAGGGTAGGGCGGGCGCGGCGGGCGGTGGCTCTCGGCCAACCTGTGCGCAGCAACCTATGATTGTTGACAATTTTGATGACGATCCGGAGTGGGCGGTGATAGCAAGGGCCGTCGGGTAAGTGCTGCCTACAGAAGAGACGGAAGTGAAGCGAGTGAAGCGCAGAACTGTGGTCCTGGGGCTGACCGGTGCCGCCGCGGCGCCGACCGTGGGATTCGCCGGCGCCGCGCGCGCGGCGAGCGGCACCGCGCCGAGGGCGGCGGCCGGGGACTCCTCCCTGGTCTTCGACCCGTCCTCCTACACCGAGCAGACGATCTCCCTCACCGACACCACCGGCACCGCCCACAGCGTGACCTACCGGTTCTTCAAGGTCGCCAGCTATGTGGCCCGGCCCGTCGACACCACCTACCAGTCCCTCAACATCAGCGTCCCGGTCGCGATCGACGGGGTCGCCGTCGACGCCTCCGACGCGCCCGTGCTGCTCGCCAACGCCATCGGCGGATACATGCCGTCGTCCGTGGCGAACGCCACCGGGATCGGCGCGTCCGGCATGGGCGGCGGCACCAGCCGGCAGGGCCTCGCGCTGGCCGCCGGGTACGTCGTCGTGGAGCCCGGGGCGCGCGGCCGTACCCTCGTCGACGCCGACGGCGTGTACTACGGCACCGCGCCCGCAGCGATCGTCGACCTCAAGGCGGCGGTGCGGTACCTGAAGTACAACCGGGGCCGGGTGCCGGGGAACGTGGACCGGATCGTCTCCTCCGGCGTCAGCGCGGGCGGCGCCCTCTCCGCCCTCCTCGGCGCCTCCGGCGACAGCCCGCTCTACACGCCCTATCTGGAGGAGATCGGCGCGGCCGACGCCGGCGACGCCGTCTTCGCCAGCGGCGACTGGTGCCCGATCACCGACCTGGAACACGCCGACGCCGCCTACGAGTGGAACTGGGGCGGCAACCCGCTCGCCTCCGGCGCCACCGTGGACGCCACGGTCTCCGCCGGCCTCAGGGCCCAGTACACGGACTACGTCGCCTCCCTCCACCTGCGCGCCCGGGGCTACGGCACGCTCACCACCCGCAACCTGGACACCTACCTCCTGGAGACGTTCCTCCAGCCGTCCGCCACGACGTACCTGGCGGCCCTGTCGGACCCGGCCCGCGCCGCCTACCTCACCGCGCACCCCTTCCTCACCTGGTCCGCCGGGAAGGCCACCTTCACCTGGGCCGACTTCCTCACCCATGTCGGCGCGCGCAAGAAGAACGCCCCGTCGTTCGACGCGTTCGACCTGTCCACGCCCGAGTGCAACCTCTACGGCACCGGCACCACCCGGGCCCGGCACTTCACCCTCTACAGCCTCCGCCATGCGGCCGGCGACAGCGCCCGCCTGGACGCCGACCTCCCGGACAAGCTGCGGCTGATGAACCCGATGCACCACCTCGCCGGCCGGGCCAACCCCCACCGCGCCAAGCACTGGTGGATACGCCTCGGCACCAAGGACACCGACACCTCGCTCTCCGTGGCCGCCAACCTCGCCACCCGGCTGACCGGCCTCGGCGACGACGTGAACGCGGCGTACTACTGGGACGCCGGCCATGGCACCGACCTGGACCCGGGCGACTTCATCAGCTGGATCGGGAAGGTGTCGGGTCACACGGCACGCCACCGGTAGCGGCCGCGGCTGTTGCCGCTGCCCGCACGCCGCCGAAGGCGTAGGTCGCCGCGAAACCGACGGTGTAGCCCGTGAGAAGGCCGCCCGCGTAGATCGCGGCGGTGACGCCCAGCCCCCTGTTCCCCGCGAGCAGGGGGAACAGGGCCCACCCCGAGGGGCCGATGGCGGTCGCGCCGACCCGGTCGCCGAGCATCGCGAAGAAGCCGATGAAGGCTCCGCCGGCCGCGCCGCCCGCGCAGGCGGTCAGGAAGGGGCGGCCGAGGGGGAGGGAGACGCCGTAGATGAGGGGTTCGCCGACGCCGAGCAGCCCCGCGGGGAGCGCCGATCTGATCGTCGTACGGAGAGAGGTGCTAAGAGAAGTGCTGAGAGAAGTGCTGAGAGAGGTGCCGACGGAGGTGTCGTGGCGCAGCCGGACATACACCGCGACGGCCGCGCCGACCTGGCCCGCGCCCGCCATCGCCAGGACCGGGAGCAGGACGGTGTAGCCCTGCTGGTCGATGAGGGTGGTGTGGATCGGGATCAGGGCCTGGTGGAGGCCGAGCATCACCAG
Source organism: Streptomyces sp. NPDC005811 (assembly GCF_040630405.1). Classification (NCBI taxonomy): domain Bacteria; kingdom Bacillati; phylum Actinomycetota; class Actinomycetes; order Kitasatosporales; family Streptomycetaceae; genus Streptomyces; species Streptomyces sp. NPDC005811. The sequence continues at coordinate 92,517 of NZ_JBEXXK010000005.1, forward strand.
GGGGAGGAAGAGGCCGCCCAGGACCAGGCCGGCGGCGGCGCCCGTGGTGGCCAGCAGCCAGTTCGCCGCCGTACCGATCGCGGCGGAGACCGCGCCGGCCGCGTACATGATCCCGTACAGCGTGCCGAGGCCCGCGACGAGGACGGTGACGGCGGGGGTGAGGAGGACGTCCAGGGCGTCCGGGACCCTGCCCCGGCACCACCGTTCGACCCGGGTCGCCAGCAGGGCCGCGGCCAGCGCGCCGAGCACCCCGCCCTGGCCGGGGGAGAGCTGCACCCCGAACGCCGTCACCTTCGCCACCCCGGGGAACACGACGATCGCCGCGACCGCACCGCCGAGGACCGGGGTGCCGCCGAACTCCTTCGCCGTGTTGACGCCGACGAACACGGGGATCAGCGCCATGAAGGCGGAGGCGACGGCGGCCAGGGCGGGCGTCAGCCCGGGCAGCAGGCCCGCGTTGACGAGCAGACCGCCCAGCCCCGCGAGGATGCCGCAGCCGATCAGCGCGGGAATCAGCGGGACGAAGACGGCGGCGAGGCGGCGCAGGGCGGACTTGAAGGGGGTGGCGTTGCGCCGCCCCCGCTCCTCCCGCACCACTGCGCCCCGCGCGGCCAGCCGCCCCGTTTCCATCAGGTGTTCGAATGCGGTCGTCACCCGGGCCACCACCCCCGGGCCCAGTACCACCTGCCAGGCGGCGCCGGCCGTGATGACACCGAGGACGCCGGGCAGGGCGCACAGGGACGGTTCGTCCGCCCGGGACGGGTCGGTGAGGGTGAGGCGGAGGCGGGTCATGCAGTGGGCGACGGAGGTGACGTTCGCGGGGCCGCCGACCAGGGGGAGGATCGCGGCGGCGAGGTCATGGGCGCTGTCCTTCGGGGTGCTCACCCACCGAGCGTGCGGCTCAGCCGGCCGCCGCGGCGAGCGCGGCACGCAGATGACCGCCGGACTCCTCCAGAAGGCGGGCGGCCACCACCCCGTCGACCCCGGCCAGCAGCACCAGGATCGCCTGCTTGGTCTCGCCGTCGGTGGCCGCGAGCGCCGCCTCGACCTCCCGGTCCCCGGCGCCGGTCGCCAGCGCGACGATGTGCCGCGAGCGGGCGCGCAGCTTGTCGTTGGACGCGCGGACGTCGACCATCAGGTTCCCGTACGTCTTGCCCAGCCGGATCATCGTGATCGTCGACACCATGTTGAGCACCAGCTTCTGCGCGGTGCCCGCCTTGAGGCGGGTGGACCCGGTGAGCAGCTCGGGCCCCACGACCACCTCGATCCCGTGCTCGGCGGCGGCCGCCAGCGCGCTGCCCGCGTTGCAGGACAGCCCCACCGTCAGCGCGCCCCGCGACCGGGCGTACTCCACCGCGCCGAGCGCGTACGGGGTACGGCCGGAGGCGGAGACGCCGATCACCGAGTCGTCGGCGGTCAGCCGGAGGGCCGCCAGGTCGGTGACGGCCAGCTCGGGGGAGTCCTCGGCCCCTTCGACGGAGGTGGTCATCGCCGGGGGCCCGCCGGCGAGGACGCCGACGACCTGCCCGGGGGCGGTGTCGAAGGTCGGCGGACACTCGGAGGCGTCGAGCACACCGAGCCGTCCGGCGGTCCCGGCGCCCGCGTAGACCAGCCGCCCGCCGCGCGCCATCCGCTCCGCGACGGCGTCGATCACGGCGGCGATACGGGGCAGCTCGGCGGCGACGGCCGCCGGCACCCCGGCGTCCTCACGGTTCATCAGCCGGGCCAGATCGAGGGTGGCGAGCCGGTCGATGTCGGCGAGCTCGGGCCGGAAGGCCTCGGTCGTGAGGGAGGAGAGCTGATGTCGCAGAGCCTCGGAGGAAGAGGCGGAGGAAGAGGCGGAGGAAGAGGCGGAGGAAGAGGCGGGGGAAGAGGCGGGGGTCATGGCAGTCGGTTCTTTCCGATCTTTCTGACGCGGGTCCGGTGCAACACCACTACCTGTGCCGGTGGGCCAACGCCTCGTACGACGCGGCCAGCGCGGGACCCGCCACCTCGTAGGTCCGCTGGGCCACGCCCACGAACAGACAGTCCACGACCAGCAACTGCCCGGTCCGGGAGGACATCGCCGCGGGCCGCAGCTCGCTCTCCCGTGCCGTCGAGGTGGTGAGGACGTGATCGGCGTACTGGGTGACGGGGCTCTCCGGCCGCCCGGTGATGGCGACCGTGGTCGCCCCGCGCTCGAACGCCACCCGCAGCGGCTCGATGACGTCCCGGGTCGACCCGGAGTGCGTGATCGCGACGGCGACGTCCCCCGCGCCGAGCTGGACCGCGTTCGTCACCGCGAGGTGCGGGTCGCTGTGCGCATGGGCCACGCGCCCGATCCGCAGCAGCTTCTGGGTGAGGTCCTGGGCGACGAGCCCGCTCGCGCCGACGCCGTACACGTCGACCCGCCGCGCGCCCGCCGCCGCATGAACCGCCGCCTCCAGCTGGGCGGTGTCGAGAAAGGCGGCGGTGTCGGCGAGGGTCTGCTGCTCGTCGTGGGCGAGTTTGGCGACGACGTCCGCGAGGGAGTCGTCGACGGCGATGTCGGTGGTGAGGGCGGGCGCGCGGCCGGACTGCTGCTGGGCGGCGAGCCCCGCGAGGGCGAGACGCAGGTCGCGGTAGCCGGGGTAGCCGAGGACGCGGGCGGTGCGGACCACGGTGGCCTCGCTGGTGCCGGTGCGTTCGGCGAGCCCGGTGACGGTGAGGGCGGCGCAGCCGGCCGGGTCGTTCGCGACGGCCTCGGCGACGCGCTGCATGGAGCGGGTCAGGGAGGGCGCGAGGGTGCGGACCTTGCTGGCGAGCGCGCCGGGCGCCGGACGGAAGGCTGCCTGCGCGAAGGTTTCCTTCACTTCCTGGGTCACCTCTGAAAGGTATTTTCACACCGGGGTGTGGTCAAGCACGCGCACAATAGGGTCATGGACCCCTCCCACGCTGCCGGGCCGCCCGGCCTCTCCGTCAGCGCCCTCGAACAGACGCTGCACACCGCCCGCGCCCTCGTACTGGCCGATCTGGCCTCCGGCGAGGTGGCCGCGGCGGACGTGGTGTCGATGGTCGAGGAGTCCGTCGTGCAGCGCCGCTGGTGGGTGGAGCAGTGGCCGGACGGGATGGCGTACGTGGCCGGGCTGGTCGCCCAGGACGTGCAGGACGCGCTCCTCGAACGGTACGGCCGCTGGCCGCTGTGCCCGGTCTGCGGCTCCGGCGATCCGCACGCCCTGGAGGTCGAGCCCGAACTGGGCCCCGATCCGCACTGGGTGTGCCACCTGGCGGGGGTGAAGGTCGCGGCGGTCGGGGCGCTGGGCTCGGCGACGGGCGGGGCGCGTTCCTCATGAGGCCGGCGTGACGCTCTACATCGACCCCCCGAACTGGCCGGGCCACGGCCGGATGTGGTCCCACCTCGTCAGCGATGTCTCGTACGACGAACTGCACGCGTTCGCCGACGGGCTCGGCGTGCCCCGGCGCGCCTTCGAGCGGGACCACTACGACATCCCGTCGCACCGGTACGCCGAGGTGGTCGCGGCGGGCGCGGTCGAGGTGGGCAGCCGTGAGGTGGTGCGGCTGCTGCACGCGGCGGGGCTGCGCCGGCGCAAGGGCGGGGTCAGTCGGTGAACACCGGCTCCATGGTGTGCCACCAGGTGGTGAGGCTGCTCTGGTCGGGGCCGGTGATCTGGACCAGGGCGGGGCGGTCGTAGTAGCTGCACAGGAAGACGTACTGCCCGCTGGTCGACAGGAAGCAGACGACGTCGCCGGCCGCCTGGCCGGTGTTGTTCTCGGACCAGCTGCCGCGCACGTTGATCTGGGACTCGCAGTTCCCTTCGGGCATGCTGCCCGCGTAGCTCTGGAAGACGCTGTCCCGGTCTGTCTTCGTCCCGTACATCACGACGCTGGCCTTGCCGGTGCCGGTGACGCCGAACTGGTCGACCGTGGTGACCGTGCAGTACAGGGCGGCCGTGGCGCCCTGCCACAGGGTGTGCGAGCAGCTGTCGCGCGACCACTGGTCGGTGTTGAGCGAGTCGCGCAGGTCGTGCTCGGCGAGGGTGAGGCCGTCGTCGGCGTACGGGGAGGGGCCGGTGTCGTCCGGCCCTGAGTCGTCCGGCGTGGGGGAGGGCGGATCGCTGTCCGGGCTCTCGTCGTCCGGCGTGGGCGTCGACTCGACGGGGGTGCTGACGCCGGGGCTGGGCGGCGGGTCCGCGCTGTCGCCCTTGGACTGCTGGGCCTGGAAGTAGAGGCTCACCAGGGCGATCACCGTGCTGATCACGATACCGATGATGGTCCAGAGCACGCCCCGCCGGGCATGGGGGTCCGGTACGGGCGGTCCGGGTGGCGTGGCCGGGCCGTTCTGACTCATGACGCTCCCCCGCTTCCCCCGGCGTACGCCAGAATTATCCGAAGCGCGTGGGGTGCGAGGGGAGCCGAAGGGCGGAAGATCGCCCCAGGCTACGCCAGGTCGAGGTCAGCCGCGCAGCTCATACGCGTATGTGCCCTCGCCCTCCCAGACCCGGACGAACCCGGTCCGTTCGAGTACGGCGCGGGAGGGGGCGTTGCCCTCTTCGACCGTGGCGAACAGCCGGCGTACGTCGTCCCGGGCGAGCGCCCAGCCGGCCAGCGTGCGCAGCGCCTCGGTGGCGTAGCCGTGGCCGCGGGCGCCCGGGACGAGGTCGTAGCCGATCTCGGTCCGCCCGTCCTCGTCGGGCGCGGCGTGGAATCCCATGCTGCCGATCGCCCGGCGGTCCGCGCTGCGGACGACGACGTAGAGCCCGAAGCCGGGCCGCAGGACGCCGGTCTCATGGGCCCGGAACACCATGCCGGCGGCGTCGCGCGTGCCGTCGTACGGGCTGCCGCCGAGCCAGTCGTAGCCGCCGTCGCCGCCGGACCAGAGATCGGCGAGGGCGGTGGGGGAGGCCCCTTCGAGGGTGAGCCGGGGGCCGGGGATCCGGGTCACGACGCGAGCAGCTCCAGCTCGGACCGCAGGTTGTAGCGCGCGGTCGCTTCCCACTGCCGTGCCCCGTACGGCGTCCTGAACAGCCGGGGCAGCTCGAGGAGCTGACGGAGGATCGCGGCGCGCCCGCCGCGGAAGGCGTCGTTCGGCACGAAGTGGTACTCCTCGCGGACGGCGGCCGTGTAGGCGGCGTACGCGGCGGGCGGCGAGGCGAGGATCGCGAGGTCGGCGTCGCACAGCACCTGTCCGTCGCGGTCCTCGTCGGCGGGATCGTGGGTGACGGTCAGCCGTACCAGCCGCGCCACCTCGGCGGTCCGCGTCTCCCCCACCCCCGCCTCGGGCAGCGCCCGCTCGGCCAGCCGGGCGGAGCGCTCCTCGTTCTCGGAGCGGTCGGGCAGGTACACGGCGTCGTGGAACCAGGCGGCGAGCCGTACGGCGGCCGGGTCGTCCGCGTGCTCCTCCAGTACGTCGATGTGGTCCAGGACCGCCGAGAGGTGCTCGACGGTGTGGTACCGCCGCTGGGGTTCCCGCCAGCGGGTGAGGAGGGCGTCGGCGTAGGGCGCGGGGTCGGGGCCGCCGGCGGCGGGGGCCCTGGCTGCCTCCAGGGCGTGGGCGAAGCGGGTGCGCAGGGCGTCGAGGTCGGCCATGGGCTCATTCTCGCGCGGGGACCGCACGTATGGTGCAATTGGACTAGACAACTGGACTAGACCTGTTGTGCGGATGCTCCGTGATGCTTCTCGATGAATGGGGTCCCATGAGCGAGCGTGCAGTGCTGGAGGTGATCGCCCTCGACGCCGAGGACGCGATCGCGGCCCGGGCCGGAGGCGCGGACCGCCTCGAACTGGTCACCGACATGGCCGCGGACGGCCTGACCCCACCCGTGCCGGTCCTCACCGCCGTCCGGGCCGCCGTCGACATCCCGCTGCGCGTGATGCTCCGCCTGACGGACGGCTTCGCGGCGGGGGACGTGGACCGGCTGGTGCGGGTCGCGGGCGAGTTGCGGTCCGCCGGGGCCGAGGAGTTCGTCCTCGGCTTCCTCGCCGCGGACGGCGGGGTGGACCTCGGCGCCGTGGAACGGGTCGTCGCCGCACTGGACGGCTGCCCCTGGACCTTCCACCGGGCCCTCGACCACGCCGCCGACCGCGACGCCGTACGCAAGCAGCTGGACGGCCTGCCCGGCCTGGACACCTACCTCACGGCAGGCTCGCCCACGGGCGTGGACGAGGGCCTGCCGACCCTGCTGGCCGAGGCGACCCGGGGAGGGGACCAGCAGCTCCTGGTCGGCGGCGGACTGCGCCTGGACCATGTACCGGCCCTGAGAAGGGCGGGGGTGACGGCTTTTCACATCGGAGGAGCGGCGCGGCCCGGGGGCTGGCAGAAGCCGGTATCGGCAGAGGCCGTACGCAATTGGCGCCACGTACTCGACAGGGGCTGACCTGTCCCACCTAGGGGCGCGGGGCTCTGTCGATATGCGGCTCCGCCGCGTGGGCGCGACCAGCCCGAACGCACCCGCACCCACCCACCGACATCACCCCAACTCGGCCGGCAACTCCCCCGCATACGCCACGATCAACCCCGACACCGCCCGGGTCAGCGCCACATACAACCGCCGCAACCCCGTCCGCTCGTCCGGCTCCCCCTCCACGACCGCCCGAGGCTCGTCCAGCACGACATAGTCGTACTCCAGACCCTTCGCCAGCGACGCGGGCACCAGCGTCAGCCGGGTCTCCGCGGTCGTCTCCTCACCGGGGTCCAGGTACGCGATGCCCGCCTCACCCAACGCCTCCGCCAGCGCCGGCACCCGCGCGTCCGCGGCGATCAGCCCCACCGACCCCTCGTTGCGCAGCAACTCCTCGCAGGCGGCGACCACGTCGTCGGCCCCCGCCACCGGCCGGAGGTCGAAGAACCCGGGGTTCTCCCGCACGGAGGCGACCGGAGCGAGCCCGGGGGCGATGTGCGGGAGCAGCCGGGAGGCGTACGTGATGACGTCCGTCGGTACGCGGAAACCGGCCGTCAGCTCCTCGATCACCCCGTCCGCCTTGCCGAGGTGGGCCAGGGCCTCGCCCCAGCTCCGCGTCGCCCAGGGCGTGGTGCCCTGCGCCAGATCGCCGAGGACGGTCGCCGAGCCGGTGGTGCAGCGCCGCCCCACCGCCCGGTACTGCATCGGCGACAGATCCTGCGCCTCGTCCAGCACCACATGGCCCAGTGAGTGCGTGCGCTCCACGATGTCGGCCGTCTCGTCGATCAGCACGGCGTCCGCGGCCGACCACTTCGCGGCCTTCACGCTCCGCACCGGCTTCGCCCACAGGACGGTCTTCTGCTCGTCCTCGTCGAGGATCCCCTCCGCGTGGACGGCGAGGAAGTCCGCGTCGGTGAGCAGGCGCAGCACCAGTTTCGCCGGGTCGACGGGCGGCCAGACCTCCTTCACCGCCGCCTTGACCGCGCTGCCCCGGGCCACCGCGTCCTGCACCCGGTCGTCCGGGGCCTCCCCGGACCGCTCCATCTGCACCAGGACGGCATGCGCGATGCGCTGCGGAAGGGCCTCGCGGGCGGCGCCGTAGCGGATGTTCCGGTCGAGCAACTCGCGGACGATGTCCTCCAGTTCGTACGCCGGGACGCGCCAGCGGCGCGAGCCGCGCACCACGACGACCGGCTCGGTGGGCATCCGCACATGGGAGTACACGGCCCGCCTCAGGACCTCCGCGAGCCTCGCGTCGCCCTTGACGACCGCGGCGGGCGCCTCGTCCGTGCCGCGCACCTCGACGTGCGCGACCAGGTCGTCCACGGTGGCCTGGCGGACCGTCAACTCGCCCAGGGCGGGCAGCACCTGCTCGATGTAGTGGAGGAAGGACTTGTTCGGCCCGATGACGAGGGTGCCGGTCCGGGCCAGCCGCTCCCGGTGGGCGTAGAGGAGGTAGGCGACCCGGTGCAGGCCGACGGCGGTCTTCCCGGTGCCCGGACCGCCTTGGACGCACACGGTCCCGCCGAGCCCGGACCGGACGATCTCGTCCTGCTCGGGCTGGATGGTGGCGACGATGTCCCGCATCGGACCGACACGCGGCCGCTCGATCTCCTGCTGGAGCAGCTTGCTGGTGCGGGCCGCCTCCTGCGGGTCGGAGAGGTGCTCGTCCTCGTACGCGGTGAGGTCACCGCCGGTGTAGCCGAAGCGGCGCCGCAGTCCGACGTCCATCGGGTCCTTCTTCGAGGCCCGGTAGAACGGCTGCGAGACCGGGGCGCGCCAGTCGATGACCATGGGGTCGCCGTCACCGTCGTGCACATGCCGCCGCCCGATGTAGAAGCGCTCGCCCTCGGCGCCCTCGGCCTGTTCGGCGCCCGGGGCGTGCAGATAGTCGAGGCGGCCGAAGAACAGCGGGGTGTCGCTCAGGTCGGCGAGCGCCTTGATGCGTTCGTCGATCTGGCGGGAGAGGACCTCGGCGTTCACCCAGTTCGCGGTGACGTCTCTGATGTCGAGCGCCTCGACGTCCTCCCGCATGGCCCGCAGGGCGGCCCGGGAGGAGGTGAGGTGGGCGCGCTCGCGGCCGAGCGGGTCGTCGTGGACGGACGTGGACAAGGGGGTGCCTCCGGGCCTGCTGGGGGTGGGCTACGGCGATGCCGTCCGGTTTCCGTCCGGGCGGCGGCACTCCGTGGAGGGAGGCGGGCAAGAGCGGAGATTTTAGAGGAACGAGGAAGCTGCGGCCAACGTCTTTTCCCCGGGCGCCCCGGTCGCCCGCTGCCTCATCGCCGTCTGCGGAGTTCTTCCGTCACCCGTTTCGCCTCCAGGAGCGCCGTGCGCAGGGCGCCGATGGCCGCACCCTGCTTGCGGGAGAGCAGGAGCAGCTGGCCCACGCGGTCCTTGCGGGGGCGGAGCCGGTGCGGGCGGTCGGGCAGGGCGGTGGTCTCGTAGGCCGTGATGAGGGCGACGACAGGGGTGAGCGGGATGCCCGGCCAGGCATCCACCGCGTGGTCTATCCGGCTGCGCTTCTCCAGCAGCAGGACGAGGTCGGCCCTGGTGGCCTCCCTGCGGTCGAGGTCGTCCAGCAGCAGGAGGGTGGAACAGAGGAGGTCGCGCAGGGGCAGGAGCTCCTCGGCCTCCCGCTCGAAGCGGCGCTTGCGCAGCTGAAGGGTGAAGAGGGCCACGGTGACGAGGGCGCCGGCGATCGTCGCGATCGCCGCCCACATCGGCCCGTCGATGCCGCCCAGCAGGGTGGGGCCGCCGACCGTGACATCGGCCCCCAGCGGCGAGTCCGTGAGGCCTCGCACCGGAAGCGCCTGAAGCGAGGCCGTCATGGTGCCGTCCTGGAGGGGTGATCCGGACGTCGTGCGTCACGCCCCGTGGTCCGATGTGTCCGATCCGTGCATTTGTCGACCTGTTGTGTAGCGTTTCGCTCTTCTTCGCCGGGGCGGGGGCGGCACATGAGAACGTGCACCATGGGCTGATCCTTCGTGACTTTCCGTGACAGCGGGAAGGTGGGATGAACGCCGGGTCCGCTCGGTGCTCTCAAGAGGCTGGGAATCCTGGAGAGCACCGGGCCGGTCCCGCCGTCAGTCCAGTGGATGAGGCGGCACCAGCCGCGAGATGATCCGGTGGCGGTCCCGCCAGCCGGGGTCGTTCCGCTGCATGGACCGCAGCAGATCGAGGGCGATCGAGTAGGCCGAGGCCAGGGCCCCGCCCACATTGGCGGCGATCGCCGACGCCACCCCGATCCGGTCCAGCAGGATCAGCGTGCCGGTCAGCCCGATGGCGGCCGCGCCGATATGAAGGCCCGCGCTCGGCACTCGCTCGGCCCGTCGGCGGATGCTCTCCCGTTCGGTCTGGCGCCGGGTCCGCATGTCGGTGGCCAGTCCGTCCGCGTACCGCTCCTGGAACGCTTCCCGGCTCACGGCCGGCCCCCTGTACGCCTGGAATTTACGGGAGGTGTTCTCGGTCTCGGTGCCGCAGGCCCTGGTTCCCATCAGTTCCCTGTCCTCTCGGTTCCGGTCCTGTCCACCTCAGACCCCCTGCGGGACGGAGTCGTGCCTCGGCTCCGGACGGCTCGGCGGTCCCGGGCGCTTGGCTCCGATGCCCATGCCTTTCAGAAACGCGGCCAGGCCGTCGGTGTCGCACCCCTCGGTCTTCAGCTGGCCCCAGGCCTGACACAGGTGGGAGCTGACGGTCGCCTTCTCCACCTGGAGAAGCGTGGCGCAGTGCCCTTCCGGAAGGTCGAGAATTCCCCTCAGGTGGAATACCTGCTTCCGTCGTTTGGTGAGTTTGTTCTGGGCGGACTCGAGTGCGCCCAGGATGTAATCCCTTCGCTGATGCACGTTCTGCCTTTCGTCGGTGGCCTCGCTAAGCAGCCACGCTTCGACCTCGGGAGCCAGAAGATCGAAGAAGGGTTCCCAGGTCATTTCCTTCGGGCCGTCGTACGCGGGGTCGAGCAGCGACTGCCGCTTCTGGGCGGCCTTTTCCATGAGCTCTTCCTTGAACCTCTCCTCCGGGGATCGCTCCGGCCATCTCCTGACCAGCGGGTTCTTCCGTACGGGCGGACGATGGACGCGTGCTCCGTACCGGCCGCCGACGAACGCCTCCTGCATGCACGCGCTGAGCCACGGATCGAAAGGCCACCAGGGATGCCCGTACTGCGGCCAGATCTCGAGCTTCAGCCGGGCTGCGTGAGGTTTCAGCAGACCCGACAGATCCTGCGAAGAACGGCTCGCCGACAACGGGGGCCTCCTGGTACTCAAGTTTCCGATGGGAGCTCGGTAAAGAAGCTACTCCCAGCGGAAAACGGAGCCTCAAAAAGGCGGAGCGGACCAGGTCGGAACGCATATCGCCAGCATTCACTGGCCTGTTGTGGCGATCGCTGGATGACGTGCCGTCAGCCCGACGGGCACCGGTCACGGCCGAGGGAGCCCCTAGGGGATCTCGTGGCCTCCCTGAGGGGGGTCCGTCAGCCGGGAGTCGTACGTGCGTTCAGCGCAGGTTCGCCCGTGGGACCGATGCCCCCTTTATGCCGTCCGGCGCACCATGGAGACATGAGTGCAGCGACCCTCACCCCAGCCCCCGGTCGCCCGTCCGGCGCGACTCCGCTTTCCGACGTCCACCGTCACCCCGTCGGCGACGCCCTGCATGCGATCAGGGTGTTCGTGGGCGCCGCCTTCGACGTCGTCATCCTCGGCGAGTACGGCGAAGAGGCCGGAGTCCGCCGCCGGCGGTGACCGCTCAGCCCTCGGCCAGCAGCTCGTCCGCGTCCATGATCCGGTAGGCGTACCCCTGCTCCGCCAGGAAGCGCTGCCGGTGGGCCGCGAAGTCCTGGTCGATGGTGTCGCGGGCGACGACCGAGTAGAAGTGCGCCTGGTGACCGTCCGCCTTCGGGCGCAGCACCCGGCCCAGGCGCTGGGCCTCCTCCTGGCGGGAGCCGAAGGTGCCGGACACCTGGACGGCGACCGTCGCCTCGGGCAGGTCGATCGAGAAGTTCGCCACCTTCGACACGACCAGCACGCTGATCTCGCCCTCCCGGAAGGCGTCGAAGAGCTTCTCGCGCTGAGCGTTGGACGTCTCGCCCTTGATGACCGGTGCCCCGAGGTGCTCGCCCAGCTCGTCGAGCTGGTCGATGTACTGGCCGATGACGAGGATCTGCTGGCCCGCGAAGCGCCGCACGATCGCCTCGGTCACCTTCCGCTTGGTCGCGGTCGTCGCACAGAAGCGGTACTTCTCCTCCGCCTCGGCGGTCGCGTACGCCAGCCGCTCGGAGTCGGTGAGATTGACCCGTACCTCCACACAGTCCGCCGGCGCGATGTAGCCCTGCGCCTCGATCTCCTTCCACGGCGCGTCGAACCGCTTGGGGCCGATGAGGGAGAACACGTCCGACTCACGGCCGTCCTCCCGGACCAGCGTCGCGGTCAGACCCAGGCGGCGGCGGGCCTGGAGGTCGGCGGTGAACTTGAAGACGGGGGCGGGCAGCAGGTGCACCTCGTCGTAGACGATCAGCCCCCAGTCCCGGGAGTCGAACAGCTCCAGGTGCGGATAGACGCCCTTCCGCCGGGTCGTCAGCACCTGGTAGGTGGCAATGGTGACCGGGCGGATCTCCTTGCGCGTCCCGCTGTACTCGCCGATCTCGTCCTCGGTGAGCGAGGTCCGCTTCACCAGCTCGTGCTTCCACTGCCGGGCCGAGACCGTGTTGGTGACGAGGATCAGCGTGGTCGACTTCGCCTGGGCCATCGACCCCGCGCCGACCAGCGTCTTGCCGGCCCCGCAGGGCAGGACCACGACCCCGCTCCCGCCGTGCCAGAAGTTCTCCACCGCCTGCTTCTGGTACGGCCTGAGCGCCCAGCCGTCCTCCGCCAGCTCGATCGGGTGCGCCTCGCCGTCCACGTACCCGGCGAGGTCCTCGGCCGGCCAGCCCAGCTTCAGCAGGGTCTGCTTGATCTGGCCGCGCTCCGAGGGGTGCACCACGACCGTGTCCGGGTCGAGCCGGGCGCCGACCAGCGGGGCGATCCGCTTGGAGCGCAGGATCTCCTCCAGCACCGGCCGGTCGGTCGTGGTCAGCACCAGCCCGTGCGCCGGGTGCTTGGACAGGGTCAGCCGGCCGTAGCGGTCCATCGTCTCCGCGACGTCCACGAGCAGCGCGTGCGGCACCGGGTAGCGGCTGTACTGCACCAGCGCGTCCACCACCTGCTCGGCGTCGTGCCCGGCCGCCCGCGCGTTCCACAGGCCCAGCGGGGTCACCCGGTAGGTGTGGATGTGCTCGGGCGCCCGCTCCAGCTCGGCGAACGGCGCGATGGCGCGACGGCAGTCGTCGGCCTGCTCGTGGTCGACTTCCAGGAGCAGGGTCTTGTCCGACTGGACGATCAGCGGTCCGTTCACGTGGTACGCACATCCTTCCGGGGCGGCCAAACGTCCAGTGTGCCCCATCCCGCGTGCAACCCCGAGCGCCTCTTGACGGTCTTGTCCAGGGGAAGCCGTGCAACGCGCGCGGCTCGGTGAGGAGCTCGCGGTGACTTCGGTACGCATCTGGGGACCCGGCGTGGGCGCTGTGGTGGTGCTGGTGGCGACCGGGGCGTGGGCGCGGGGGTCGAGCGCCGTGGACGCCGGTCTGTGGGCGTCCGTGCGCCCCGCGATCGAGGAGCGGCTCGTCGCGCGGTCCCAGGGGGACGGGGTCGGGGACAGCGAGCCCGGGCTGAGGGCGCGCTGGTTCTGCACGGCGAAGGCGCTGGATCTGCGGGAGGAGGGGGAGCGTCGGGTGCGGGCCGGGGTCGACACGATGTGTGTGGAGTACGGGGTGCGGGACGGGGCGCTCCAGGAGTGCGCCGGGTCGCACTATCCGCAGGTGATGCGGCTGGAGCGGGACGGGGAGGGATACCGGGTCGTGTCCCAGGAGGAGCCGCCGGACGGGGCCGGGTACGCGGAGTGGGAGGAGGCCCACTTCTCCGTGTTCGCAGAGTCTCGGTTGGACGGGGCGGTGTCGTCGGCGGGGTTGGAGAGTGCCGCGCGGGTTCATTTCGGGTTGGGCGCGGATTCAGCAGTGGGGGACTGTTAGCCGTCGTGCGGGTGCGGGTGCGGGTGCGGGTGCGTTGTGGCTGGTCGCGCCCACGCGGCGGAGCCGCATATCGATACAGCCCCGCGCCCCTTGGGGGCGCGGGCCCAGAGGGCGCTCTAATCGTCCGCCAGTTCCGCCACCCCCGTGATCCGGTGCAGCGGATACGTCCTCACCTCGTCCGCCGTGTGGTCGTACGCCGTCACGAAGCCGCCCTCCACCCGTACGGGGGCGATGACGCGCTGGCTGGCGGAGCCCTCCGCGTTGACGTAGCCGATCCAGAGGGCCTCGCCGGTCAGGACGGCGGCCTGCATCGTGGCCAGGGTCTCGGCGGAGCTGGTGCGGGGGAGCTCCCCGGGGGCGAGGGCGGTCGCCGTGTCCGCGGGTTTGCGGGGGGCCGTCGAGGCCAGGTCGCCCGCCCTGATCGCCCGGACCGCCGCCGTGAGGAGGGTCGCGTCGGGGACCGGGGGACCGTCGGGGACCGGCTCGGGGGCCGTGCGGGGCGGGGTGCGGTGGGCGTGGGCGCGGGTGATCAGGACATCTCCCTCGGCGGACTCGGCGGCGGGGGCGTACCCCATCGCACGCAGCCCTTCGAGGAGGGTCGCGGGATCGGCCTGGGCCGCCAGCACCGTCGGGGCGAGCCGGCGCAGCCGCAGCGCGCCGGCCCGCTTGTCGGCGAGGATCTCGTTCAGCACCGTGTCGTCGTCGCAGCGGACGTACGCCGAGGCCGCGCCCACCCGGAGCTGGCCGTGTCTGCGCGCCACGTCGTCGATCAGATAGGCGAGCGGCTGCGGCACCGGCGTACGCGCGTGCTGGGCGAGGAAGGCGTGCAGGTCGGAGGCGCTGCGGCCGGCGTCGAGGGCGCGGCGTACGGAGCCGGGCGTGAAGCGGTAGACGGTCGCGCCGCCCTTGGACTCCACGTCGGCGAGCACCCCCAGCACCTCGGCGAGCGGGCGGCGCAGGGGGCCCGGGGCCACGGCCGTGAGGTCGGCCTGGAGCAGGACGTGGTCCAGGGGCTCGGGCAGGAGCGGGGCCAGGAGGCGGCCGGCGGCCGCGGTGGCCACGGCCTGCTCCGGCGGGGACAGGGGGGCGAGCGGGGCGGCCGTGCGGTGGTGGTGGACCGGGAGCTTGTCGCCGGGGCCCTCCGGTTCCGGGTGCCGGCCGGGGGCGGCCGGTGACCCGCCGATCAGGGCCCGGCCCTGTGCCGACAGCGCGCCGCGTCCGGTCACGCCGAGCAGTTCGGCCTCGGTGAGCGTCCAGCGGGCGAGCCGGGAGCGGAGGTCGTCCTCGGTGGTGGAGCTCTGCGGGCCGCGCAGCGGGCGTTCCCAGCGGAGCCGGGCCAGGACCGCCTGCGGGTCCGGCGCGGCGCCCTCCGGCAGGGCGGCCAGGAGCGACAGCACCCGGTGGCGCACCTCGGGCGCGGCGGAGCGGTCGAGTCCGGGGCCGAGCGCCGACAGCGCCCGCTCCTTGGCGTCCCGCCCGCCGACCACACCGGACGTCCGGGTGGCCGCCAGCCAGGCCTGGGCGAGCCCCGCCCAGCGTTCGGCGGCGGGCCGCTCCAGCCACTCGTCGTACGCCGGGGTCGCCGCGTACCGCTCGTCGGCCTCGCCGTCGGAGGCGATCAGTCCGGCGGCGTACGCCAGCTCCACCCAGAAGGCCGCGACCGGCTCCGGTACGTCGAGGGCGACGGCGGTCCGCTTCAGGTCCCGCACGCTCAGCCCGCCGGCCCGGAGCACCGCGGGGCCGCCCTCGTCCCAGTCCTTCAGCAGCTCCTCCACCGTCGCCAGCGCGGTGTAGGCCTGCCCGGCCGCCGTACTGTCCACAACCTGTGGACGGTGGGCGGCGACCGGCTCCACGGCGGGCGGCAGCGGCTCCGGCGCCCGGTGCGCCCGCCCGGCCCGCAGATGCAGGGCGACCTCACGGGGGAGGACGACCGTGCCGGGGGCCGTCGGCAGCAGCAGGGCGCGGTCAAGGAGCCAGCGCAGCCGGGGCGCCGGATCATGGGTGACCTGGCCGTACGGCGGGCCCCACACCAGCCGCTCCAGCACCTCCAGGGACTCCGCCGGGGCCTTGGCCAGCAGGGCCTTCATCTTCCTGCGGTGGGTGAAGAGCGCGGTCAGGGCGTCCACGGCGGACACCGAGTCGTGCGTGGACGGCAGCCCGGCCGTCGCCACGATCTCCTGGATCCGGCCCGGCGACATGCCCGCCGTCGCCTCCCGCACACTCGGGCCGAGGCCCGTGGGGGACGGGTGCTGCGGCGACGGGGCGAGCAGCTCACGGGCCGTGCGGACCAGACGCAGACGGTCGTCGGCGCCCCACACCAGCGCCTGCTCGCGCAGCGCCGCGAGGGCGGCGGGCAGCGCGGCCGACACCTCCGGGTCGCGGGCGTCCCCGGCCATCAGGCCGAGCAGTTCGTCGTACGACGACGGGTCGGCGGCCACCGCCAGCGCCTCCGCGGTCTGCAGGGCGAACCGGTCGAGCCGCTCCAGCGCCCGCACGACGGAGGCACGCGTGCCGGCCCGGGTGGCGAGCTGGGTGAGGTCGCCGGGGACCGGCGTGACGAGGTCGGGGCGGCTGCGCAGGAGGGCGGCCAGGGAGGAGTCGTCCCTGCCGCGGAGCGCTTCCGCGAGGGACCGGGGGGCCGGGTGGTCCTCGGTGCTCATCTTGCCCACGTTAGCGGGTCGCCGTTCCCGGGGGCTGCGTCCCGGGACCCGCGCATCCCCTGCGCGATACCGTGCCTTTCGTGGGGATCGAGAGCGACCAGGTCGTCTACGAGTATCTGAGCCGCGTCGGCGACGTCGCACACCAGCAGCAGTTGTCGTCGGCCACGCGGATGCGGCTCGTGTCCGAGCTGCGCAACGAGATCGACCGGCGCCGGTCCAGGGCGACCGTCGACTCGCCCGCCGCCGTCCGCCGCATCATCGACCGCCTCGGCAGCCCGGACGACGTCGTCGCCGCCGCGGCCGACAGCGGCGCGGGTGCCCCGCAGGCGCCGACACCCTCCGTGCCCGTGCAGCGGGACGACGAGGACCGGCCGCCGCCGGCTCCCCAGGGCCTGGGCAAGGTGCCCGGACCCCGGTCGGGGGCGCTCGCCGACGAGGCGCAGGCGCCCGACTGGTGGGAGCGGGAGTCCGATCCGTTCGCCATGGGCGACGAGGTGCCCGGGTTCGTCGGCGGGGTCGAGATCCCGGAGATGCTCCGCCCGCCGCGGCCACCGCGGCCGGAGAAGGAGCCGGAGGCGCCGAAGGAGGCGGCCGAGGCCGCCGGAGGGGAGGCCGGGGCGGAGGCGGCCGCCAAGGCACGGCGGCGGTTCCTGCCCGCCCTCCCCAGCGGCGGCTGGAGCAACCCCCTGCTGCTGCTCGCCGCGGTCGCCCTCGTCGTCGGCGCGGTGCTCGGCAAGCTGCTGCTGCTGGTCGCGGGCTGGGCCATCGCCTATGTCTCGCGGAGGCTGACCGACCGGGAGACCAAGCTGGCGGTCATGTGGCTGCCGGGGCTGTCCGTCGCCGCCGGGCTGGTGTGGCTGTGGGGCCGCAGCGAGGGCCGCTGGGGTGCGCCCATCGCCGAGGGGCACATGAACGACGCGATCGGCGAGACCTGGCCGTGGGTGGTGCGGGGCGCGGCCGTGGCGTCGGCGCTGTTCCTGGTCTGGCGGTCGCAGCGGCGGAAATAGACCGTGGTCCGAGGGGCCCGACCGGGCACAATGTGCCGCATGACCGTCGCCTCCCCCCGCGCCCGTACCGTCGGCTTCGACCTCGACATGACCCTCATCGACTCCCGGCCCGGTATCCACGCCTGCTGGACGGAGCTGTCCGCGCGGACCGGGACGTACGTCGACGCGGATCTGGTGGTCACACGGCTGGGGCCGCCGCTGGCGGAGGAGATGGCGCACTGGTTCCCGGCGGAGGAGATAACGGCCATGGCCGACCTCTACCGCGAGATCTACCCGGCGTACGCCGTCACCGGCACGCTCGCGATGCCCGGCGCCCACGAGGCGCTGGAGGCGGTGCGGCGGTCCGGCGGGAAGACGATCGTCGTGACCGCGAAGTGGGAGCCCAACGCCAGGCTGCACATGGAGCACCTGGGCATGCGGCCCGACGCGGTGATCGGCAACCTGTGGGCGGCGCAGAAGGCGGAGGCGCTGCGGGAGCACGGCGCGTCCGTGTACGTGGGCGACCATGTGGGGGATGTGCGCGGGGCCCGGCTCGCCGAGGCGTTCTCGGTGGGCGTGACCACGGGGCCGTGCAGCGCGGCGGAGCTGACCGAGGCCGGGGCGGACGTCGTCCTCGACGATCTGACCCGGTTCGGGGAGTGGTTCGCGGACTACGAGGGCTGATTTCCCGCCCGCGCCTGACGGCGGCCCGCCGCGATCGACTGGAGCACTCCGGCGCCCGCGACGAGGAATCCGACGCCCATGAGCATGCTCAGTCCGAACATATACGTCGGGAAAGGCGTCGTGCCGAGGAGCAGCGGGGCGATCGTGACCAGGGTGGCCACGGCGCCGGCGAAGAAGACGATGGCTCCGGCACGGATCAGTCGGTCACCGGGAGCGGCGGAATTCGTTTGGGTTTTGTCACGCACCGGACCAGGGTAGTTCCCACCGCGAAGGAACAACCGGGCGACGTCTTGTCACCCGCTCGAAGACCATTAGCCTTGGTACCGGCGGGTCATGGTCGACCCGCCCGACTGCTCTCAAGAGCCGTTCCAGGGCTGTTTTTTCCAGAAGCAAGTTTCCGACGAGTACGAGGACGAGGACAGACGTGCCTACCGGCAAGGTCAAGTGGTTCAACAGCGAGAAGGGCTTCGGCTTTCTCTCCCGTGACGACGGCGGTGACGTCTTCGTCCATTCCTCGGTCCTCCCCGCCGGAGTCGAGGCCCTGAAGCCGGGCCAGCGAGTGGAGTTCGGTGTCGTCGCCGGACAGCGCGGTGACCAGGCACTCTCCGTCGTCCTCCTCGACCCGACGCCCTCCGTCGCGGCGGCCCAGCGCAAGAAGCCCGACGAACTGGCCTCCATCGTGCAGGATCTGACGACCCTCCTCGAGAACATCACGCCGATGCTGGAGAAGGGCCGCTACCCCGACAAGGCCTCCGGCAAGAAGATCGCCGGCCTGCTGCGCGCGGTCGCCGACCAGCTGGACGTCTGACCCCCTGGGAAGCGCCGGCGCATCCGGGCCGAGGGGCGGCACCAGCCCCTCGGCCCGGATGCGCGTCAGCATCCCCCTGACCGCGACGGCCGTCAGGGAAACGAAAGCGACTCGGCTCCGAGCGCGGGCAGCAGGCCTTCGGCTGCGGCTCGGGTGAGCAGCCCTCTGACCGCTGCGTAGCCGGCCTCGCCCAGGTCTGCCGTGAACTCGTTGACGTACAGGCCGATGTGCTGGTCGGCGACCGTGGGGTCCATCTCCTGCGCGTGGGCCATGACGTACGGGCGGGAGAGCTCGGGGGCGTCCCAGGCGGTGCGTACGGAGGTGCGGATCGCGGACGCCAGGGCGGTCAGGGTGTCCGGGCCCAGGGAGCGCTTGGCGATGATCGCGCCCAGCGGGATCGGCAGGCCCGTGGTGGACTCCCAGTGCTCGCCCATGTCCGCGAGCTTGTGCAGACCGTAGTTCCGGTACGTGAAGCGCGCCTCGTGGATGACGAGCCCCGCGTCGACCTTGCCGTCCCGTACGGCGGGCATGATCTCGTGGAAGGGCAGGACCACGATCTCGCCCACCCCGCCGGGCAGCGTGTCCGCCGCCCACAGCCGGAACAGCAGGTACGCCGTCGACTTCTCGGACGGGACCGCGACCGTGCGCCCCGTCAGGTCGAGCCCGGCCTCCCGGGTCAGGACCAGCGGGCCGCAGCCCCGGCCCAGCGCACCCCCGCACGGCAGCAGCGCGTACGTGTCGAGGACGTACGGCAGCACGGCGTACGACACCTTCAGCACATCGAGCTCGCCCCGCTCGGCCATGCCGTTGGTGACGTCGATGTCCGCGAACGTCACGTCCAGCGCGGGCGCGCCCGGCACCCGGCCGTGGGCGAGGGCGTCGAAGACGAACGTGTCGTTCGGACAGGGGGAGTACGCGATCCGCAGCGGCTGCTCACTGGTCATGCCGGTTCCAACTCTCCAGAAGGGGCGCGAGCTTCCCGAAACCGGCCGTCAGCGCGGCCAGCGCCTCGCCGATGCGCCAGGCCGCGCGGTCACGGGGGCCCACGGGATTGGAGACCGCGCGGATCTCCAGGACGGGGGTGCCGTGCGCGCCGGCCGCCTCGGCGACCCCGAAACCCTCCATGGCCTCGGCCAGCGCCTCGGGGTGGCGGGCGCGCAGGGCCGCGGCGCGGGCGGCGGTGCCGGTGACCGTGGAGACGGTCAGGATCTCGCCGGTACGGGCCCCGGCGGCGTCCCCGATGGCCCGTACGAGTGAGTCCGGCGGACGGTGGGTGACGGTGCCGAAGCCCAGCTCGGTGACCGGCAGGAAGCCCTCCGGGCTCTCCGCGCCCAGGTCGGCCACGGTGATCCGGTCCGCGACGACCAGCGAGCCGACGGGCGCCCCGGGCAGGAAGCCGCCCGCGATACCGGCCGAGACGACCAGGCCGTACGGCTCACCGGCCAGCGTCGCGGCGGTCAGCGCGGCGGACACGGACGCGGCGGCGAGCGCCGGGCCGACCCCGGCGGCGAGGAGGTCGCAGGCCCCGCCGGTGCGGTGGAGCTCCGCCCCGGGCAGGGACACCGGCCGGCCGGGCTCCGGAAACGCCCGTGCCACCGCGTCCCGTTCTGCGGGGACCGCGGTGGCCACGAGGATGCGGGCGGAGGACGTGACTAGTCGTCCTTCTTCAGCTTGAACGACCACAGACCGGTCGCGGTCTGGCTGTCCTTCTTGCCGTCGCCGGCCTTGATGGTGACGAGCGTCGAGTTGCCCTGGGCGCCGTACTGGGCGTTGAAGAACACGCTGCCCGGGATGGTGCGGTACGTCTTGTCGCTGTCCTCGGTGAGCGGCTGACCGTTCATCAGGATGGTCCAGCGCTTGTCCGCGACGTCGGGGTCGACACCGAAGCGGACCGTCTCGTCCGGGTCGACGTCGATGGACTTGATGTCCTTGTCGGCCAGGCACTTCGTCAGGGCCGCGGCGTTCAGCGCCTTGCCCTCGCCGCCGCAGGTGGCCTCGGAGCTGACCGAGGTGCGGCCGACGGTGATCGTGGACAGCGGCGTCGGCTTGTCACAGGCCGACAGGACGAGCAGTCCGGCGGAAACGGCGCCGGCGGTGGCGACGGCGCGGCGTCGCGTTACGGAGTGCAGCGTGGTCATGGGGCGAAGGCTATCGGGCGGGCGCGGCGGTCTCTTTATGCGGGGGGCCATGCCGCTGTGTGTTACGCCACGCGGGCCTTCGGGGTTCCTCCGTGACGGGCCGAGCCGATCAGACCACGCACCGTCGTCAGCCAGCCGAGCGCGAGGACCCCGGCGGCCACGCACAGGCCCAGCGTGCCGTTGAGCGGCATCACGATGCCGATCGCGCCGCCCAGCACCCACGCCATCTGGAGCATGGTCTCCGACCGGGCGAACGCCGAGGTGCGCACCAGCTCCGGCACGTCCCGCTGGATCAGCGCGTCCAGCGACAGCTTCGCCAGCGCCAGGCAGAACCCGGTCGTCGCCGTCAGACACGCCACCAGGAACGCGCCGAAGAAGATCGCCGCCGTGATCGCCGCGCCCAGGACCACCGCGAGGACCGTCACGATGATGATCTCCGGAGCCCGGGCCCGCAGCCACGCCCCCACCGCCGTACCGAGCGCGTTGCCCGCGCCCGCCGCGACCGCCACTATCCCCAGCGACACGGCCGCGCTGGACCCGGTCAGCGGATGCTCCCGCAGCAGGAAGGCGAGGAAGAAGGTCAGGAAGCCGGACAGCCAGCGCAGCGCCGCGTTCGCGCCGAGGGCGTGGGTGACCGCGATGCCCACGGTCCGCAGACCGGGGCGCTTGACCGGCTGCCGGTGCGGTCCGTGCAGATGCTCCTCGTCCGCCGCGAGCAGCGCGATGTCCTCGCCCTTCGCCGAGTCCACCTTCGGCGGCAGGGAGAACGACAGGAACGTACCCGCCATGAAGATCACGAAGGCGCCGTAGAGCGGCCAGCGCGGCCCGATCGCGTGCAGCCCGGCCCCCACGGGAGCCGCCACACCGGTGGCGAGGAGCCCGCCGAGGGTGACCCGCGAGTTCGCCTTCACCAGGGAGAAACGCGGTGGCAGGAGACGGGGGACCACGGCGCTGCGGACCACGCCGTACGCCTTGGACGCGACCAGCACGCCCAGCGCCGCCGGATACAGCTCCAGACTGCCGCTGGAGACCGCCCCGGCGATGATCAGCGCCAGCAGGGCCCGGGCGAACATCGCCCCGGCCATCGCCGCCCTGCGGCCGTGCGGCAGCTTGTCCAGGAGCGGGCCGATCACGGGGGCGAGCACCGTGAAGGGCGCCATGGTGATGGCGAGGTACAGCGCCACCCGGCCCCGGGCCTCGTCCGTCGGCACCGAGAAGAAGACGGTGGAGGCGAGCGCGACGGTGATCATCACGTCCCCCGCGCCGTTCACCGCGTGCAGCTCGATCAGCTTGCCGAGGCCGGATTCCCCCGCCCCGTGCGCGTGCGTGGCCTTCCTGATGCCGCGGGCCGTGCCGGTGAACGGAAGGTGCAGGGCACGGCCGACCGCGCGGACCGACCCGCCGATCCGGCCCGATCCCCTGAATCCCTTCGATCCCCTCGTCCCACCGGTCCCGGTGGCACCTGGGGATGCTTTCGCGGCTGCCACTCCGTCATAGTGCCCCGAGAAGGCCCCGCATAGTGCGGTTACCGCGCGGATGGAGGGGGTCCGGTACGGTCCGTCGCGGGGAAACGTCCCGTCGGTGTAGGCCGAACGTCGCGGAACAGGTAGCGTGCGTAGCGCGCCGTGGCGATCGTTCTCGGCCGCGCGCCTCCCCGGCATCCAGCAGAATGGGTGACAGCAGGTGCGCCCGAGCGCGATCGGGCGCGGACGTAAGACGCGGCCCTTCGGTCCGCTCCGTCCGCACCCGCCGCCTTCAGGCCGGCGCACCCGAGAGACGGCGTAGGAGAGAAGCGATACCTGTGAGCGCAGCGACCACGCGAAGCCGCACCCCCGACCGCCTGTGCGCCGAGGCCGTCGACCTCGCCCGCGCCGCAGCCGAGGAGGCCGCCGCGCCCGGCGTGATCGGCGAGCACGTAGGCCTGCTCTCCGAGGGTGACCGGGTCGTCACGCACTACTTCGAGTGCAAGGAACTCGGCTACCGAGGCTGGCGCTGGGCGGCCACCGTGGCCCGCGCCTCCCGCGCCAAGATCGTCACCCTCGACGAGGTCGTCCTGCTGCCCGGCCCGGACGCCGTCCTCGCCCCCGAGTGGGTCCCCTGGAGCGAGCGGCTGCGCCCCGGCGACATGGGCCCCGGCGACCTGCTGCCCACCGACGCCGAGGACCTGCGGCTGGAGCCCGGGTACTCCGGCGAGGACGAGCCGGCGGTGAACGCCCCCGTCTCGCACGAGATGGCCGACCTGGTCGAGGCCGAGGACGCCGAGGTGACCGCCACCGCCCCGCCGGCCGCCCTGCCCACGACCCCGGCCCGCGGCTCGATCTCCGCGGTCGCCGAGGAACTGGGCCTGCGCCGCGCCCGGGTCCTCTCCCGCTACGGCCTGCACACCGCCGCCGACCGCTGGGAGGACTCCTTCGGCGCCAAGACGCCGATGGCCCAGGCGGCCCCCGCGACCTGCGTCAGCTGCGGCTTCCTCACCCCCATCGGCGGCTCCCTCGGCCAGGCCTTCGGCGTCTGCGCCAACGAGTTCTCCCCGGCGGACGGCCGGGTCGTGTCCCTGGCCTACGGCTGCGGCGGCCACTCCGAGGCCGCGGTCATGCCGAAGCCCCCGCAGCCGCCCGCACCGGTGATCGACGAGACCCGGGTGGACCCCTTCCCGCTCCGCCCCGCCGCGGACTCGGGCTCGGTCCCGGCGCTCCCCGACGAGGCGACGGCCGAACTGGGCCACGCGTAGGCCCTGCCGTTTGGATCACGCCGCGCGTCGCGGGGTGGGGCACGCACTCCCGCGGAGGGGTCCGTCAGCCCGGACATCGGGGCCTGATCCAAACGAGAGGCCCAGGCCCCCAGGCCCCCGGGCCCCCGGGCAGACGTGATCAGCAGTTCTCGCTGATCACGTCCTCGAGGGTGCTCAGCGAGAGCTCGTCGTTCGCGAGCTGCTCCTGCAAACTCGCCAGACGCTGCTCCAGGGCCGCGATCGCCGCCTGGTCGGGAGGGGTCCGCTGCTTGAGCGCGGCGATGTCCTCCTCGAGCCGGCGGATCCGTTTCTTCAGGCGCTCGATCTCCTGACGGGACTCCTCGGCCGCGCGGCGCATCATCGTGCAGGGATCTTCGTGGGCAGGCATCTGGGCTCTCCTCGCTCTCCGGTACCCCCTGGGCCCATCGTGCGGACCGTGCCGGACCCCGGCACGCGCTCCGCACCCCCGCTGCTCCGTCCGGGCGGCGGGTCCCGGGGGGTGCGGTGCGCGATACCTTCTCCTCACGCCGACGAGGAGAGTGAACGTGAGCAAGTTCGTGCGGCCGGCACCCGAGGGCGCTGATCCCTTCGGCACGGCCCGCCTGCGCCGCGGCGTCCTGGACGCCTGGGCCACCAGTCCCGCCCGTTTCCGTGAGGACGCCAACGCCGAGGAGGACCTCGTCCTCGGCGGCTACCGTGACCGTCTCGTCGTGGAGCTCGCCCAGAACGCCGCCGACGCGGCCGCCCGCGCCGGGGTGCCCGGCCGGCTGCGGCTCACCCTCCGCGACGGCGTCCTCGTCGCCGCCAACACCGGCGCCCCCCTGGACGCGGCCGGCGTGGAGTCCCTCGCCACCCTGCGCGCCTCCGCCAAGCGCGACACCCAGCAGGTGTCCGTGGGCCGCTTCGGCGTCGGCTTCGCCGCCGTCCTCTCCGTCACCGACGAGCCCGCCGTCGTCGGCAGGCACGGCGGCGTCCGCTGGGACCTCGCCGAGGCCCGCGAGCTGGCCGCCGACACCGCCCGCCACAGCCCCGGCCTCGGCGACGAGCTCCGCCGCCGCGACGGACACGTCCCCCTCCTGCGCCTCCCCTTCGCCGCCCAGGGCACCGCCCCGGACCCGTACGACACCGCCGTCATCCTCCCGCTGCGCGACGCGGCCGCCGCCGACCTCGCCGAACGCCTCCTCGCCGCCGTCGACGACGCCCTCCTCCTCGCCCTGCCGGGCCTGGCGGAGGTCGTGATCGAGACCGGCGCCGACGCGCCCCGCACCCTGCGCCGCTCCGTCGACGGCGCCCTCACCGTCGTGGAGGACTCGCGCGAGGGCACCACCCGCTGGCGTACCGCCGCCGCGCACGGGCCGCTCACACCCGAGCTGCTCGCCGACCGCCCCGTCGAGGAGCGGCAGCGGGCCCACTGGTCCGTCACCTGGGCCGTCCCCGTGGACGAGCAGGACGCCCCCGCCCGGCCCCGCACCAGCCCCGTCGTGCACGCCCCCACCCCCAGCGACGAACCGCTCGGCGTGCCCGCCCTGCTCATCGCGTCCTTCCCGCTGGACACCACCCGCCGGCACGCCGCCCCCGGCCCGCTCACCGACCACCTGGTCGAGCGCGCGGCCGACGCCTACGCCGAACTCCTCGCCGCCTGGCGCCCGGTGACCCCCGGCATCATCGACCTGGTGCCCGGCCCGCTCGGCAAGGGCGAGCTGGACGGGGCGCTGCGCCGGGCGATCCTGGAGCGGCTGCCGCGCACCGCCTTCCTGCCGCCCGCCGTCGAGCCCGTCAAGGACGAGGACGACCTGCCGGAGGCGCTGCGCCCGCGGGACGCCGAGGTGGTGGAGGGCGCGGGCGCGGACACCGTACGGGTCCTCGCCGAGGTCCTGCCGACCCTCCTGCCCGCCGGTCTGGAGCGCCGCGTCGAGCTGCGCACCCTCGGGGTCGCCCGGATCCCGCTCGCGGACGCCGTCGACCGCCTCGCGGGCCTGGAGAAGGACCCGCAGTGGTGGTACCGGCTCTACGACAGCCTCGCCGGCGTCGACCCGGACCGGCTCTCCGGACTGCCCGTGCCCTTGGCCGACGGCCGGACGACGATCGGCCCGCGCCAGGTCCTGCTGCCCGTCGCCGACGAGGCCGGGGCCGACCCGGAGGTCCTCACCCGCCTCGGCCTGAAGGTCGCCCACGCGGACGCCGCGCACCCCCTGCTGGAGAAGCTCGGCGCCCTGCCCGCCACGCCCCGCGCGGTGCTCACCACCCCGCAGGTGCGGGCCGCGGTCGCCGCGTCCCTCGACGACGACGGCGGCGCCTGGGACGACCGGGACACGCCCGACGCCGAGGAGCTCGCCGACACCGTCCTCACCCTCGTCCGCGACGCGGCCCTCGAGCCGGGCGACGAGCCCTGGCTGGGCGCCCTCGCACTGCCCGACGAGGACGGCGAACTCGTCCCGGCCGGTGAACTCCTCCTGCCGGGAAGCCCGTTCGCCTCCGTCATCCGGGAGGACGAACTCGCCTCCGTCGACGCCGAACTGGTCGAGCGCTGGGGCGAGGCCCCGCTCACCGCGGTCGGCGTCCTCGCGAACTTCGCGCTCGTCCGCGCCACCGACGTCGTCCTCGATCCCGATGAACTGGAGCCCCGCGAGGGCGACTTCGCCGAGCCGGACGACGCCGGTCTGCTGGACGCGGTGGACGTCTGGTCCGAGGACATCCTCGACCGCTTCCCCGACTCACCGGTCCCGCCGGTGGCCACCGAACTCGTCGCCGTCCGCGACCTCGACCTGGTCGACGACGACCGCTGGCCCCAGGCCCTGGCCCTCCTCGCCCAGCCCCCGCTGCGGGACGCCCTCACCCAGCCCGTCCGGATCCTCCTCCCCGACGGCACCCACGAGGTCGTACGCCCCTACACGGCGTGGTGGCTGCGCGGCCACCCCGTCCTCGACGGCCGCCGCCCCGCCGGCCTGCTCGCGTCCGGCGGCGACCCGCTCCTGCACGGCCTGTACGACGAGGCCGACGCGACCGGCTTCGACGACGAGCAGGTCCTGCGGGCGCTGGGCGTACGGACCTCGGTGGCGGCGCTCCTCGACGAGCCGGGCGGCGCGGCCGAACTCCTCGACCGCCTGGCCGACCCCGACCGCCCCGTCGGCCCCGCCCAGCTGCACGGTCTCTACGGCGCGCTGGCCGACCTGGACCCCGATCAGGTCACCCTCCCCGACGAGCTGCGGGCGGTCGTGGACGGCCGGGTGGAGGTCGTGGACGCCGCCGACGCGGTGGTCGTCGACTCCCCCGACCTGCTGCCCTTCACGGAGGGCGTCCCGCTCCTCCCGGTCCGCCCGTCCCGCGCCGCGGAACTGGCCGAACTGTTCCAGGTACGGCGCCTGAGCGAGTCGGTGACCGGCCGGATCGACTCGGAGGGCGCGGAGCACGAGGTACCGGAAGCGGTCCACGTCCTCCTCGGCCCGCGCACCCCGTCCGTCTACGTCGAGCACGAGGAACTCGTCGTGGACGGCGTGGAGCTGGACTGGCGCCTCACCGACGACGGCGTGCCGCACGCCGCCACCCTGGAGGGCGTCGCCGCCGGCCTCGCCTGGGCCGCGGGCCAGTGGCCCCGCCGCTTCGAGGTGGCGGCACTCCTGGAGGACCCGTCCCGCACCCCGGAACTGGCCCGGGACCGCTGGTTCGACTGACACCGGTAAGGAAAGGGCCGTCGCACCCGCTACCTCAGGGTGCGACGGCCTTCGCCGGCGTACCGCCCGTTCAGTCCTCCATCGGCATCGAGCGGGCGTGGGTGTCCTTCGCGCCGCCCAAGGACGCCTCGTGCTCCGGGCGGAGCGGGATGCTGCCTCCCGTCCGCTCCACCAGGACCAGCGAGGTGATCAGCAGGCCGTGGCACCTGGAGGTACTCGGCCGCTCCCCGGGCCAGGGACGCGTAGAGCCGCCCGCTGTGGTACCCCGCGTCCCAGACGGTCCTGTCACCGCACTCGAAGGGGTAGCTCACTCTGTCCTCCTCGCCCGGCCCGGTCCTGTCCGAGAGTCCGTCAGAAAATCTTCCTCACTTCGTACAACTATTCACATCCCCCGTTGATCTCACCTCATGA
Organism: Streptomyces sp. NPDC005811; assembly: GCF_040630405.1. Taxonomy (NCBI): domain Bacteria; kingdom Bacillati; phylum Actinomycetota; class Actinomycetes; order Kitasatosporales; family Streptomycetaceae; genus Streptomyces; species Streptomyces sp. NPDC005811. The sequence goes on from NZ_JBEXXK010000005.1 coordinate 120,040, forward strand.
GCCAACAGGCTTCACCAACACGTGGGCCCTGTCCGAGACGAGCCGTAGGGGTCGACCGCAACCAGGGTCCTTGTCTTCACCGGGGGATTGCATGCACTTCCGTGCCACCGTGGCCGCCGTCACCGGCGCCCTGGCTCTCTCCGCTCTCGCCGTCCCGGCCGCCCAGGCCGCCGGCGCGTCCTCGTCCGGCAAGGACGACGTCCGGAAGGCGGCCGCCGCGGCGCACGCCGCCTCGGGCAGGACCGCCTTCACCGGGGCCACCGCCGCCGACGGCACCCCGTACGCGCTGAACGTCACCTTCTCGGCCGTGAAGATCAACAACGGCAAGCCGATCGTCGCGGGCACCAGCGGCCACGTGAGCGTGCCGGTGACGTACAAGGTCACGCACGACGAGGGCTTCGACGTCTCCGCCCCCGACGTCTTCCTGGACGTCGAGATCTACCGCGGCACGTCCTACGACACGCCGGCCAACCTGCTGTGGGGCGACGACTGGCCGACCTGCACGGCGTCCTCCTCCACGGTCGCCAGCTGCAAGGGGACCATCGACGTCTACCCCGGCCAGGAGCTGAGCAACGCCGACGCCACCTCCTGGAAGGCCGGCGGCTACGTCATCGACTTCAACGACCAGCTGGGCGTCGACATCGACGACATCGACTGGTCCAAGGTCGGTTACGCCCAGCAGGACACGCTCGCCACCACCAGGCTCCAGCGCCTGTCCAAGCTGACCGTGAACGCCTCCCCCGAGCCGGTGAAGAAGGGGAAGACCATCACCGTCACGGGCAAGCTGTCCCGCGCCAACTGGGACGACAACAAGTACCACGGCTACGCCGGCCAGTCGGTGAAGCTCCAGTTCCGCAAGAAGAACAGCTCCACCTACACCACCCTGAAGACCATCAAGACCAGCTCCACCGGCACCCTCAAGACCACGGTCAAGGCGTCGGCGGACGGCTACTTCCGCTACAGCTTCGCGGGCACCTCGACGACCCCGGCGGTCAACGCCGCGGGTGACTTCGTCGACGTCAAGTGAGCAACCCGAACATCCGTACTTCTCTCCATCCGAGGAACAGCATGCGCATTCGCGCCTCGGTGACGGCCGTACTCGGTGCCGTCGCCCTCTCCGCCCTCGCCGTTCCGGCCGCCCAGGCCGCTCCGACGACGGCGCCCGACGTGACCTTCTCCAACATGAAGGTCAACGCCGGCAAGAGCATCGTGGTCGGTCCCTCCACCAAGGTCACCGTCAGCGTGTCGTACACCCTGACCAAGCCGGCGGGCCTCAGCACGAGCTCCTTCCTGAACGGCCCGATCCTCTACCGGGGCACCACCCTGAACGAGAGCACCGAGTCGATCTCCGGCGACGACCCGGGCACCTGCACCGCGTCCTCGACCACGGTTCTCAAGTGCACCGCGAAGATCCAGTTCCGGCCCGCCGAGAGCGACGACTTCGACGACCTGACCAACAGTCAGGCCGGCACCTGGAAGGTCGGCGCCCTCGCCGTCCCGAACGACGCCGACAGCGCCGACGACCTCAAGTGGCAGACCGGCCTCGGCACCACCAAGGTCCTCCGCAAGGCCACCCTCACCACCGACGCCACCCCGGAGCCGGTGAAGAAGGGCAAGACCATCACGGTCACCGGCAAGCTGGCGCGGGCCAACTGGGACACCAACAAGAACGCCGGTTACGCGTCCCAGTCGGTGAAGCTCCAGTTCAAGAAGAAGGGCGCCACCGCCTTCACGACGGTGAAGACCATCAAGAGCAGCTCCACCGGCACGCTCAAGACCACGGTCAAGGCGACGGCGGACGGCTACTTCCGCTACGTCTTCGCCGGCACCACCACGACCGCTCCGGTCAGCTCCTCCGCCGACTTCGTCGACGTGAAGTAACCCGCGAGGGCCAGGAGAGGGAGAGGGGAAGACGTTCTTCCCCTCTCCTTACCTTTTCCCGTACAACTCGCCCCAGGAGCCACGGATCTACCAGGTGAGTCAACAGACTCCCGAGATCCTTCTCTCCTCATGGGGAACGCACATGCGCATACGCGCCCTCGTCCTCGCCGCCTCCGGCGCCGTGGCCCTGACCGCCCTCGCCGTGCCCGCCGCCCAGGCCGCCCCGGCCGGCCCCGCGGTCACCTTCTCCGGTCTGAAGGTCAACAGCGGCAAGAACATCGTGGTCGGCCCCGCGACGACGGTCACCGTCACGGCCACCTACACGGTGACCAAGCCCGCGAGCCTGGACCCGAACACCATCGCGAGCATGCCGGTGCTCTACCGCGGCACCACCCTCACCGAGGACTCCGAGGGGCTCGCCGGCGACGACGTCGCCACCTGCACCACGTCCTCCTCGACCGTCCTGAAGTGCACGGCGAAGATCCAGTTCCGCCCGAAGTCCTCCGACGTGGACATCGACCTGACCAACGCCGACGCCGGCAGCTGGAAGCTGGGCGCCTTCGCGGCCAACGCGGCCGGCGGCGTCACCTACCAGGGCGGCCTCGGCACCACCAAGCTCCTGCGCGGCGCCACCCTCACCGCCGACGCCACCCCGGAGCCGGTGAAGAAGGGCAAGACCCTCACGGTCACCGGCAAGCTCTCCCGCGCCAACTGGGACACCAACAAGTACGCGGGCTACGGCACCCAGTCGGTGAAGCTCCAGTTCAAGAAGAAGGGCGCGACCGCCTACACGACGCTCAAGACCATCAAGACCACGTCGACGGGCACCCTGAAGACCACGACCACGGCCTCCGCGGACGGCTACTACCGCTATGTCTTCGCGGGAACGTCGAACACGGCCCCGATCAACTCGGCGGCGGATTACATAGACGTCCAGTAACCCAACCGCTTTAAGGGGCGCGGGGAACTGCGCGACAAGCCACAACGCACCCGCACCCGAACAAGCACCGAAGCTAGACGGAACCGCGGCGGTCGACCCACCTCCACACGATCTCCAACCCGACCGCCGCCACCCCCGCAATCCCCACCCCCACCCACGGCATCGTCATCCCCACCAGCCGCAGCGCGAAGAAGTCCTGCAACCACGGCACCACCAGCACCACCAGGAAAGCCGCGCCCATGGACGCGACCAGCAGCACCCGCCACCACGTGTACGGCCGCGCCACGATCGCCAGCACCCACATGGAGATCAGGAACAGTGTGAGGGTGGCGACACTGGTCTCCGCCTCCAGCGCCCCCGCCCCGCTGTAGTGGTGCCGGGCGACCAGGTAGGACACGAAGGTGGCGACCCCCGCCACCACCCCGCCCGGGATCGAGTACCGCATCACCCGCCGTACGAAGTGCGGCCGGGCCCGTTCCTTGTTGGGGGCGAGGGCGAGGAAGAAGGCCGGGACGCCGATGGTGAGGGTGGACAGCAGTGTGACGTGCCGGGGCAGGAACGGGTACTCCACCTGCCAGCACACCACCAGCAGCGCCAGCAGCACCGAGTAGACCGTCTTCACCAGGAACAGCGTCGCGACCCGGGTGATGTTGCCGATCACCCGCCGTCCCTCCGCCACCACCGACGGCAGGGCGGCGAAACTGTTGTCCAGCAGCACGATCTGCGCGACGGCCCGGGTCGCCTCCGAGCCCGACCCCATCGCGACCCCGATGTCGGCGTCCTTGAGCGCGAGCACGTCGTTGACGCCGTCGCCGGTCATCGCGACCGTGTGCCCCCGGGACTGGAGCGCCCCGACCATGTCCCGCTTCTGCTGCGGGGTGACCCGCCCGAACACCGTGCCCTCGTCCAGGGCCGCGGCCATCGGCTCGCGCTCCGCGGGCAGCCGCCGCGCGTCGACCGTACGGCCCCGCAGCCCCAGCTTGGCGGCCACCGCCCCGACCGACACCGCGTTGTCCCCGGAGATCACCTTGGCGCGGACGTCCTGCTCGGCGAAGTAGCGCAGGGTGTCCGCCGCGTCGGGCCGCAGCCGCTGTTCCAGGACGACGAGGGCGACCGGGCCGGCTCCCTCGGCGACGCCGGGATCGTCCAGGGCCCGTACGGCCCGGGCGAGCAGCAGCACCCGCAGACCCTGCTCGTTGAGCCGCCCGGTCTCGGCGAGGGCGGGGTCGCCGTCGTCGAGCAGCACGTCGGGCGCGCCCAGCAGCCAGGTGCTGCTCTCGCCGTTGCCCTCGCTGAAGGTGGCGCCGCTGTACTTGCGGGCGGAGGAAAACGGGAGGGCCTCGGTGCAGCGCCACTCCTCGGCGTCGGGGTAGGCGTCCAGGACGGCCCGCAGGGACGCGTTCGGCCGGGGGTCGGACTCGCCGAGCGCGCCGAGCACCTGGCGTACGTACGTCTCGTCGGCGCCGTCGAGGGCGCGCAGCTCGGTGACGTCCATGCCGCCCTCGGTGAGGGTGCCGGTCTTGTCGAGGCAGACGGTGTCGACGCGGGCGAGGCCCTCGATGGCGGGCAGCTCCTGCACCAGGCACTGTTTTCGGCCGAGCCGGATCACGCCGATCGCGAAGGCGACGGAGGTGAGCAGGACCAGCCCCTCGGGGACCATCGGGACGATCCCGCCGACGGTCCGGGCGATGGACTCCTTGAGGTCGTGGTTCTTCACGAAGAGCTGGGTGACGACCAGGCCGATCGCGGCCGGGATCATCATCCACGTCACGTACTTGAGGATGGTGGAGATGCCGGAGCGCAGCTCGGAGTGGACGAGGGTGAACCGGGAGGCCTCTTCGGCGAGCTGGGCGGCGTAGGCCTGGCGTCCCACCTTGGTGGCCCGGAAGGCGCCGCCGCCGGCCACCACGAAGCTGCCGGACATGACCGGGTCGCCGGGGCGTTTGACCACCGGGTCGGCCTCACCGGTGAGCAGGGACTCGTCGATCTCCAGCCCGTCCGCCTCGACGCACACGCCGTCGACGACGACCTTGTCCCCGGGGCCGATCTCGACGAGGTCGTCCAGGACGAGGTCGGAGGTGGCCAGCTCGACGGCGGCGCCGTCCCGGCGCACGGTGGGCCGGACCTCGCCGATGACGGCGAGGGAGTCCAGGGTCTGTTTGGCCCGCCACTCCTGGATGATCCCGATCCCGGTGTTGGCGAGGATGACGAACCCGAACAGGCCGTCCTGGAAGGGGGCGACGGCGAGCACGATCAGCCACAGGACGCCGATGATCGCGTTGAACCGGGTGAACACGTTCGCCCGGACGATCTCTCCGATGGACCGGCTGCTGCGGACGGGTACGTCGTTCACCTGACCGCGTGCGACGCGCTCCGCGACCTGGTCGGCGGTGAGCCCGGTCGCGGCCGGCACGGTGGCGGGCGCGTCGATTTCGGTCATGGAATCGACGGTACGTGCGGTTTTGGGGGTTCACCCCCCGAAGGTGCGGAAGATCCGACCTGGGGAGGAGGCAGGTAGTGCGGGGGTTGTACGGCTATTCGGCGGGGGCCTGTTCGGTCTCGTGCGCCGGCCCGGCCTCCGCGGCCGCCTGCGCCCGCTTGATCGCCGCGTCCCGGCTGCGGGTGATCCGGATGCCGAGGAGGCCCAGCGCGCCCCCGGCCAGGCAGGTCCACAGCCACCACAGCTGGCCGTGGTCGTCGAACCAGCCGTAGAAGGGGAGCTGTACGAGGAAGAGGACGAACCAGATGATCGTGCCGCCGGTGATGACCGGGACCACGGGCCCTTCCAGGGGCTCCGGCGCCTCATGCTTGGGTGTCCACTTCGCCATGGGGACAGCTTACGAGGTGGTCACATCTACGCGCGAAGATGGCCGATCGGATCGTCATATGTTCATACTGAAACGGTTTGAGTCTGACCGCTTCTCTTCGTAGGAAACACTGAATACATGTCCACCTCGGCCCCCGCCAAGGTCCCCGCTCCGGAACAGCCGGGAGCCGGGCCTGCCCATGGCGCACTCGACCGCTACTTCAAGATCTCCGAGCGCGGCAGCTCCCTGCCCCGCGAGATCCGGGGCGGTTTCGCCACCTTCTTCGCGATGGCGTACATCATCGTGCTGAACCCGATCATCCTCGGCAGCGCGAAGGACATGTACGGGCATCAGCTCGACAACGGCCAGCTCGTCACCGCCACCTGTGTGACCGCGGCCTTCACCACACTCCTCATGGGCGTCATCGGCAATGTGCCGATCGCACTGGCCGCCGGGCTCGGCGTGAACTCGGTGGTCGCGCTCCAGCTCGCCCCCCGGATGTCCTGGCCGGACGCCATGGGCATGGTCGTTCTGGCCGGTCTCATCGTCATGCTGCTGGTGGCCACCGGTCTGCGGGAGCGCGTCATGAACGCGGTCCCCTTCGGACTGCGCAAGGCGATCTCGATCGGTATCGGCCTGTTCATCATGCTGATCGGCCTGGTCGACTCCGGTTTCGTCACCCGTATCCCGGACGCCGCCCACACCACCGTCCCGCTCCAGCTCGGCGCCGACGGGCATCTGGTCGGCTGGCCGGTCCTGGTGTTCATCCTGGGCGCGCTGCTCACCCTCGCCCTGATCGTCCGCAAGGTCCCGGGCGCGATCCTGATCTCGATCGTCGCCATGACGGCCCTCGCGCTGATCATCAACGCGGTCGCGCACGTCCCGTCCTGGGGCCTGACCACGCCCGAGTGGCCCGGCAACCCGGTCGCCACCCCCGACTTCGGGCTGATCGGCGACGTCAGCCTGTTCGGCGGCTTCGGCGAGGTCGGCGTGCTGACCGGTGTGCTGTTCGTCTTCACGGTCCTGCTGTCGTGCTTCTTCGACGCGATGGGCACGATCATGGGCGTCTCCGACGAGGCGAAGCTGACCGACGCCAAGGGCGAGATGCCCGGCATCAACAAGGTCCTCTTCGTCGACGGTCTCGCCGTGGCCGCCGGCGGCGCCAGCTCCTCCTCGGCCACCACCGCGTTCGTGGAGTCCACGGCCGGGGTCGGCGAGGGCGCCCGCACCGGTTTCGCGAACCTCGTCACGGGCGGCCTCTTCACCGTCGCGCTGTTCCTCACGCCGGTCGCCACCATGGTCCCGTCCCAGGCCGCCACGCCCGCGCTGCTCGCGGTGGGCTTCATGATCCTGGCGAACTCGGTCAAGGAGATCGACTGGGCCGACTACACGATCGCCATTCCGGCCTTCATCACGATGGTGATGATGCCGTTCACCTACTCCATCACCAACGGCATCGGCATGGGCTTCATCACCTTCGTGCTGCTGCGCCTGGTGGCGGGCAGGGCCCGGGAGATCCCGGTCCCGATGTACGTGGTCTCGGCGGTCTTCACGTTCTACTACCTGATGCCGGCCCTCGGTCTGACGTGAAGCCCCTGAGGCCCGAGGTGAAGCCCTAGGTGAGGCCGTAGAACTTCTCGGTCTCCTCGACGGCCGACTGGAAGCGCTGGTCGAAGTCATCGCGAATGAGCGTCTGGACGACATAGTCCTGGACGCTCATTCCGCGTTTGGCGGCATGCTGCCGGAGCCGTTCGAGCAGCTCCCCGTCTATCCGCAGGCTGAGCACAGTGGTCCCCATGAGTCGAGGGTCGCCGCACTGTGCCGTACGTCAGTGACTTTCCGCGCGCGTCTCACTCGTTCGAGTGACGAAGCGGTTTCCGTGGCCAGGGTCACGGGAATCCTGGCGCGCCCCAGCTTGTTTAGCCAGGGTAATGAGTTACGCTAAAGAGATGCCTGACCTCACCCATGGCGACGACGCGGCCGCCGTGAACTCGCTCCGGTCCGCAGTGATGCGGCTCTCCCGCCGGCTCAAACACCAGCGGGTCGACGAGTCGCTGAGCCCCACCGAGATGTCGGTGCTCGGCACCCTCTCCCTCTGCGGCAGTGCCACCCCGGGCGAACTCGCCCGCAAGGAGCACGTCCAGCCGCCCTCGATGACCCGCATCGTGGCGCTGCTGGAGGCCAAGGGCCTGGTCCGGCTGGAGCCGCACCCCGAGGACCGGCGCCAGAAGGTCGTGACCAAGACCGAGCAGGCCGAGGCCATGCTCGAGGAGAGCCGCCGCAAGCGGAACGCCTTCCTGGCCACCCTGGTCGACGGCCTCGACGAGGACGAGTGGGCGAAACTGCGCGCCGCCGCCCCCGTGCTGGAGAAGCTCGCACACCTGTGATCCGCAGTAGCTGAGGAGGCGAACCCTGTTGAGTACGGGACCCGGAGCAGACTCCGCCCCCGCACCGACCACCCCCGACATCCCCGTCCCTCCGCCCAGATCCTCGATGTTCAGCTCGCTGAGGGTCAGGAACTACCGCCTGTTCTTCGCCGGCCAGGTCGTCTCCAACATCGGCACCTGGATGCAGCGGATCGCACAGGACTGGCTGGTCCTGAGCCTCACCGGCTCCGCCACCGCCGTCGGCGTCACCACGGCCCTGCAGTTCCTGCCGATGCTGCTCTTCGGCCTCTACGGCGGGGTCCTCGTCGACCGCCTGCCCAAGCGCCGCGCGCTGCTGGTCACCCAGTCCGCGATGGCCGTCACCGGCATCGCCCTCGCCGCGCTCACCCTCTCCGGCCACGTCCAGGTCTGGCACGTCTACCTCGCCGCCTTCGCCGTCGGCCTCGCCACGGTCGTCGACAACCCGGCCCGCCAGTCCTTCGTCTCCGAGATGGTCGGGCCCGACCAGCTCCAGAACGCGGTCAGCCTGAACTCGGCGAACTTCCAGTCCGCGCGGCTGGTCGGCCCCGCCGTCGCCGGCCTGATGATCACCGGCGTCGGCACCGGCTGGGCCTTCCTCTTCAACGGCCTGTCCTTCGTCGCGCCCATAGCGGGCCTGCTCCTGATGCGCGCCCGCGAGCTGTACGCCGTCGAGCGCGCCCCGCGCGGCAAGGGCCAGCTCCGGGAGGGCCTCCACTATGTGGCCGGACGCCCGGACCTGATCTGGACGATCGTCCTGGTCGGGTTCGTCGGCACCTTCGGTTTCAACTTCCCCGTGTACCTCTCGGCCTTCGCCGACGACGTCTTCCACGCCGGCGCCGGCTCCTACAGCCTCTTCAACACCCTGATGGCGGTCGGCTCGCTGGCCGGCGCCCTGCTCGCCGCCCGGCGCGGCACGGCCCGGATGCGGGTGATGATCGGGGCGGCGGTGCTCTTCGGCGCGATGGAGATCCTCGCCGCCACGGCCCCCTCGCTCTGGCTGTTCGCCCTGCTCATGGCGCCGATCGGGATGTTCGGCATGACGATCAACGTCACCGCCAACACCAGCATCCAGATGGGCACCGACCCCGCCATGCGCGGCCGGGTGATGGCCCTCTACATGATGGTGTTCCTCGGCGGCTCGCCCGTCGGCGCACCCATAGCGGGCTGGATCACCGACGCGTACGGCGTCCGCGCCGGCCTCGCGGTGGGCGGCGCGATCGCCGCGGCGGCCGCGGTCACCATCGGTCTGGTCCTGGCCCGCGTCGGCAATCTGCGCCTGTCGGTCGGCTGGCACCACGGCCACCCCCAGGTGCGGTTCGTCCCCCGCGAGAGCGGGGAGCTGGCCACCGTGGGGTGACCGGCCCCGCCCCCCGGGCTCACACCCGCCGCTCCAGCAGCTGCCCCGGCCACGCGTCCTGCACGGTGAACGCGTGCGTCGGGGTGAAGCCGTTGGCCTCGTAGTAGGCGACCAGCTTGCGGTCGTCACCGGCGTAGCAGTCCACCCGCAGCAGGGCGACACCCGCCCGCCGGGTCACCTCGGCCGCGTGCGCCAGCAGCGCGCCGCCCACGCCGAGGCCCTTGAAACGGCGGTCCGAGGCGAGCCAGTGGATGTACCGCTCGGGCTCGCCGGGCGGCGGGAGGTGCGCGAGGTACGCACCCGGCGCGTCGGTCAGCGTGAGCGTGCCCGCCGGCACCCCGTCGACCTCGGCGACGAACGCCGCGCCCTCCTCCATGTACCGGACGACCGACTCCACCGTCCTGGGGCTCTCCGAGAGCGGTTTCGTCCCCCACTGGCCGGTGCGCCCCTGGGAGACGAGCCACTCCACACTGCTGTCGAGCATGCCGAGCATCGCGGGAACGTCCTCGGGACCGCCGTCCCTGATGGTGATCTCCATGGCACCCCATCATGCAGGCGAACGCCCGCGCGAGCCGCCAAAATCGAGGGCATGAGACTCTTCGCGGCCGTGCTGCCCCCCGCCGACGTCACCGAGGAACTCGCCGCCGAGGTCGCGCGGTTGCGCGCACTGCCCGGTGCGGAGGCGCTGCGCTGGACCGGCCGCCCCGGCTGGCACTTCACGCTCGCGTTCTACGGCGAGGTCGACGACGACGTCGTACCGGAGCTGTCGGCCCGGCTGGAGCGGACGGCCGGGCGCGGCGCGCCCTTCGAGCTGGCCGTGCGGGGCGGGGGACAGTTCGGGCACGGGCGGGCGCTGTGGGCGGGGGCGGCGGGAGACCTGCCCGCGCTGCGCCTGCTGGCCGACCGGGCGGAGGCGGCGGCACGCAAAACGGGCCTGGACATGGGCGAGCACCGCCGCTACAAGGCCCACCTCACGCTGGCCCGCAGCCGGGACGCGGTGGACGCGGGGCCGTACGTCGAGGAGCTGCACGGGTTCCGGGGGCGGACCTGGACCGTGCGGGAGCTGGTCCTGGTCCGCAGCCGGCTGCCGCGGTCCGGGGTGCCGGGGGAGCAGCCCCGCTATGAGCCGGTCGGGCGCTGGGCTCTCGGCGGGGCCGGTTAGGCTCGATGCGTGGACCCGAAGACCAGGAACCGGATCATGGCCGGTGCGCTTGTGCTGATGTTCGTTGTCGTTGCCCTGGCGGCTGCGCTCGGTAGGTAGGAGTCCGGGGAATTGCACGTCGCCGGTCGGGTGCGGACCGTGGGCGGCTGATCGCGCAGTTCCCCGCGCCCCTGAAAGCCAAAAGCGAAAGCCAAGCCAAAGCGAAAGCCAAAGCCTCTACCAGGCGAAGGCCTCCGGGGACGGGCCCGGGCCCGGGAAGACCTCATCGAGGGATTCCAGGAGGTCCTCGCTCAGCTCCAGCTCGACCGCGCGGATCGCCGACTCCAGCTGCTCCGCCGTCCGCGGGCCGACGATCGGGCCCGTCACGCCGGGGCGGGTGAGCAGCCAGGCCAGGGCGGCCTCGCCGGGCTCCAGACCGTGCTTCTCCAGCAGGTCCTCGTAGGCCTGGATCTGCGCCCGTGCCGTGGGGTTGGCGAGGGTGTCGGCGGCCCGGCCGCTCGCCCGGCGCCCGCCCTCGGCCTCCTTCTTGATCACCCCGCCCAGCAGCCCGCCGTGCAGCGGTGACCAGGGGATGACCCCGAGGCCGTAGTCCTGGGCGGCCGGGATGACCTCCATCTCGGCGCGGCGCTCGGCGAGGTTGTACAGGCACTGCTCGCTGACCAGGCCGAAGGAGCCGCGCCGGGCGGCGGTCTCGTTGGCCTGGGCGATCTTGTACCCGGGGAAGTTGCTGGACCCGGCGTAGAGGATCTTGCCCTGCTGGACCAGGACGTCGATCGCCTGCCAGATCTCCTCGAAGGGAGTGCTGCGGTCGATGTGGTGGAACTGGTAGAGGTCGATGTAGTCGGTCCGGAGCCGCTTCAGCGACGCGTCGACCGCGCGCCGGATGTTCACGGCGGAGAGCTTGTCGTGGTTGGGCCAGGCGTCGCCGTCGGCGGCCATGTTGCCGTACACCTTGGTGGCGAGGACGACCTTGTCGCGCCGCTCGCCGCCCTTCGCGAACCAGTCGCCGATGATCGTCTCGGTACGGCCCTTGTTCTCACCCCAGCCATAGACATTGGCCGTATCAAAGAAGTTGATGCCCGCGTCGAGGGCCGAGTCCATGATCGCGTGGGAGTCGGCCTCGTCGGTCTGCGGGCCGAAGTTCATGGTGCCGAGGACGAGTCGGCTGACCTTGAGTCCGGTGCGTCCGAGCTGCGTGTACTTCATGGAACTCAAGCCAACGTCCTGGAGTGCGCTCCAGGCAAGGGCAATTGGTCAGTCGCGGGGGAAATCGTCGGTCTGGAGGATCATGCCGAGTGGGGTGGTGGTCATGTCCACATCGGTGCCGTAGCCGACGCGGAGTTCGCTCGGATAGTCGCCGTCCCTGGGCTCCGTGTAGACCGTGCACCTGCGTTTGTAGGGGTCTGCGATGAGGTACACCGGGATCTCGGCGACCGCGTAGGCCGTCTTCTTGGGGCTGTAGTCGTTGGCGGCCGTGCCCGGAGAGATGACCTCGGCGACGAACTCCACGTCTCCGTGGTGCCAGCGGCCTTCGTCGTCCTTCTAACCTGTCCTCTACGGCCCAGAGGATTTTGAGGATGGTCTCCCAGTGGATGTCCCGCTGCGGGACGATGTGGACGTTGCCCCCGACGATCTCGACCTTGAACCCTTCGGGGACGGGCATGCGCTCAACGAGGTGCGCGGTGACCAGGACACGCGCCCCCGGCTCAGTCCTCGTACACGTCGCCCAGCCCCCACCCCTGATGCATCGCCTCCGCGAAGGCCGCCGCCAGGCGGTGTTCGCCGCGGGCGTTCGGGTGGGTGCCGTCGTAGGTGTCGGTGTGCAGGTCCCAGTCCCCAGGGACCGACGCCAGCAGGATGGGCGAGGCCGGCTCGTCCAGGTCCGCCGCGGTCTTCGCCAGCAGCTCGTTGAAGAGGGTGACCTGGTCCCCGAAGTCCGGGTCGTCGGCGGCGCGGACGTTGGGGATCACCGGCAGCCAGACCATACGGATCCGCGGGTTGGCCGAGCGGGCCTCGGCCGCGAACGCGCGGGCGTTGTCCGCGGTCTGCTCCGCGTTCGTGTAGAAGCCGAGGTCGATCAGACCGAGCGAGACGAGGAGGACGTCCGCCCGCGTCGCGCGGACGGCGTCGGCGATCAGGGGTGCCATGTGCAGCCAGCCCTCGCCCCAGCCGGCCAGATGGGCGCGCGGGAAACCGGGCTCGGCGTACGCGTACGAGGTCGGGGCGTCCGCCGCCTTGTCGTAGAGCGTCTCGCGCGGGCCGACCAGCGTGAACGGACCGCCGTACGTCGCGCACAGGTGCTGCCACATGCGGTGGCGCCACGTGTGTTCGCCCGCGCTTCCGATCGTCATCGAGTCGCCTACGGGCATGAACCTGAGCATCCGCTCATGATGAGGGATCAAGGCGGCCCATGGCGTGTGAGACCGGCCACGACGCCGGAACGCCCGGGCGGGATGGCAGGCTTGAGGGCATGCGCCGACCCTTCGCCGCCCGAGCCGGGGCCCTCCTCGCCGCCACCCTCCTCGTGGGCGCCTTCGCCGTGCCCGCCTCCGCCGCCGCGGCGGACCAGGACGACACGGGGGACAAGGGGGACAAGGGGTTCACCATCGAGGATTCGCGCATCACCGAGTCCAGCGGCCTCGCCGCCTCCCACCAGCACCCCGGCGTCTACTGGACGCACAACGACAGCGACGACGGCCCGTACCTCTACGCCGTCGACAGCGCCACCGGAAAGACCGTCGCCCGCCTCACGCTCACCGGCATCGGCAGCCCCCGTGACGTCGAGGCCATCTCCATCGGCCCCGACAACCAGATCTACGTCGGCGACATCGGCGACAACCTCGGCGGCAACTGGCCGTACGTCTGGATCTACAAGCTGCCCGAGCCCAAGACCCTCGCCGACGCCACCGTCCGCGCCACGCAGTACGTCGTGACGTACGCGGACGGGGCCCGCGACGCCGAGTCGCTGATCGTGCACCCCAAGACCGGCCGGGTCTACATCATCGACAAGAACGAGGACGGCGGACACCTCTACGAGGGCCCGGCGACCCTCTCCACCAGCGGCAAGAACGTCTTCAAGCCGATCGCCACCGTCGACCTGTGGGCCACCGACGCCGCCTTCTCCCCGGACGGCACCCAGCTCGCCGTACGCGGCTACTTCGGCGGCATCCGCTACGACTGGAACGGCGGCGACATCGAGCGCAAGGGCCGGCTCGACGTGCCGTTGCAGCGGCAGGGGGAGTCCCTCAGCTACTCGGCCGACGGCACCAAGCTGATGTACGGCAGCGAGGGCACCGGGAGCTCGGTGGTCGCGGAGGACGCCCCCGACGGCGGCTCGGCCGCCAAGTCCCCCTCGGGCAAGGACGGTTCGGACTCGGCCTCCGACTCCTCCGGTTCCTCGGCGGCCACCGGTAACGTGAAGTTCGGCGCCCTCGCCGTGGCCGCCGTCGTCGCCGCCTTCTTCGGCTTCCGGCGACTGCTGCGCCGTAGCTGAGCCTCCCGCGGCGCGACGGCGTCACCCGTCCGCGCCGCACCGCGCGACAGCGGTCCGGCCGTCCGGTCAGGCTGAGGTGTCCCGCGGGACGGGGGCGGACCGGGACACGTCCCGGGACGCGGTCCCGCTCTCACCCCTTGGGAGACCCGATGCGCGGTCATGCCGCCCTGCGCGCCGCGAGAAAACGCGCCGCTCGCCGACTCTGTCTGCTCGTCGCCGCCCTGGCCCTGACGGTTCCGGTGGGTCTCGCCGCCGCACCGCAGGCCGGGGCGGCCGCCGTCGCCTTCCCCGCCGTCCACGTCCGCACCGCCACCCTGCCGCTGAGCGGCCTGATCACGGGCGCGGAGGAGAACATCGCCCTCACCGGAAGCCTCTCCGTCACCGTCGTCACCCGGACGGATCCGGGCGGCGGCGGCACCGCCCGGATCACCAGCGCCCTCGGCCCCACGACCGGCGTGGGGCAGACGACCGGCGGGCGGTACCTGTTCGTGGGCGCGGACAGCAATGTGGTGGCCTGGCCGCCGGGTCCGATCGTCCCCCCCGCTGATCGCCTCCCCGACCTTCCTCCAGATCAGCCCCTTCTTCCCGTCGGGTCCGGTCGTCCCCCCGCACCCGATCAGCTTCCTGAAGGTCGGCGTGGTCGTCACCCCGGCCGGGGAGATCGACGACATCGTCGCGCTGCTCAACCTCGTCGAGAACCCCGACACCCACTGACCCGTCGTCCGACGGCGGCACCGCACCCCGGTGCCGCCGCCCTCCTTGACGCGAACATGCAGCGTCAGTTTCCTGGGGAGTGCGCGGTGTATGGGAGCGCTCCCATCAGTTCCGGGCCCGCGCCGCCCCCGAGAGGAAGCAACGCCATGTTCCGCAACCTCCGCAGAGCAGTGTGCGCCGCCGCCGCGGCCCTGCTGCTCCCCCTGGCGGCGGGCGCGCAGTCCGCCCAAGCGGCCCCGGCGGTCCCCGCCGCGGCGGCCGACGCCGGTGCCGGGTACTGGCACACCAGCGGCCGGCAGATCCTCGACGCGGCCGGGCAGCCGGTCCGGATCGCCGGGATCAACTGGTTCGGCTTCGAGACCGGCAACTACGTCGTCCACGGCCTGTGGTCCCGTGACTACAAGAGCATGATCGACCAGATGAAGACGCTGGGGTACAACACGATCCGCATCCCGTACAGCGACGACATCTTCAAGAGCTCGACCGTGCCCAACAGCATCGACTTCAGCAGCGGCAAGAACGCCGATCTCCAGGGGCTCGGCTCCCTGGGCATCCTCGACAAGATCGTCTCGTACGCCGGTCAGGACGGCCTCAAGGTGATCCTCGACCGGCACCGCCCGGACGCAGGCGGCCAGTCGGCCCTCTGGTACACCGCGGCCGTCCCCGAGTCGACGTGGATCGCCAACCTCAAGTCCCTGGCGGCCCGTTACGCGGGCCAGTCCACGGTCATCGGCATCGACCTGCACAACGAGCCCCACGATCCGGCCTGCTGGGGCTGCGGCGACACCGCGACCGACTGGCGGCTGGCCGCCCAGCGCGCCGGGAACGCCGTCCTGTCCGTCAACCCCGACCTGCTGGTCTTCGTCGAGGGCGTGCAGTCCTTCAACGGCGTCTCCGGCTGGTGGGGCGGCAACCTGATGGGGGTCGCGCAGTACCCGGTGCAGCTGAACGTGGCGAACCGGGTCGTCTACTCGGCCCACGACTACGCCACCAGCGTGGCCCAGCAGAGCTGGTTCAGCGATCCGGCGTTCCCCGCCAACATGCCGGGGATCTGGGACAAGTACTGGGGCTACATCTTCAAGCAGAACATCGCGCCCGTGTGGGTGGGGGAGTTCGGCACGACGCTCCAGGCGACCGTCGACCAGCAGTGGCTGGCGGCGCTGGTGAGCTATCTGCGGCCGACGTCGACGTACGGCGCCGACTCCTTCCACTGGACGTTCTGGTCCTGGAACCCCAACTCCGGTGACACGGGCGGGATCCTGAAGGACGACTGGCAGACCGTGGACACGGTGAAGGACGGCTACCTGGCGAGCGTCAAGGCGCCGGGCTTCCCCGGTACCGGCACCGGTGGCGGGGGCGGGGGAGGCGGCGGAAGCACGGCCGCCTGTTCCGCCGCCTACACGGTCACCAGCGACTGGGGCGGCGGCTTCAACGCCGAGGTGAAGGTGACCAACACCGGGACGACGGCCGTCAGTTCCTGGAAGGTGACGTGGACCTGGAGCGGCTCCCGGACGATCACCAGCTTGTGGAACGCCTCGTACACCCAGACCGGGACGACCGTGACCGCGGTGAACGCCTCCCACAACGGCGCGATCGCCGCAGGCGCCTCGACGAGCTTCGGCTTCGGGGGCACCCCCGGCGGCGGGTCGGCACCGACCGTGAGCTGCACGGCGGCCTGAGCGCCCCGGCGCCCGGTCACGCGCGGGGTGCGTGGCCGGGCGCCGTCCTCCCGATCAGGCCCGTACCGGCTTGAGCTGGTGGCCCCGCGCCTCCCGGCGTGGGCTGAGCATGCTCACCCCGTTGTAGTTGCGGCCCTGGAAGTACAGGACGGGTGAGGCCACGAAGGTGACGAAGACGGTGATCACGCTGACCGGGAAGAGGACGGGGAGGGACTGGCCCTCCGGGAGGGTCTTGCCGCCCTCGTGGATCGCGTAGGCGAAGGCCGCCACGAAGAGGACCACGGAGACCGCCGCGAGGATGAGGAGGACGGTCTTCGTGCGGCGGGTGCGGGCCTCGTCGCGCACCTCGGCGAGCAGCGAGGTCTCGCAGACCCCGCAGGTGAGTTCGACCGTGTGCCTGCCCGACTGCGGCCGGCGGACCCTCATGAAGGTGTCGCGCCAGACGATGGTGCGCGTCCGGGTGAGGAAGCCCGTCACCTTGTCGCTGAGGATGTGCCGTACCGCGACCTGCACGGTGCCGGGTATGGGTCTGTTCATGTCCCGCCGCCCCCTTCGGTGTGATCGACAGTGTGCGGTGCGCGGTGACGGGGGTTCAACTGATCCCGTGGGGCTTTGCCATGACGTGGTGACAGCTTTCCCGGGCCTGTGAGACCCCTCTGAGCCAAATGAGTTCCAAATTTTTGGGCGAAAAGCTTCTTGTGGGCGTGCTTCTTCGGAAAGATCCCGCGAGGATCGTGAACTTTCCGGTCCTGCCGAACCCCCCATGCCGTGAAGGAACTTCATGAGAAGAAGCACAGCCGTGCTGTGCGGCGCGACCGTCGTCCTGGCCGGATCCCTGACGGCCGTCCCGGCCGAGGCCGCCTCGTCGCAGTCCGCGCAGCCCGCAGTCCAGGCGGCGAAGGTCACCTGGAAGAAGTGCGCGACGGACGACTACCCGACGCTCCAGTGCGCGTCGGTGAAGGTGCCGCTGAACTACGCCAAGCCGAACGGCCGGAAGATAACCCTGGCGCTGTCCCGCGTCCCGCACACCGCGAGGAAGTACCAGGGCCCGCTGCTGGTCAACCCCGGCGGCCCCGGCGGCAGCGGACTGACCCTCGCCGGGTTCGTGGCGTCCTCGCTGCCCAAGGCGGTCGCCTCGCAGTACGACGTCATCGGCTTCGACCCGCGCGGCGTCGGCAAGAGCAAGCCCGCGCTGGACTGCAAGCCGGGCTACTTCAACCCGGTCCGCCCGGACTCCGTGCCCAGCACCGCCGCGATCGAGAAGGCCAACCTCTCGCGCGCCAAGGCCTTCGCCAAGGCCTGCGGCACCAAGTACGCGGACGTCCTGCCGTACATCGACACGGTCAGCGCCGTGAAGGACATGGACCGGATCCGCAAGGCGCTCGGCGCCAAGAAGATCAACTACTTCGGCTACTCGTACGGCACCTACCTGGGCCAGGTCTACGCCAAGCTCTTCCCGACCCGGGTGCGCCGCCTGGTCCTGGACTCGATCGTCGACCCCGGCGGGGTCTGGTACGACGCCAACATCTCCCAGGACTACGCCTTCGACGCCCGTCACAAGGCGCTGATGGCGTGGATCGCCAAGTACAACGGCACGTACAAGCTCGGCACCGACCCGGCCGCGATCGAGGCCAAGTGGTACGCGATGCGGGCCGAACTCGCCGCGAAGCCGGCCGGCGGCGAGGTGGGCGCCTCCGAGCTGGAGGACACCTTCATCCCCGGCGGCTACTACAACGGCTACTGGCCCACCCTGGCCGCGGCCTTCGCCGCCTATGTGAACGACAAGGACGCCGCCCCGCTGGTCAAGGCGTACGAGGGCATTGCGGCCATCGACGCCTCCGGTGACAACGGTTACAGCGTCTACACCGCGGTGCAGTGCCGTGACGTCGCCTGGCCGCGCGACTGGAAGCAGTGGCGCAAGGACAACTGGGCGGTGTACTCCAAGGCCCCGTTCATGGCCTGGAACAACGCCTGGTACAACGCGCCGTGCGCGTACTGGCCCACGAAGACCCTGAAGCCGGTGAGCGTCGCCAACAGCAAGCTCCCGCCGGTCCTGCTGTTCCAGGCGACGAACGACGCGGCCACCCCGTACCAGGGCGGCGTCGCCGTCCACCGGCTGCTCAAGCACTCCAGCCTGGTGGTCGAGCAGGGCGGCGGCAACCACGGCATCACGCTGAGCGGCAACGCCTGCCTGGACAAGTACCTCGTCAAGTACCTCACCGACGGCACGGTCCCGCGCGGCAGCGGCACGGCCGACGCGACCTGCAAGAAGACGGCCGACCCCGTGCCGCCGAGCACGACGCGGTCCGCCCTGACCGCGGACCGGTCGACCGGCACGACGTCCGCCGACACCCTGCACACGCTGGTCGGCGTCCGCGGCTGAGTGATCTGTCACCTGCATGGTGGACCGTGGTGCCGGAAATGTCGGGTTGTGCGCACCGATCGGGTCAGGCTGTTCCCGATCGCACCCCGACCGCCGAAGGAGCAGACATGTCCCAGGTGCCCACCCACCTCCGCTACACCGAAGAGCACGAATGGGTCGAGACCGGAACCGACGGCACCGTGACCGTCGGCATCACCTACTTCGCCCAGAAGAACCTCGGTGACATCGTCTTCTTCGAGCTGCCCGAGGTCGGCAGGAAGTTCGAGGTCGGTGACCCCGTCGGCTCGGTGGAGTCGGTCAAGTCGGTGTCCGAGCTGTACAGCCCGCTCACCGGGGAGATCGTCGCGATCAACGAGGAGGCCAGCGAGAGCCCGGAGGAGGTCAACTCGGACCCGTACGGGATGTGGCTCTTCAAGATCAAGAGCAAGGATGCGGCCTCCTCCAACGGGCTGCTCGACGCCAAGGCGTACGAGAAGCTCATCGCCGGGGGCTGACAGCACGAAGGGCGCCCGCGATCCCGGCGGGCGCCCTTCACGTCGTGGCGGAAGCCGCTACAGCTTCTCGATCACGTAGTCGACGCACCGCGTGAGCGCCTCGACGTCCGCCGGGTCGATCGCCGGGAACATCGCGACGCGCAGCTGGTTGCGGCCGAGCTTGCGGTAGGGCTCGGTGTCGACGATCCCGTTGGCGCGCAGCACCTTGGCGATCGCGGCGGCGTCGATCTCGTCCGCGAAGTCGATCGTGCCGATGACCTGCGAGCGCTTCGCCGGGTCGGTGACGAACGGCGTCGCGTGCTTCGACTCCTCGGCCCAGGTGTACAGGCGGGTCGACGAGTCCTTGGTGCGGCCGGTGGAGAAGGCCAGACCGCCCTGGCCGTTGATCCACTCCAGCTGCTCGTTCAGCAGGAAGAGGGTCGCGAGCGCCGGGGTGTTGTACGTCTGGTTCTTGCGCGAGTTGTCGATCGCCGTCGGCAGGCTGAAGAACTCCGGGATGTGCCGGCCGGACGCGTGGATCCGCTCGGCGCGCTCGATCGCCGCCGGGGAGAACACGCCGATCCACAGGCCGCCGTCGGAGGCGAAGGACTTCTGCGGGGCGAAGTAGTAGACGTCCGTCTCGGCGATGTCGACCGGGAGGCCGCCGGCGCCGGAGGTGGCGTCCACCAGGACCAGCGCGCCCTCGTCGGCGCCCTGGACGCGCTTCAGCGGGGCCGCGACACCCGTCGACGTCTCGTTGTGCGTGAAGGCGTAGACGTCCGCGCCCGCCTCGGCCCGCGGCTCGGGGTGCGTGCCCGGGTCGGAGGAGACGACGGTGGGCTCGGCCAGCCAGGGGGCGAGCTTGGCGGCCTTGGCGAACTTCGAGCTGAACTCGCCGAAGGTGAGGTGCTGCGACTTGTTCTCGATCAGCCCGTGGGTCGCGACGTCCCAGAACGCGGTCGAGCCGCCGTTGCCGAGGATCACCTCGTAGCCCTCGGGGAGGGAGAACAGCTCAGAGATGCCCTCGCGCACCTTGCCGACCAGGTTCTTCACCGGAGCCTGGCGGTGGGAGGTACCGAGGAGGGAGGTGCCGGTGGCGGCGAGGGCGTCCAGCGCCTCCGTCCGCACCTTGGAGGGGCCCGCGCCGAAACGTCCGTCGGCGGGCTTGATGTCAGAGGGAATCTGGATCTCAGCCACGGGGGGAGGTTATCGGGTGGGGGAAACCTCGGCGAAACCTCGTCCGTCGGGTGAGACGGTGTTTCAACAGGTGGCTGATGGGTGGACGTCATGACAGAGCTGGAAGCCGAGCTGCGCAAGGTCGTCCGGGGTGACGTGGGCTTCGACGTCACCTCCCGGGCTCTGGTCACCATGGACGCGTCCAACTACCGGCGCGTCCCGCTGGGTGTCGTCGCCCCCCGGGACGCCGACGACGTGAGCGCCGTCCTCGCGGTCTGCCGGGCCCACGGCGTGCCGGTCGTCGCGCGCGGCGGGGGCACGTCGATCGCCGGGCAGGCCACCGGTACCGGGGTGGTGCTGGACTTCACCCGGCACATGAACCGGGTGCTCGCCCTGGACCCCCGGGAGCGCACCGCCGTCGTCCAGCCCGGGCTCGTCCTCGACCGGCTCCAGGAGGCGGCCGCCCCGCACGGGCTGCGCTTCGGGCCGGACCCGGCCACGCACAGCCGCTGCACCCTCGGCGGGATGATCGGCAACAACTCCTGCGGCGCGCACTCGGTGGCCTGGGGGACGACCGCGGACAGTGTGCGCGAGCTGGAGGTCGTCACCGCGCGCGGGCGGCGGCTGCGGCTCGGGCAGGGCTGGTCCGGGGCGCCCGACGGGCTGCGGGAGCTGGTGGAGGGGGACCTGGCACGGCTGCGGACCGGCTTCCCCGAGCTGCCCCGCCGGATCTCCGGGTACGCGCTGGACGCGCTGCTGCCCGAGAAGGGCGCCGATGTCGCCCGCTCCTTCTGCGGCTCGGAGGGCACGCTCGGCGTGCTCACGGAGGCGGTCGTACGGCTCGTCGAGGCCCCCCGCGCGCGTGCGCTCGCGGTGCTCGGGTACGGCGACGAGAGCGCCGCCGCCGAGGCGGCGGCCGGACTGCTGCCCCACCGGCCGCTGACCGTTGAGGGGATGGCGGCCGATCTGGTCCCGTCACCGGCGGGGCTGCCCCGCGGGGGTGCCTGGCTGTTCGTGGAGACCGGCGGCGATGCGGAGGTCGAGGCACGCGCGCGTGCGGAGACGATCGTGCGGGCCGCCTCGGGCGACGCCGTGGACACCCTGGTCGTCACGGACCCGGCCGCCCGGCGCGCCCTGTGGCGGGTCCGTGAGGACGCGAGCGGCACGGCGACCCGGATGCCCGACGGGGCCGAGGCCTGGCCCGGCTGGGAGGACTGCGCGGTGCCGCCCGCCCGGCTCGGCGCCTACCTGCGCGACTTCCGTGCGCTGCTCGCCGCGCACGGGCTGCGCGGGACGCCGTACGGCCATTTCGGCGACGGCTGCGTCCACGTCCGGATCGACTTCGACCTGCTGACCGGGCCGGGCGTCGCGCGCTTCCGCCGCTTCTCCGGAGAACTCGCCGACCTGGTCGTCGCCCATGGCGGCTCGCTGTCCGGGGAGCACGGCGACGGGCAGGCCAGGGCCGAGCTGCTGCCGAGGATGTACGGCCCCGAGCTGGTCGCCCTGTTCGAGCGCGCCAAGGGCGTGTGGGACCCCGACGACCTGCTCAACCCCGGCATGCTGGTCCGCCCCGCACCCCTGGACTCCGGGCTGCGCTTCGCCGTGCTGCCCCGCGCACCGCTGCCGGTCGCCTTCGGCTACCCGTCCGACGGCGGTGACTTCACGGCCGCCGTACGCCGCTGTGTGGGCGTCGCCCGGTGCCGTACGACGGCGGCGACCGGGTCCGCCGTGATGTGCCCCTCGTACCGGGTGACGGGCGAGGAGGCGCACTCCACGCGCGGACGGGCCCGGCTGCTGCACGAGATGCTCGCCGGCGAGGTGGTGACCGACGGCTGGCGGTCGGCGGAGGTCCGCGACGCCCTGGACCTGTGCCTGTCCTGCAAGGGCTGCCGCTCCGACTGCCCGGTCGGGGTCGACATGGCCACCTACAAGGCGGAGTTCCTGCACCACCACTACGCGGGCCGGCTCCGCCCCGCCGCCCACTACGCGCTGGGCCGGCTGCCGCAGTGGCTGCGCTGGGCGTCCCGCACGCGCGTGAGCAGGCTCCTGAACGCCCTCGCGCGCGTGCGGCCCCTGGCGTGGGCGGCGAAACGGGCGGCCGGGATCGCACCGGAGCGGGCGATCCCGCCGCTGGCCCCGGAGACCTTCACCCGGTGGTGGGGGCGGCTGCTGGTGGCGCGGGCGCGGGCGGAGGCAGGTGGGGGACGGCGACCGGGCGGGTCCCGGCAGGCGGTCTTCCTGTGGCCGGACACCTTCACCGAACACCTCTCCCCGTCCGTGGGGAGGGCGGCCGTACGGGTCCTGGAGGCGGCGGGGCTGGACGTGCTCACCCCGCCCACCCGCCGGTGGCGGAAGGCGGCGGTCGGCGACGGGGTGTCGTACACCTTCAATCCCCTCACGGCGAGACGCGGCCGTGTGTGCTGCGGGCTGACGTACGTCTCGACGGGCCAGCTGGACCGGGCCCGGGAGGTCATGCGGCGCACCCTGGACCTGCTGGAGCCGTTCCTGACGCAGGGCGAGCCGACGCGGGAAGAGCCGACGCAGGTGCCCTTCGTCGTCCTGGAGCCCAGCTGTGCCGCCGCCCTGCGGACGGACCTGCCGGAGCTGCTGCCCGACGACCCGCGCGCACGGCGGCTCGCGGCGCGGGTGGTGACCTTCGCGGAGGCGCTGGAGCGGTACGCGCCCGGCTGGGCGCCGCCCCGGCTGGACCGGCCGGTCGCCGGCCAGACCCACTGCCATCAGCACGCGGTGCTCGGCGACGCCCCCGACCGGCGGCTGCGCGAGGCCGCCGGGCTCACCGGCGAACTGAGCGGCGGCTGCTGCGGACTGGCGGGCGACTTCGGTTTCGAGAAAGGCCACTTCGAGGTGTCGGTGGCGTGCGCGCAGGAGCAACTGCTGCCCGCCGTACGGCAGTCACCGCCCGGCACGGTCGTCCTCGCCGACGGCTACTCCTGCCGCACCCAGCTCGACCAGCTGGCCGGGGTGCGGGCCCGGCATCTGGCGGAGGTGCTGGCGGACGCGCTCGACGAGGATTAAGGATCCACGGCTCGCTCAAGCAACTGCCAGCTTCTCCCAGGGTATTCACAGCGCACCTTTGCTCTTTTTGCCGTTTGCAGAGATGAGAAGCGTGTAAGTTTCTCGATGTCGGGAGCCGGACGCGGAAAGCCCGAAACGACGAAAGCACAGCGCAATCCCCGCAAGGAGTTGGAATGAGCTTCAAGAAGCTTGCCCCGCTGCCCCCCAAGCCCAAGTCGAAGCAGCTCCCGCCCCCGCCGAAGCCCAAGCCGAAGAAGAAGCTCAAGCCGGTTCCGCCGGTGCCGGGCCAGGACAACTGAGCCCACGCTGACACGCTGGAAAGGGGCCGACGGTGCACCGTCGGCCCCTTTCCGTTTGAAAATCAGCTGGAAAATCAGGTGGAAAATCAGGGGGCTTTTTCAAGGAGGGTAATTCTTGCAGGGAGAACGGCAGGAAGAAGAGGGTGAGGAATGTGAAGAATACGAGGACGACACCCCCACCATTCCCGCGCGCGTAGCGTTCCGCCGCTTCTGGCCGCTCACCCGGGGCCTGCGCAGGTGGCTGCTCGTCGTCTGGGTGTGCACGATCCTCGCCGCGCTCGCCGAGACCGAGGCCATCCTGCTCTTCGGCGATCTCACCGACAACGCCCTGCGCGAGGGCTCGCTCGCCGCGTTCTGGGCGCCGGCCGTGAAGTGGCTCGGGGTCGCCGTGGTCGGCGCGCTCGTGGCCTACGCCGGCAACTCCCTGGCCGCCTGGGCGACCGAGCGGTTCGTGATGCGGCTGCGCGAGCATGTCTTCGACCACGTCCAGCAGTTGCCGCCGCACTTCTTCCAACGCCACCGCCAGGGCGATCTGCTGTCCCGGCTGACGAGCGACGTCGAGGCCATCGAGACGATGGTCGTGTCGGGCCTGGTCGGCGCCGCCTCCGCCGCCTTCTCCGCGATCTTCTACGCGGCCGCCGCGTTCTGGCTGCGCTGGGACCTGGCCGCCGCCACCTTCGTCCTCGCCCCCCTCTTCTGGCTGGCCGCGCGCCGCTTCTCCGGCTCCATCAAGGACGTCTCGCGCGAGGGCCGGGTCGCCGACGGCGCGATCACCTCCGTCGTCGAGGAGTCGCTGGGCAACATCGTGCTGACCCAGGCGTACGACCGGCGCGACGCCGAGCGCCGCCGGCTCGGTGAGGAGGCGAACGCCTGGTTCCGCGCCTCCGTGCGTTCCACGCGGCTCAACGAGGCCTACGAACAGCTCGTGACCGTCATCGAGACCGTGTGCGTGCTCGCGGTGATCGGCATCGGCGCCTGGGAGATCTCCACCGGGCGCATGACCCTCGGCCAGCTGCTCGCCTTCGCGGCCTTCCTCGGCTACCTCTACCCGCCGGTGCGGGGGCTCGCCCAGCTCGGCCTGACGATCACGGCGGCGACGGCGGGCGCCGAGCGGCTGATCGAGATCCTCGACGTACGGCCCTCGGTGACGGACCCCCGGCGCGTGGCCGAGCCCCCCGGCCGCCCGGACGGCACGGTCGAGGTCAGGGACGTCTCCTTCCGCTACCCCGGCGCGGACCGGCAGACCCTGCAGGGGCTCTCCTTCTCCGTGCACCCGGGCGAGCTGGTGATCGTCACCGGGCCGAGCGGCGCGGGCAAGTCCACCGTCTCCAAGCTGCTCCTGCGCTTCTACGACCCGGACGCCGGCGAGGTGCTGCTGGACGGCGTGCCCGTGCGCGACTTCCCGCTGGCGCGGCTGCGGGAGTACCTGACCCTGCTGCCGCAGGAGACGCTCGTCCTGCACGACACCGTCCGCGCGAACATCGCGTGCGGTCGGCCCGGCGCGAGCGACCAGGCCATCGAGGAGGCGGCCCGTGCGGCCGACGCCCACGACTTCGTCGTCCGGCTGCCCGAGGGCTACGACACGAGGATCGACCCGGGTTCGGCCCGTCTGTCCGGCGGCCAGCTCCAGCGCCTCGCGATCGCCCGCGCGATCCTGCGGGACGCCCCGGTCCTGGTCCTGGACGAGCCGACCACCGGTCTGGACGCGATGGCCGCCCGGCGGATCGTGAAGCCGCTGCGGCGTCTGATGGCCGGCCGTACGACCATCATGATCACCCACGACCTCAACCTCGCCCCCGACGCCGACCGCATCCTCGTGGTCGACCAGGGCCGGATCGTGGAGACCGGCCGCCACGAGGAGCTGCTGGCCTGGGGCGGGGCGTACGCACGGCTGCACCGCTCGCAGAACAACGCCCTGATGGACACGGGCGAGCTGCGGCTGCCGCTGTTCGTGGAGCAGCCGGTGCCGGTGCCGGCGCCCACGGCCGAGTACGGCGGCGACTGGAACGCGTACGGCCACCACCCCTACGCGGCACCGGCGCCGGCGCAGGACTCCTGGACCCAGCCGGTGCCGGACCCCTACGCCCCGTACGACCCCTACGACCCCTACGACCCGAGGCACTGGCCCGGCAGCTGAACGTCTCACGGCGCGAGACAGCGGCTTCAGCGGTTTACGCACCTGTCGAAGTTCATTACTGTGGACTCGACAGTTCAACCGGATGAACACAAGAGCCCTTGGACCGCCCGTGACCGCCCCCTCGGAAACCTCCCTCGCCACCCCCGTCCCGACCGGCGCCCCCGGTGCGCCCGGCCGCTTCGGCTCCCTCGGTCCGGTCGGCCTCGTCCTCGCCGGCGGCGTCTCGGTGCAGTTCGGCGGCGCGCTGGCGGTGACGCTGATGCCGAGGGCGGGCGCGCTCGGGGTGGTGGCGGTGCGGCTGGCGGTCGCCGCGGTGGTCCTGCTCGTCGTCTGCCGTCCCCGGCTGCGCGGCCACTCCCGCACCGACTGGGGCACGGTCGTCGTCTTCGGTGTCACCATGGCCGCGATGAACGGCCTCTTCTACCAGGCCGTCGACCGCATCCCGCTGGGCCCGGCGGTGACCCTGGAGGTCCTCGGCCCGCTCGCCCTCTCCGTCCTCGCCTCCCGCCGCGCCCTCAACCTGGTCTGGGCCGGGCTCGCCCTCGCCGGGGTCTTCCTGCTCGGCGGCGGAGGCTTCGCCGGGCTCGACCCGGTCGGCGTCGCGTTCGCCCTGGGGGCGGGCGCGATGTGGGCGGCGTACATCGTGTTCAGCGCCCGTACGGGCCGCCGCTTCCCCCAGGCCGACGGCCTGGCCCTGGCGATGGCGGTGGGCGCGCTGCTCTTCCTCCCGCTGGGCATCGCGGAGTCGGGGGCGAAACTCGCGGACCCGGTGACGTTCGGTCTGGGCGCGGCGGTCGCCCTCCTCTCCTCCGTGCTGCCGTACACCCTGGAACTCCTGGCCCTGCGCCGGCTGCCCGCGTCCACCTTCGCCATCCTGATGAGCCTGGAACCGGCCGTCGCCGCCGCGGCCGGCCTGCTCGTCCTGGGCCAGTCCCTGACCCTCCCCGAAACGGCCGCGATCGCCCTGGTGGTGGCCGCGAGCATGGGCGCGGTGCGCACCCAGGTGGGCCGGGGGAAGGCGCCGGCGCCGGAGGCCTGAGCGGGCGGGGCCCTTCCGGGAGGTCGCCGTTCGGCCGGCTCCGCGGGTCCGGTCCCGGAGCACGCAAAATTAAATGCAAGCATGCTTGCTTGTTTCTGGGGGCCCTGCCATGCTCCACCCCATGGCCGACCCGACGCCCGTGATCGACGACCTGTGTGCCGAAAGCGACGAACTCGATCTGCTCGTCGCCGAGTTGGAGCCGGAGCAGTGGACGCTCCCGACCCCCGCCCCCGGCTGGACCGTCGCCCATCAGATCGCCCACCTCGCCTGGACCGACCACTCCTCGCTGCTCGCCGTCACCGACCAGCGGGCTTTCGCCCGTGAGGTCGAGGCGGCCCTGACCGAGCCCGGGGACTTCGTCGACAACGGCGCCGAGGAGGGCGCCCGGAAGCCGCCCGCGGCGCTTCTCCAGGACTGGCGGACCGGCCGCTCGGCCCTCGCCGACGCCCTGCGCACCGCCCCCGAGGGCGCCCGTTTCCCCTGGTACGGGCCGCCCATGTCCACCGCCTCCATGGCCACCGCCCGCCTGATGGAGACCTGGGCCCACGG
Organism: Streptomyces sp. NPDC005811; assembly: GCF_040630405.1. Lineage (NCBI taxonomy): Bacteria > Bacillati > Actinomycetota > Actinomycetes > Kitasatosporales > Streptomycetaceae > Streptomyces > Streptomyces sp. NPDC005811. The sequence continues at coordinate 147,573 of NZ_JBEXXK010000005.1, forward strand.
CCTGGACATCGCCGACGCCCTGGGTGTCGTCCGCACCCCCACCGACCGCATCCGGCACATCGTCCGCCTCGGCGTCCGCACCCGCGACTACGCCTTCGGCGTGCACGGACTGACCCCGCCGTTCGAGGACTTCCGCGTCGAGCTCACCGCCCCCTCCGGCGAGTCGTGGGCATACGGCCCGGACGACGCCACCGACCGCGTCACCGGCCCCGCCCTCGACTTCTGCCTCCTCGTCACCCAGCGCGCCCACCGCGCCGACCTCGCCCTGCGCGCCGAGGGCGAGGACGCCGACCGCTGGCTCGACATCGCCCAGGCCTTCGCGGGCCCGCCCGGCAAGGGGCGCACCCCGCGAGGGGAGTCCGCGTGACGCACCGGCCGCCGTCACCCCCGCCGCCTCTGCGTATCGGCAACTTCTCCGGCTTCTACGGCGACCGCGCCGACGCCCTGCACGAGATGCTCACCGGCGGTGAACTCGACGTCCTCACCGGCGACTACCTCGCCGAACTGACCATGCTCATCCTCGGCCGCGACCGGCTGAAGGACCCCTCCGCCGGCTACGCCCGCACCTTCCTGCGCCAGCTGGAGGAGTGCCTCGGGCTCGCCCGGGAGCGGGGCGTGCGGATCGTCACCAACGCCGGCGGCCTCGACCCGGCCGGACTCGCCGACGCCGTACGGAGACTGGCCGACCGGGTCGGCGTCCCCGTACGTGTCGCGCACGTCGAGGGCGACGACCTCGGCGACCGGTTCCCCGGCGCCCTCACGGCCCACGCCTACCTCGGCGGCTTCGGCATCGCGGCCTGTCTGCGCGAGGGCGCGGACCTCGTCGTCACCGGGCGGGTGACCGACGCCGCCCTGGTCACCGGGCCCGCCGCCGCCCACTTCGGCTGGACCCCGCAGGACCACGACCGGCTCGCGGGCGCGGTCGTCGCCGGACACGTCCTGGAGTGCGGCACCCAGGCCACCGGCGGCAACTACGCCTTCTTCCGGCAGGCGGACGTCCGCCGGCCCGGCTTCCCGCTCGCCGAGATCCACGCCGACGGCAGCAGCGTCATCACCAAGCACCCCGGCACCGGCGGACTCGTCGACGTCGGCACGGTCACCGCACAGCTGCTGTACGAGACGACGGGCGCCCGGTACGCGGGACCCGACGTCACCGCCCGCCTCGACACGGTACGGCTCACCCAGGACGGCCCCGACCGCGTCCGCGTCGACGGCGTCCGCGGCGAGGCCCCGCCGCCCACCCTCAAGGTCGGCCGCAGCCGGCTCGGCGGCTTCCGCAACGAGATCGTCTTCGTCCTCACCGGCCTCGACGTCGAGGCCAAGGCGGACCTGGTGCGCGAGCAGCTGGCCGGCCCGCTCGCGAAGGCCGCCGACGTCCGCTGGGACCTCGTCCGCACCGACCGCCCCGACGCCGCCACCGAGGAGACCGCCAGCGCCCTGCTGCGGCTCGTCGTCCGCGACCCCGACCAGGCCGTCGTGGGCCGGGCGCTGAGCGGCGCCGCCGTGGAACTGGCCCTCGGGAGCTACCCCGGCTTCCACGTCCTCGCCCCACCCGGCAAGGGCGCCCCCTACGGGGTGTTCGAGGCCGCGTACGTCCCCCAGGGCGAGGTCGCGCACACCGCCGTCCTCGACGACGGACGCCGGCTCCCCGTCCCCCCGGCCGCCGACACCCTCGTACTCGACGAGGCCGCGGCACCGGAACCGCCCGAGCCCCTGCCGCCCGGCCCCGTCCGCCGGGGCCCCCTCGGCCTCGTCGCCGGGGCCCGCAGCGGGGACAAGGGCGGGGACGCCAACGTCGGCGTGTGGGTCCGCACCGACGAGGCCTGGCGGTGGCTCGCCCACACCCTGACCGTCGACCGGTTCCGTGAACTCCTCCCGGAGACGGCCGACTTGACGGTCACCCGGCACATGCTCCCGCATCTGCGCGCCCTGAACTTCGTCGTCGAGGGCGTCCTCGGTGCCGGAGTCGCCGCCCAGCACCGCTTCGATCCGCAGGCCAAGGCGCTCGGCGAATGGCTGCGCTCCCGTCATCTGGACCTCCCGGAGGCACTCCTGTGACCGTCCTGCCGTCGGCGCTGGACACGACCGGCCCCGACCACCGCGCCCACCGCGCGGCCATGCTCGCCAAGCTGACCGACCTGGACACCGAACACGCCAAGGCCCTCGCGGGCGGCGGCCCGAAGTACGTCGAACGGCACCGCGCCCGCGGCAAGCTCCTCGCCCGCGAACGCATCGAACTGCTCCTCGACCCCGACACCCCGTTCCTGGAGCTGTCCCCGCTCGCCGCCTGGGGCAGCGACTACACCGTCGGCGCCTCCCTGGTCACCGGCATCGGGGTCGTCGAGGGCGTCGAGTGCCTGATCACCGCCAACGACCCCACCGTGCGCGGCGGCGCCAGCAACCCCTGGTCGCTCAAGAAGGCCCTGCGCGCCCACGACATCGCCCTCGCCAACCGGCTGCCCTTCATCAGCCTCGTGGAGTCCGGCGGCGCCGACCTGCCCTCCCAGAAGGAGATCTTCATCCCCGGGGGCGCCGTCTTCCGCGACCTCACCCGGCTCTCCGCCGCCGGCATCCCCACCGTCGCCGTCGTCTTCGGGAACTCCACGGCCGGCGGCGCCTACATCCCCGGCATGTCCGACCACGTGATCATGGTCAAGGAGCGGGCGAAGGTCTTCCTCGGCGGACCGCCGCTGGTCAAGATGGCCACCGGCGAGGAGAGCGACGACGAGTCGCTGGGCGGCGCCGAGATGCACGCGCGCGTGTCCGGTCTCGCCGACTACTTCGCCGTCGACGAACGCGACGCGCTGCGCCAGGCCCGCCGCGTGGTCGCCCGCCTCAACCACCGCAAGGCGTACGCCGACCCGGACCCGGCCGAGCCTCCCCGGTACGACCCCGAGGACCTGCTCGGCATCGTCCCGGGCGATCTCAAGACCCCCTTCGACCCGCGCGAGGTGATCGCCCGGATCGTCGACGGCTCCGACTTCGACGAGTTCAAGCCCCTGTACGGGACCAGCCTCGTCACCGGCTGGGCCGCGCTGCACGGCTACCCCGTCGGCATCCTCGCCAACGCCCAGGGCGTGCTGTTCAGCGCCGAGTCCCAGAAGGCCGCCCAGTTCATCCAGCTCGCCAACCAGCGGAACATCCCGCTCCTCTTCCTGCACAACACCACCGGCTACATGGTCGGCAAGGAGTACGAGCAGGGCGGCATCATCAAGCACGGCGCGATGATGATCAACGCGGTGAGCAACAGCCGCGTCCCCCACCTGTCCGTCCTCATGGGCGCCTCCTACGGCGCCGGCCACTACGGCATGTGCGGCCGCGCCTACGACCCCCGTTTCCTGTTCGCCTGGCCCAGCGCCAAGTCGGCCGTCATGGGCCCGCAGCAGCTCGCCGGCGTCCTGTCGATCGTCGCCCGCCAGTCGGCCGTCGCGAAGGGACAGCCGTACGACGAGGACGCCGACGCCGCCCTGCGCGCCCTGGTGGAGCAGCAGATCGAGTCCGAGTCGCTCCCGATGTTCCTGTCCGGGCGGCTCTACGACGACGGCGTCATCGACCCGCGCGACACCCGCACGATCCTCGGCCTGTGCCTGTCTGCCGTCCACACGGCACCGTACGAGGGCGCGCGCGGCGGCTTCGGCGTCTTCCGGATGTGAGGCTCATGATTACTTCTGTCCTGATCGCGAACCGCGGCGAGATCGCCTGCCGTATCGTCCGCACCTGCGCCGCGGCGGGTATCCGGACCGTCGCCGTGCACTCGGACGCCGACGAGAACGCCCTCCACGCGCGCGTGGCCGACACGGCCGTACGACTGCCGGGGGCGGCCCCCGCGGACACCTATCTGCGCGCCGACCTGATCGTGAAGGCGGCCGTCGCGGCCGGCGCGGACGCCGTGCACCCCGGCTACGGCTTCCTCTCCGAGAACGCCGACTTCGCACGGGCCGTCCTGGACGCCGGGCTCGTCTGGATCGGCCCGCCGCCGGAGGCCATCGAGGCGATGGCGTCCAAGACGCGCGCGAAGCGGCTGATGGGCCTCGCACCCCTGGCGGACGTCGGGGAATCCGACCTGCCCGTGCTGGTGAAGGCGGCCGCGGGCGGCGGCGGGCGCGGCATGCGCGTCGTACGCCGCCTGGAGGACCTGCCCGCCGCCCTGGAGACCGCCCGCGCGGAGGCCGCGAGCGCCTTCGGCGACGGCGAGGTGTTCATCGAGCCGTACGTCGAGAACGGCCGCCACGTCGAGGTGCAGATCCTCGCCGACACCCACGGCACGGTGTGGGCGCTCGGCACCCGCGACTGCTCCCTCCAGCGCCGCCACCAGAAGGTGATCGAGGAGGCGCCGGCCCCCGGACTGCCCGCGGCCCTGGAGGAGGAACTGCGGGAGCTGGCCGTACGGGCCGCCCGTGCCGTCTCCTACACCGGCGCGGGCACCGTCGAGTTCCTGGTCGAGGGCGGCCGCGCGCACTTCCTGGAGATGAACACCCGCCTCCAGGTCGAACACCCCGTCACGGAGGCCGTCTTCGGCCTCGACCTCGTCGCCGAACAGATCCGCGTCGCGGAAGGCGCCGCGCTCGCCCCCGAACCGCCGCCCGCGCGCGGCCACGCGGTCGAGGCCCGCCTCTACGCCGAGGACCCCGCGGCCGACTGGACCCCGCAGACCGGCACCCTGCACCGGCTGACCGTCCCGGACACCGTCCGCCTGGACACCGGCTACACCGACGGCGACGAGATCGGCGTCCACTACGACCCGATGCTCGCGAAGATCGTCGCCCATGCCCCCACGCGCGCGGAGGCGATCCGCACACTGGCGGGCGCCCTGGAGCGCACCGCCCTCCACGGCCCGCCCACCAACCGCGACCTCCTGATCCGCTCCCTGCGGCACGAGGAGTTCACCTCGGCCCGGATGACGACGGGCTTCTACGACCGCCACCTCGCCTCCCTGACCACATCGGCCGCCGACCCGCACGCCCCGCTCGCGGCGGCCCTCGCGGAGGCCTGCTCGGGGTCGCGCTTCGGAGGCTGGCGCAACCTGCCCTCCCAACCGCAGACGAAGCGGTACGCGGCGGGGGACGAGGAGATCGAGATCGCGTACACGCACGGCCGGTCCGGCCTCACGGCCGAGGGCGTCCAGGTCGTCCACGCCGACCCGTCCCTGGTCGTCCTGGAGACGGACGGCGTACGCCACCGCTACGAGGTGGCCCGCTACGGCGACCGCGTCCACGTCAACGCCACCACCCTGACGGCCCTCCCGCGCTTCCCGGCCCCGCACACCCAGCACGCCCCCGGCTCCCTCCTGGCCCCGATGCCGGGCACGGTCGTCAAGCTGGCGCCAGGTCTCATCACCGGATCGAGTGTCGAAGCGGGCGAACCGCTGGTGTGGCTCGAAGCGATGAAGATGCAACACGTCATTTCGGCCCCGGCGACGGGGACGGTGACCGCGGTCCAGGTGAGGGAAGGACAGCAGGTCCAGGTCGGTGCGCTCTTGGCGGTCGTGGAGAGCAACTGACGCCAGGGGCGCGGGGCCGTATCGATATGCGGCTACCGCCGCGTGGGCGCGACCAGCCACATACAACCCGCAGCCAAAGGAGCCACAGTGACGACCTTGATCGAATCCGACGAGCACAAGGCACTGCGCAAGGCGGTCGCCTCCTTCGCCAAGGCCCACACCGACACCGGCGACCTCTGGCAGGCGGCGGCGAAACTCGGCTACATCGGCGTCAACCTCCCCGAGACGTACGGAGGAGGCGGCGGCGGCATCACCGAACTCTCCCTCGTCCTCGAGGAGATGGGCGCCGCCGGTAACCCCCTCCTCATGATGATCGTCTCCCCGGCGATCTGCGGCACGGTCATCGCCCGCTTCGGCACCCAGGCCCAGAAACAGCAGTGGCTCCCCGCCCTCGCGGACGGCACCCGCCTCATGGCCTTCGGCATCACCGAACCCGACGCCGGCTCCAACAGCCACCGCATCACCACCACCGCCCGCCGCGACGGCACCGACTGGCTGCTCACCGGCCGCAAGGTCTTCGTCTCCGGCGTCGACATCGCCGACGCCACCCTGATCGTCGGCCGCACCGAAGACGCCCGCACCGGCAGCCTCAAGCCCTGCCTGTTCATCGTCCCGCGCGACGCCCCCGGCTTCACCCACCGCAGGATCGACATGGAACTGCACAGCGTGGAGAAGCAGTTCGAGCTGGTCCTGGACGACGTCCGGCTCCCCGCCGACGCCCTCGTCGGCGACGAGGACGCCGGTCTCCTCCAGCTGTTCGCCGGCCTCAACCCGGAGCGGATCATGACGGCCGCCTTCGCGATCGGCATGGGCCGCCACGCCCTCGCCAAGGCCGTCGCGTACGCCCGGGAGCGCACGGTCTGGAAGACGCCCATCGGCGCCCACCAGGCCATCGCCCACCCCCTCGCCCAGGCGCACATCGAGCTCGAACTGGCCCGCCTGATGATGCAGAAGGCCGCCCACCTCTACGACGCCGGCGACGACGCCGGCGCGGGAGAGGCCGCCAACATGGCCAAATACGCGGCGGGGGAAGCCTGCGTGCGCGCCGTAGACCAGGCAGTGCAGACCCTCGGAGGGAACGGCCTCACCACGGAGTTCGGCCTCGCCAGACTGATCACGGCCTCGCGCGTGGCCCGGATCGCCCCGGTGAGCCGGGAGATGATTCTCAACTACGTCTCCCACCAGACCCTGGGCCTGCCCAAGTCGTACTGAACCGTGTGGCCGAACCGCCTTGGAGGAACCGTGTTCCACAGCGCGTACGCAGACGTCCCGCCCGTAGAACTCCCCATTCACGACGCCGTCCTGGGGCACGCCGCCGCCTTCGGCGAGCAGCCCGCGCTGATCGACGGCACGGACGGCACCACGCTCACCTACGAGCAGGTGGACCGGTTCCACCGGCGCGTCGCCGCCGCCCTCGCCGAGGCCGGGGTCCGCAAGGGCGACGTCCTGGCCCTGCACAGCCCCAACACCGTCGCCTTCCCCCTCGCCTTCTACGCCGCCACCCGCGCGGGCGCCTGCGTCACCACCGTGCATCCGCTCGCCACCGAGGAGGAGTTCGCCAAACAGCTCGGCGACTCCCGGGCCCGCTGGATCGTCACCGTCTCACCGTTCCTGGAGACCGCCCGCCGCGCCGCCGAACTCGCCGGCGGCGTCCAGGAGATCTTCGTCTGCGACAGCGCGCCCGGACACCGCTCCCTGATCGACATGCTCGCCTCCGCCGCCCCCGAGCCGCGGATCGACATCGACCCCGTCGAGGACGTGGCCGTCCTGCCGTACTCCTCCGGCACCACCGGCACCCCCAAGGGCGTCATGCTCACCCACCGGCAGATCGCCACCAACCTCGCCCAGCTCGAACCCCTGATCACCGCCGGTCCCGGCGACCGCATCCTCGCCGTCCTGCCCTTCTTCCACATCTACGGCCTCACCGCCCTGATGAACGCCCCCCTCCGCAAGGGCGCCACGGTCGTCGTCCTGCCCCGCTTCGACCTGGAGCCCTTCCTCGCCGCCATCGAGACCCACCGCATCACCGGCCTGTACGTCGCCCCGCCGATCGTCCTCGCCCTCGCCAAACACCCCTCGGTCGCCCGGTACGACCTGTCGTCCCTGCGGTACGTCATCAGCGCCGCCGCACCCCTGGACGCCGCCCTCGCCGCCGCCTGCTCCGACCGTCTGGGCCTGCCGCCCGTCGGCCAGGCCTACGGCATGACGGAACTGTCCCCCGGCACCCACGTCGTCCCCCTCGACGCCATGCGCGAGGCCCCCGCCGGAACCGTCGGCCGGCTCATCGCCGGCACCGAGATGCGGATCGTCTCCCTCGACGACCCCACCCAGGACCTCGGCCCCGGCGCGGACGGCGAGATCCTCATCCGCGGCCCCCAGGTCATGAAGGGCTACCTCGGCCGCCCCGACGCCACCGCCGCGATGATCGACCCCGACGGCTGGCTGCACACCGGCGACATCGGCCGCGTCGACGAGGACGGCTGGCTCTTCGTCGTCGACCGCGTCAAGGAACTCATCAAGTACAAGGGCTTCCAGGTCGCCCCCGCCGAACTCGAAGCCCTCCTCCTCACCCACCCCGCCGTCGCCGACGCCGCCGTCATCGGCGTCTACAACGACGAGGGCAACGAGGTCCCGCACGCCTTCGTCGTCCGCCGCCCCACCGCCCCCGACCTCGCCGAAGGAGAGATCGCGATGTACGTCGCCGAGCGCGTCGCCCCCTACAAACGCGTCCGCCAGGTCACGTTCATCGACGCCGTCCCGCGCGCTGTCTCCGGGAAGATCCTGCGCCGGCAGCTCAGGGAGACCCCATGACCCTCGTCGCCCGCACCCGCGACCGCGGCGTCGAGACCCTCACCCTCGACGCCCCCGCCACCCGCAACGCCCTCTCCGCCGCCCTCGTCGGCGAACTCACCGACGCGCTCACCGACTGCGCCCGGGCCGCCGACGTCCGCGCCGTCGTCCTCACCCACACCGGCACCGCCTTCAGCGCCGGGGCCGACCTGCGCGACCCGCCCGCCCCGGACGCGTTCGTGGCCCTCCTCCGGCAGATCGTCGAGCTGCCCCGGCCCGTCGTCGCCCGGGTCACCGGCCATGTCCGGGCCGGCGGCCTCGGCCTCCTCGCCGCCTGCGACATCACCGCCGCCGCCACCCCGGCCACCTTCGCCTTCACCGAGGTCCGCATCGGCGTCGCACCCGCCGTCATCTCCCTCCCGCTGCTGCCCCGCACCGACCCCCGCGCCCTCACCCGCTACTACCTCACCGGTGAACGCTTCGACGCCCCCGAGGCCGCCCGCATCGGCCTGCTCACCACCACCGGCGACGACGTCGACGCCGTCCTCGCCCCCGTCCTCGACGGACTGCGCAGATCCGCCCCCCAGGCCCTCACCGAGACGAAACGGCTGCTCACGGCTAGGGTGCTGGAGACCTTCGACCGGGACGCGACCCACCTCACCGCGCTCTCGGCCCGGCTGTTCTCCTCCGCGCCCGCCCGCGAGGGCATGACGGCCTTCCTCGAACGACGGGATCCCGCATGGGTGCTGTGACCGCGGCCGACCGGCCGTCCGGCGACCGCCCCTCCGGAGACCGGGTCCCCAAGCAGGACCGCAGCCGGGCCACCCGGCAGCGCCTCCTCGAAGCCGCCGTCGCCTGCCTCGCCGAACACGGCTGGGCCGGCTCCACGGTCTCCGTCGTCGCCGAACGCGCGGGTGTCTCCCGCGGCGCCGCCCAGCACCACTTCCCCACCCGCGAGGACCTGTTCACCGCGGCCGTCGAGTACGTCGCCGAGGAACGCTGCCTGGCCCTGCGCGCCCTGTTCCCCGACGGCGGCGCCGACCGCCGCGCGGTCCTGACCGCCCTCGTCGACGTCTACACCGGCCCCCTCTTCCGCGCCGCCCTCCACCTCTGGGTCGCCGCCTCCAACGAGGAACAGCTCGGCCCCCGCGTCACCGAACTGGAGGGCCGCGTCGGCCGCGAGACCCACCGTGTCGCCCTGGAACTCCTCGGCGCCGACGAATCCGTCCCGGGCGTCCGCGAGACCGTCCAGGGCCTCCTCGACATGGCCCGCGGCCTCGGTCTCGCCAACCTCCTCACCGATGACACCGGCCGCCGCGAGCGCGTGGTGGCACAGTGGGCGGTGCTGCTGGACGGGCTGCTGGACGGAGGGCGGGACTGATGGGTGACCGTTTCCAGGTGATCGTGGACCTGGACGTGCGGGAGCAGGACGCGCCCCGGCTCGCGGAACAGCTGGTCGAACGCCTCGTCACCGACGGCATCGTCCTCGCCGAACGCGAGGGCTTCCTGCTGGGGGCCCACCCGCCCGGCCCCCACTGGCACCGCGCCGCGGCGCCCGACCCGGACGGGGATCCCACCGACGGACTCGCCGTGCATCTCGGCCGCGGCGTCTTCCACAGCGGCGCCGACATCCCCGAGCACGCCGTCTGCCCGCACTGCCACGCCCACACCCCCCTCGACACCGACGGCTGGACCCGCGTCGGCGCGGCCGTCGCGGCCTGGAGCGAGACCGGCGCCGCCGACCTCGCCTGCCCCCGCTGCACCGCGTCCGCCCCGATACCCGAGTGGACCTGGGACAACGCCCCCCTGGCCTTCGGCCACCTCGGCCTGAAGTTCTGGAACTGGCCCGACCTCGGCGAGGAGTTCCAGGCCCACCTCACCGCCCTCCTGGACGGCCACCGCACGGCGTACCTCTGGGGCAAACTCTGAGGCCCCGGTGAGGAGCGCACCCGCTCAGGGGGCGAGCCGCTCCACCGACCAGCCGCCGTCCGTCCGGACCACGTACCGCAGCCGGTCGTGCAGCCGGTTCTCCCGCCCCTGCCAGAACTCCACCGACTCCGGCACCACCCGGAAACCGCCCCAGTGCGGCGGCACCGGCACCTGCTCACCCTCCGGATACCGCGCCAGCAGCTCGGCGTAGGACGCGTCCAGCTCGGCCCGGCCGGCGATCACCGACGACTGACCGCTCGCCCACGCCCCGAGCTGCGAACCGTGCGGCCGGCTCCGGAAGTACGCCGCGGTCTCGTCCCGCCCCGTCCGCCGGGCCACCCCGCGCACGATGACCTGCCGTGCCATCGGATGCCACGGGAAGAGCAACGACACATACGGGTTCGCGGCGAGGTCACGCCCCTTGCGGGACTCGTAGTTCGTGTAGAAGACGAACCCCTGTTCGTCGAACTGCTTCAGCAGCACCGTCCGGGAACCGGGCCGCCCCGCCGCGTCCGCCGTGGACACGATCATGGCGTTCGGCTCGAACAGGTGTGCCTCCACGGCTGCGTCCTTGAACCAGCGCGCGAACTGCTCCACCGGCGTCACGGCCAGCTCCGCCTCGTCGAGCCCCTCCGCCCGGTACTGCTTGCGCATGGCGGCGGGATCGGGCACCGGCCCGGAGTAGACGGAGTCGTGATCGGTCACGTGGCCATCCTGCCGTATGGAACACCTTTGCGGACCGGGTGGCACTGAGTGCCGCAGCACTCCCCAAAGGTGACACTCGGGGATATGGTGCAGATGCCACGACGAGTGCCGTACCGGCGCAGTGGACGCACCGGCGCCACCACCCGCCGCACACCTCACGAGGAGCCGCCTGATGTCCGACTTCGTACCCGGACTCGAAGGAGTCGTCGCGTTCGAGACGGAGATCGCCGAACCGGACAAGGAGGGCGGCGCCCTGCGATACCGGGGCGTCGACATCGAGGACCTGGTCGGCCACGTCTCCTTCGGCAACGTCTGGGGCCTCCTCGTCGACGGCGCCTTCAACCCCGGCCTGCCGCCCGCCGAACCCTTCCCCATCCCCGTCCACTCCGGCGACATCCGCGTCGACGTCCAGTCCGCCCTCGCCATGCTCGCCCCGGTCTGGGGCCTCAAGCCGCTGCTCGACATCGATGCCGAGCACGCCCGCGAGGACCTCGCCCGCGCCGCCGTCATGGCCCTGTCCTACGTCGCCCAGTCCGCCCGCGGCCAGGGCCGCCCCATGGTCCCGCAGAGCGAGATCGACAAGGCCCACTCCATCGTCGAACGCTTCATGATCCGCTGGCGCGGCGAACCCGACCCCAAGCACGTCCAGGCCGTCGACGCCTACTGGACGAGCGCCGCCGAGCACGGCATGAACGCCTCCACCTTCACCGCCCGGGTCATCGCCTCCACCGGCGCCGACGTGGCCGCCGCCCTCTCCGGCGCCGTGGGCGCCATGTCCGGCCCCCTCCACGGCGGAGCCCCCTCCCGCGTCCTCGGCATGATCGAGGAGATCGAACGCACCGGCGACGCCGAGGCCTACGTCAAGCGCGCCCTCGACCAGGGCGAACGCCTCATGGGCTTCGGCCACCGCGTCTACCGCGCCGAGGACCCCCGCGCCCGCGTCCTGCGCCGCACCGCCCGCGAACTCGGCGCCCCCCGCTTCGAGGTCGCCGAGGCCCTGGAGAAGGCCGCCCTCGCCGAGCTCCACGCCCGCCGCCCGGACCGCGTCCTGGCGACGAACGTCGAGTTCTGGGCGGCGATCGTCCTCGACTTCGCCGAGGTCCCCGCGCACATGTTCACCTCGATGTTCACCTGCGCCCGCACCGCCGGCTGGTCGGCCCACATCCTCGAACAGAAGCGCACCGGCCGCCTGGTCCGCCCCTCGGCCCGCTACATCGGCCCCGGCACCCGCAGCCCCCAGGCGATCGAGGGCTACGAGGACATCGCGCCCTGAACCCCACCGGGCCGGACCGGGCCGCACCGAGCCGTGGGAGGCGGCATCACGCGGGGCTGAGCAGCTCCGCGTGATGCCGCTCCGCCACGAGCGGATGCGCCCGCAGCTTGCCCTTCAGCTCGTTGAACCCGTACTCCGCGAACAGCGGGTTCCCCGGATCGGCCGTCACCCCGGGAGCGGCGGCGGCGTACGGGAAGACCAGCGGCTCCACCCGGGCGTCCAGCCGGGGGTTGTAGAAGAAGGGCACGGAGAACCGCTCCACGGCCCCCGGCGGCGAGACGACCCGATGGTTGGTGGCGACGAGATACCCGTCGGTCGCCACCTCCAGCAGCTCCCCGAGGTTCACGACGAACGCCCCCTCCACCGGCGGCACGTCATGGAACAGCCCGTCCTCCCGCTGCACCTGGAGCCCGCCGACCTGGTCCTGCAGCAGCAGCGTCAGGAACCCGTAGTCCTTGTGGGCCCCCACGCCCTGCCCGGCCCCGTCGCCCGAGCTCCCCGGATACCGCACCAGCTTCAGATGCGGATGCGCGTGCTCCCCGAAGACGGAGTCGTAGAACCCCGGGTCGGCCCCGATGGACGCGAGCAGCTCCCGCAGCAGCCGCTCGGCGACACCGCTGAGCCGGTCGATCCACGCCAGCGCGGCCTCCCGCAGCTCGGGCAGCCCGCCCGGCCACTGGTTGGGCCCCTGGAGCCACCAGTACGAGGGCTCGCCGGGCCCCGGCACCCGGGCCGGCCGCTCGGCCCCGATGTCCAGCTGGTCCCGCCAGTCCTGCCGTCCGCCGGTCCGCTCGTCACCGGTGCGCGTGTAGCCGCGGAAGTGCGGCGAGTTCACGTTGTCGAGGGCGAGCCGCTCGGCCTCGGGCAACCGGAAGAAGGCCTGCATGGCCGCCACCAGCCGCTCGGTCTCCTCCTTGCGCACGCCGTGTCCGACGAGCTGGAAGAAGCCCACGTCGTGGGCGGCGCTGTGCAGCTGCGCATGGAGCAGCGCACGCGCCTGGGGGCCGCGGTCGGCGGCCGACAGATCGATGAGGGGGAGCTGGTCGTACGACGGTGCCGTCGCGATGTGCGTCATGGGATGCGTCCGCGGGTGTACGGGGCGCGGGCGGCCGCCGAGGGTGGGGCGGAGCCCAGCTGCCGGAAGGGGAGAGAAGCAGAAGGGGGCTGGGTCAGGCGGAGCGCCGACAGCCCATGCTCGTGACGCGGACGAAGTCCACGTGGCGGCGTCGAACGAGCGAAAGCATGTTCCCCAGCGTACTGCCTGCGAAAGTTTCCCGAAACGCCCCGGCGGCCCCCGAAAACACAGACGACAAACGCAGACGACCCGCGAGTCTGGTCCTCCCAGAGGAAGGGGCCGGCCGGACGTACCGGCGACTCGCGGGTCGGGTGACTGCTGGGATTGGGCCGGCTGCACGCGTGGATCGCGCACGGGTCCGGCACCGCACTGAGTGTGGTGGCGGGCCGCTAGCCCGCAGTCACCTCACGCGTCCGGTTTCCATACATCTGCCGAACCACCTCCCTTCTCGTGTGACCGATACCTTAGGAACCGTTCCGGCCCCCGATCAACCGTTTTTCGGAAGAACTCTCGAAACGGACATCGGCGGCCCCTCACTAGCGGGTTCCCGGGAACGCGTTGACGTGGGCGTGGGGGCGCGGTTCGCTGGTGGGGTGAGTGATCTTCGGGTCGAGGCGGTCGACGGTGAGGCCGCGCTGGAGCAGTGGCGGTACGTCCACAACGTGATCGTGCCGCCTGCCGTGCTGTCGCCGGCCGAGGTGCGGGAGCGGGCGGGGCGCAACCGGCTGGAGAACGCGTACGTCGGTGAGGTGCTGGTCGGCTGCTCCACGGTGCGGCCGCCGGCCGGGGACGGGGCGGTGACCGTCATCGCGCGCGTGCTGCCCGGGTTCCGTCGGCGGGGGTACGGGGCGGCGCTCTACGATCATGTTCTCGGGCAGGCGCGGGCGCTGGGCGCCGGTGCGGTCGAGACGTGTGTGCTGGCCGTCAACGAGGACGGTCTGCGTTTCGCACGCGCGCGTGGCTTCACCGAGGTCGAGCGCTATGTGCTGGACGGCGGGACGGCGGAATGGGTCGACCTGAGGCTGATGCCCGTTCCGGTGTGACGGTGGCGACTGCGGCGGTACAACGATTCCCCTGCAATCTTGCGGGAACCATATGTGGGCTGCGTCACGTTCGAGTTGAATGAGGGCAAGTGAGCGAACCTGCAGGGGGTCCAGGTGAGTGCTTCCCGGCGTAAGGGGACCACCGACGAACTGGGGCCGGACGAGCCCGGGCGGTCGGAGAACCCGGGCGGCCCCGTCGGCCCGGACGGCGCGGATCTCCTCGCCGCGCTCCTCGACGGCATGGACGCGGCCCTGTGCGCGTTCGACGCCGACGGTGTCGTCACCCACTGGAACCGCGAGGCGGAGCGCATCCTCGGCTGGAGCGCGGCGGAGGCCGTGGGCCGGCAGGGCTTCGCCGGGTGGGCGGTGCGCGAGGCGGACGCCGGGGAGGTCGAGACGCGGCTGATGGCGGCGATGCACGCGTCGGGCCGCCAGGTGCACGAGTTCGCGCTGCTGACGAAGGACGGGGGCCGGGTGCTCGTCCGCACCCAGTCGGCCGCCGTGCCCGGCCCGGACGGCAAGCCGGCCGGCCTGTACTGCGCCTTCAGCGAGGTGCACGCGCAGATCGATCTGGAGCGGTCCATCGCGCTCAGCGAGGCGCTGTTCGACGACGCCTCCTGGGGTGTGGTCCTGGTGGACGCGGATCTGCGGCCCGCCGTGGTCAACGCGCATGCCGCCCGCGCGCTCGGCACGGGGCGTACGGCGGTGCTGGGCCGTCCGCTGGGCGAGCTGCTGACCCAGGGCGTGGAGGAGCTGGAGAACGCGCTGACGCATGTCCTCGCGGAGGGCGCCCCGCCCGCTCCGGCGGAGGTGTGGGTGGGGGTGCGCACCCCCGAGGGGGAGCGGCGGCGCTGCTGGCGGAGCGGGTTCCTGCGGCTGGCCTCGCCGCTGGCGGAGGAGCCGGTGCCGCTCGGTGTGGGCTGGTTGTTCCAGGACGTCACGGAGGCCAAGCAGGGGGAGCAGGAGGCCTCGCTGCTGCGGTTCCGTACGAACCAGGTGCACCGGGCCGCGCGGGCGGCGGCCGAGTGCGAGGACCCGGCGGAGGCGGCCACGGTCCATCTGGACTTCGCGCTGGCGGGGTTCGCCGACCATGCGCTGGTCGACCGGATCGCGGGCGGTGCGGCGGCGGAGTCGGAGGCGGCGGTGCCGCTGCGGCTGGTCCGGGTGGCGGCCACGCCGTCGGGCGGTCCGGGACCGAGCGCGCTGACCGGGTACGCCGGGCTGCCGGTCCGGTACCCGGAGGGGCATCCGGCGTTGCAGTGCGTCGCGCGGGCCGGTTCGGTGCGGGCGGGCGCGGGGAGCGCGGCGGTGGAGGAGGCGCGGGAGTGGGCGCGGGCTCGGCAGTGGCCGCAGGACACGGTGCACGCGTTGTGCGCGGTGCTGCGCAGCCGGGGCCGCACGCTGGGGGTGGTGACGTTCCTGCGGGGTGCGGGCCGGACGCCCTTCGAGCGTTCCGACGCGACGTACGCC
The DNA here is from genome assembly GCF_040630405.1 of Streptomyces sp. NPDC005811. Taxonomy (NCBI): domain Bacteria; kingdom Bacillati; phylum Actinomycetota; class Actinomycetes; order Kitasatosporales; family Streptomycetaceae; genus Streptomyces; species Streptomyces sp. NPDC005811. Next base: position 163,358 of record NZ_JBEXXK010000005.1, read on the forward strand.
GAGGACGTCGCGGTGCGGATCGCGGCGGCGCTGGACCTGGCGGATCTGGCGGACGCGGCGGACCCGGCGGGGCGCGGCGCGGGCGCCTGACCTGCGGGCCGCCGTCGGCCCGTGCGGGTTCAGTGCTGGTAGAAGATCCGGTCGCCGTACTCGTCCAGGACGCGCCGGTTCCAGTCGTGGCCGCCGTCGACGTTGCCGGAGCGCAGCAGCGGGGGCTCGATGCCGCGGTCGGCGAGGGAGCCGGCCGCGGTGGCCAGGACGGCCTGGAGGAGGGCCGAGGTGACGACGGTGGAGGCGGGGGCGAAGGGGGCCGGCACGCTGTCCAGGGTGAGGACGGCGTCGCCGACGGCGATCTTCGAGTCGAGGACGACGTCGCAGTGGTCCTTGAGGAAGGTGCCGGTGGGGTTGCGGGGGGTGGTCTCGGAGGCGTAGGCCACCGAGGTCACGCCGATGACCTTCACGCCGAGGGCGCGGGCTTTGGCGGCCATCTCGACGGGCAGGGCGTTGCGGCCGGAGAGCGAGATGATCACGAGGGCGTCGCCGGCGCGCAGCGGGGAGGTGTCGAGGACGGCGCTCGCGAGGCCGTCGACCCGTTCCAGGGCGGAGCCGAGGGTGGCGGGTCTGACGTCGACGCCGACGACCCCGGGGACGGCGAGCAGGTTCACCAGGGCGAGGCCGCCCGCGCGGTAGACGAGGTCCTGGGCGGGGAGCGAGGAGTGGCCGGCGCCGAAGGCGAAGAGCCGGCCGCCGGTGGCGACGGTGTCGGCGAGGAGCGTGCCGGCGGCCCGTACGGCGTCGGCCTCCTCGTCGCGGACCCGCTCCAGCAGGCCGATCGTGGCGTCGAGGAAGCGGGCGGCGAGCTCGTGGTCGCTGCGGTCGCTCATCCGAGGGGGCTCCTTCGCCGTCGGGGTCCGTGTCGCGGATCACCGTGCGGTCTGGACCAGTGCCGTGTCAATACGGCCTGCGGCGGGTCCGGGGAGCCCGGCGTGACCGTCCGGTTTCACCGGCGCGGCACGGTTGTCGGTGGTATCCGGCAGAATTGGTGCCAGGGCCAGCGCACGCGCCGGAGAGCCGTCGAGCCTTCGGCAGATCTCATCGAGGGGCACACGAATGTCCGGACTGATCGACACCACGGAGATGTATCTCCGCACCATCCTCGAGCTGGAGGAGGAGGGTGTGGTCCCCATGCGGGCCCGGATCGCCGAGCGCCTCGACCAGAGCGGGCCCACGGTGAGCCAGACGGTGGCGCGCATGGAGCGCGACGGTCTGGTCTCCGTGGCGAGCGACCGGCATCTGGAGCTGACGGACGAGGGGCGCCGGCTGGCCACGCGCGTGATGCGCAAGCACCGGCTCGCCGAGTGTCTGCTCGTCGACGTGATCGGCCTGGAGTGGGAGCAGGTCCATGCCGAGGCGTGCCGCTGGGAGCACGTGATGAGCGAGGCCGTGGAGCGGCGGGTGCTGGAGCTGCTGCGGCACCCCACCGAGTCGCCGTACGGCAATCCGATCCCGGGTCTGGAGGAGCTGGGCGAGAAGGACGGCGCCGACCCGTTCCTGGACGAGGGCATGGTCTCCCTGGCCGACCTCGACCCGGGCTCGGAGGGCAAGACGGTCGTCGTCCGGCGCATCGGTGAGCCGATCCAGACGGACGCGCAGCTGATGTACACGCTGCGCCGGGCGGGTGTGCAGCCCGGTTCGGTGGTGAGCGTGACGGAGTCGGCGGGCGGGGTGCTGGTCGGCAGCGGTGGCGAGGCGGCCGAGCTGGAGTCGGACGTCGCGTCGCATGTGTTCGTGGCGAAGCGCTGACCGGACGTCCGGCGGTCGCCGGGCAGGCGCCCGGCGATTGTTGAAATACTGAGCGATGTTCAACTCCTGTTGCTCCTGGGGTAGTTGATGCGCCCCGGCGATGTTGTCGAATCGCAGATTCCCTGTGTCGAATGGCAGCGCGCGGACCGTTCGCGTGCCACGCTGTCGCGTGAGGCATATGACCTGAGGGGGGCGGGGATGATGTGCCGCAGAGCAGTGGAGGGCCCCGGTGCCGTGTGGCACCGGGGCCTGTCCTCCCCTGTTTCGACCCGGAGCCCCGAGCTCCCAGGGTCGTTCCCCTCGGACCGTTTTCCCCGAGCGGTCCGCCTCCCGCTGAAGATCTCCCCCCGACGGCGGCGATCATTCCTTCAGGGGGGTCACTCGAACGAGGGGTGTTGGTCGCGGAGAGTGTCTTTCTCGAAAGGGCATTCGATAGCCTGCATGTGATCGAGGGCAGAGCGAAGGCAGCACTGGGCATCGGCAGCACAGCGGTACGACGGCTAGGGGGGTGCCAGGATCCATGGCGCGACGCATCGACGTGACCGGGGCGGGCGGCGTACGGCTGGCGGCCTGGGAGTTCGGCGACCCTCCCAAGGCCGAGCAGCCCGGGAGCGGGCCGGACGCCGTGATCCCGGCCCAGTCGACCGGCGGGCGGGACGGCCGCAACGGCACGGCGCCCGGCACCGCGCCCGGCACCGCACCCGCATCCGACGCCGATCCCGACCGCACCTCCGGTGTCCTGTTACTGCACGGGCTGATGGGCCGCGCCTCGCACTGGGCGTCCACCGCCCGCTGGCTCTCCGCCCGGCACCGCGCCGTCGCCCTCGACCAGCGCGGCCACGGCCAGAGCGAGAAGCCCCCCGAGGCCGCCTTCACCCGTGAGGCGTACGTCGAGGACGCGGAGGCCGCCCTGGAGCAGCTCGGCCTCACCCCGGCCGTCCTCGTCGGCCACGCCATGGGGGCGCTCACCGCCTGGCAGCTCGCCGCGAAACGCCCCGACCTGGTGCGGGCCGTGGTCCTCTGCGACATGCGGGCCTCGGCGCTCGGCTCGGCCTCGCAGCGCGAGTGGGCCGACTGGTTCAAGTCCTGGCCCCTGCCCTTCGCCACCCTCGCCGACGTCCGCAAGTGGTTCGGCGAGGACGACCCCTGGGTGGAGCGCCCCAACCCCTCCCGCGGCGCGTTCTACGCCGAGGTGATGCAGGAGTCCCCCGACGGCTGGCGCCCCGTCTTCGCCCCCGAGCAGATGCTGAAGTCCCGCGAGACCTGGGTCTACGACGCCCACTGGGAGGAGCTGACCCAGGTGCGGTGCCCCGCGCTCGTCGTGCGCGGCCTCGACGGCGAGCTGGGCCGGGCCGAGGCCCAGGAGATGGTCCGGGTGCTCCCGCGCGGCGAGTACGCGGAGGTCGCCGACGCCGGCCACCTCGTCCACTACGACCAGCCCGAGGCCTGGCGGGCAGCGATCGAACCATTCCTGGACGGCGTGCTCGCGCCCTAGGGCAGCCCACGCGCGAGGGCGCGGGCCTCAGCCCTTGCTCACCGCCGCCAGGATCTCCGGCAGGCGGGCCGCCACCCGGGGGGCCGCCAGCCGCAGGCCCATCAGGGTGATCGCCGTCCCGTACACCGCGCCGGCCGGCAGCAGCAGCCAGCTCCACAGCTCACCGTCCACGGTGACGTTCAGCCAGATCGTCCCCGCGATGACCGGGGCGCACAGCAGGGCGGCCGCGACCATCCCGCCGAAGATGGAGATCCAGGCCAGCCCGGTCTGCCCGGGGGCCACGTTCTTGTAGCCCTCCTGCGGGATCGAGTAGGGGAAGCGGGCCGACGTCCAGGCGCCGGTCGTCAGCATCGCGCCCAGCAGCGCCAGCGACAGCCCCAGCACCTCGGGGAGCCTCGGCCAGTCCCCGAGGAGCGCCGTCGTCACCACGGTCACCAGCGTCGCGTACGGCAGGGTGATCACCAGCAGCGCGAGGGCACGCGCGCGGAGTTCGACGTAGGCGTCCCGGGGCGAGGAGATCGTCAGCGCGACCATCCAGAACGCCGAGGTGTCCTGCCCGAACTGGTTGTACATCTGGATGCCGAGCATCCCGGCGGCGAAACAGGCGAAGTAGATCGAGCCGGTGCCCTGCACGGCGTTGAACACGGGCACGATCAGCCCGATCGCGAGCGACGTCACCCAGGCCGCCTTCGTCTTCGGATCCCGCCACACATAGCGCAGGCTGCGCTCCATGACGGTCCCGGTACGGCCGCCCGGCAGCAGCCGCGCCCACCCGGCACCGCCGCGCCGGTCCCGCACGTCCGCCTCGGCGGCCCCCAGCGTCGAACCGTCCGGCGCGGTCATCAGCCGGTCCAGACTCCGCGCCCACAGCGCCACGAGCCCCGCCAGCACCGCCGCACCGACCGCCAGCTGCCCCGCCGCGAGGCCGTACGCCCCCTCGCTCACCGAGTCCACCGCGCCCACCGCCGAGGCCGGCGGCAGCCACCGCACCACCTCCGCCGCCGGATCGAGCTGCCCGAGCCCGGCCGTGCCCAGCCGCTGCGCCGCGAAGTTGACGGCCTGCGCGCCCACGGCGATCACCAGCCCGCTCAGCACCGCCAGATCCCGCCCCCGGCGGCTGGTCAGCAGCCGTACATTGGCGGCGGCGACGGCCCGCGCGAGCGCCACGCACACCAGCAGCCCCAGGGCGACGGCGACGACCGAGACGACGTAGGCCGCGGGCCCGTGCGCCACCGCGACCACCGCTCCGACCAGCATCAGCACGGTGAACAGCGGCCCGATGCCCACCAGCGAGGCCGCCAGCAGCGCCCGGACCAGCGGCCGGGGCCGCAGCGGCAGCATCACCAGCCGCGTCGGATCCAGCGTCTCGTCCCCGCCGGGAAAGAACAGCGGCATCACCGCCCACCCCAGCCCCAGCACCCCCACCAGCAGCACCACGAGCGCGTCGGCGTGCGCATGCCCCCGCAGCGCGATCAGCCCGAGCAGCTGGAGCACCGCGAACACCAGCACGGCCACGGCGGACACCGCGTACGCGGCCCGCCGCCCACCGGACTGCCGCAGTCCGTTGCGCAGCAGCGACAGCTTCAGCCGTACGACGGTGGAGGTCAGCGCGGTCATCGGGCCGCCCCGCCGCCCAGCCAGTCGAGATCCGCCCCGCCGTGCCGCCCCTCGGCGCCGACCAGCTCCAGGAACGCCCGCTGCAACGAGGGAGCCGCCCCGCGGACCTCCTCCAGCGTCCCGTGCGCCCGGATCCGCCCCGCCGCCATCACCGCCACCCAGTCGCACAGGGATTCGACGAGTTCCATCACGTGCGAGGAGAAGACGACGGTGGCCCCGGAGGCGGTGTACCGCTCCAGCACCCCGCGGATGGTCTGGGCGGACACCGGGTCGACGCCCTCGAACGGCTCGTCGAGGAAGAGCACCTCGGGATTGTGCAGCAGCGCCGTGGCGAGCCCGATTTTCTTGCGCATCCCCGTCGAGTAGTCGACGACCAGCTTGTGCTGGGCCCCCGCGAGATCGAGGACGTCGAGCAACTGCGTGGCCCGCCGGTCGACTTCGGCCCCGGGCAGCCCGCGCAGCCGTCCGCTGTACCCGAGCAGTTCACGCCCCGACAGCCGCTCGAACAGCCGCAGCCCCTCCGGCAGGACCCCGATCCGCGCCTTCACCGCCACGGGATCCCGCCACACGTCACGCCCCGCCACCTCGACGGACCCCTGATCGGGCCGCAGCAGCCCGGTCACCATGGAGAGCGTGGTCGTCTTCCCGGCCCCGTTGGGCCCGACGAGCCCGATGAACTTCCCGGCGGGCAGATCGAGATCGATCCCGGCAACCGCAACCTGCTGCCCGAACCGCTTCCACAGCCCACGAACGCGCACGGCAGACGTCATGCCCGAAGCCTACGTTCAGGCAAGTTGCTTTTTTGGGGGCGCGGGACTGTGTCCGATATGCGGCTCCGTCGCGGGGCGCGAGCAACCACCACGCACCCGCACCCGACAACGGCGACGAACCGGTTACCGATCCCGCCCGCAGGCATAGGCGAGCGGCGAGATCAACTCCTCCGCGTCCGGCAGCCACCGGTTCGCCGCGGTCGGCCGGCAGGCCCACTGCACCGCACCCCGGGACCCGAACCGCGTGGGCGGCGCGGCCACATACGTGCCCTCGCCCAACGTCACCAGATCGAGCGACCCCAGGGACCAGCCCAGCTTGCGCACCAGGTCCGGCACCTTCGCGGACGCCCCCGGCAGCACGAAGAAGTGCATCCGCCGGTCCGGCGTCAACGTCACCGGCCCCAGCGTCAGTTCCATCCGTTCCATCCGCGCCAGCGCGAGGAACCCGGCGGTCTCCGGCACGGAGATGGCGTCGAACGTACGCCCGGTGGGGAGCAGGATCGAGGAGGTCGGCTGGGTCTGCCACATCCGGCGCGCGACGGTCGCACTCCCCGTCGCCTGCGTCACCCAGTCGGGGCGCGTGGGATGCGCCCCCGGCGCCTCGCACGCCGTGTCGCCGCAGGAGCAGCGCTGCACACCGTCGACGGGTTCCAGCCAGGTGCCGGGGAAGACGTCCCAATGACGTTCCTCGGTGTAGCGAACAGCGGTCTCGAGCAGCGATTCCCCGCGCTGCTTCGGGATTTGAGTGGCGTCGGCGCCCGCGATGGTCTCTTCCACGATGAGCACAACTCTAGCGGTCACCGGGGGTTACGCACGCCACTGTGCGCGGGGGAGGAGCACCGATTTTGCGTGCGGGGCGCATGGGTGCATCCCGGGGGGCGCGTGGAAGGAACGGGCGCGGGAGCGGGTAGTCACCGACGGGGGCGGACTTCCGCCGATATCCCGGCAATTCTCGTGCAATCAGCACATGCCTCGCATTTTCGCTGTTTCCATGGGGCATTGATCTTCTCGGCCGGAACTTTTCGGTGCGGAACTCCACAGGGGGTAGTGCCAATGGCCGCAAGGCCTCTCGTCGCGCGGCAGCCGAACGAACGGCTGCAGGCGCTCATCCAGGAGGCGGGGTGCTCGAACGCCGGGCTCGCCCGCCGGGTCAACATGTGCGGCGCCGAGCACGGTCTCGACCTGCGCTACGACAAGACGTCGGTGGCCCGCTGGCTGCGCGGACAGCAGCCGCGCGGACGCGCCCCGGCGATCATCGCCGAGGCCCTGGGCCGCAAGCTCGGCCGTACGGTCACGATCGACGAGATCGGCATGGCCAACGGCAAGAACCTCGCCTCGGGCGTGGGTCTCCAGTTCTCGCCGACGGTGCTGGGGGCCATCGAGCAGGTCTGCGAGCTGTGGCGCAGCGACGTGGGCCGGCGCGACTTCCTCTCCGGTTCGTCCGTCGCCGCCTCGGCGCTGGTCGAGCCCAGCCGCGACTGGCTGATCTCGTCGCCCGACGCCCAGGTGGCGCGGTCCGCAGGGCCGCGGGTGGGCCTGTCCGACGTGGCGGCCGTGAAGGCGATGACCCAGGCCCTGGTCGACCTGGACCACCAGTACGGCAGCGGGCATGTCCGCCCGGTGGTCGTGCACTACCTCAACAGCGTCGTCTCGGGGCTGCTGGCCGGCTCCTACCGGGAGGCCGTCGGCCGTGAACTCTTCGCCGCGGTCGCCCGGTTGACGGAACTCGCCGGGTACATGGCCGTCGACACCGGCCAACCGGGCCTGGCCCAGCGGTACTACATCCAGTCCCTGCGGCTCGCGCAGGCGGCGGGTGACCGCGGCTACGGCGGGTACGTCCTCGCCGCGTCCATGAGCCATCTCGCCGCCCAGCTCGGAAACCCGCGCGAGATCGCCCAGTTGGCGCGCGCGGCCCAGGAGGGGGCGCGCGGGCGGGTCACTCCGCGCGCGGAGTCGATGTTCCACGCCGCGGAGGCCCGGGGACACGCGCTGATGGGCGACATCCGCTCCGCCCAGCTCGCCTCGGGGCGGGCGGTGTCGGCGCTGGAGGGTGCCGAGCCGTCCGCGGGCGACGACCCGGCGTGGATCGCGCACTTCGACGAGGCCTATCTGGCCGACGAGTTGGCGCACTGCCACCGGGACCTCGGGCAGGCGGAGGCGGCGGCGCGGTGCGCCGAGCAGTCGCTGGCCGGGCATCCGGAGACCCGGGCCCGCCGCCGGGCCATCGGATACGTCCTCCTCGCCACCGCGCAGGTCCAGCAGCGCGAGGTCGAGCAGGCGTGCAGCACCGGTCTGAAGGCGGTGGAACTCCTGGAGACCCTGCGCTCCAACCGGGGCGCGGAGTATCTGGAGGACCTCCAGCAGCGGCTGGAGCCCTACCGGGAGGAGCCGGTGGTGCGGGAGTTCGGGGCGCGGCTGGAACTCCAGGCCGCGGCGTGAACGGACGGGGCGCCGTCGCGTGAACGTTCGGGAAACGGACAGGTCCCGTACAGGATCCGACGGACGCGGCGCACGGCGCCCCGGATCTGTTACGGACGTCACTGGGAGGCAGATCACGTCCTGAGCTGCGTGGCACGGGGTTCCGGGGACCCGGTAGCGTGAGCCGACGATTCCGTCAGTCCCCCGTTCGTAGGAGTCCCGGTGACGCAGAGTGGACAGGGCGAGGAGCCCTCGGCGCGGCCCGCGCGCGAAGGCATCGTGCTGCCCTCCGACGGTGGTGAGCCCCTCATCCCGGGGCTGACGGACGCCGGCGGACCGCAGTCGGGCCATCATCAGGGCGGGCGGCCCGGTCCGTACGGGGCTCAGCCGTACGGGCAGCAGCCGCCCGCGCAGCCGCCGGCCGGCGGTCAGACCTGGGGCGGTCCGTGGGGCCCCGAGCAGCAGGCGCCGGCCGGGCAACCGGAGCAGGGCTGGCCGCTGCCCGCGGACCAGCAGGCCCAGCAGTGGGGCACCGCGCAGCCCGACGCGTGGGGCGCGGGCCCGCTGCCGCCCGAGGGCGCGCCGGGGCAGACGTACGGCCAGAGCGCGCCGGCGGCGCCGCAGCCGTCGTACGACCAGAACCCGCAGGGCCCGGCCGGCTACGGCCAGAACCCGCACGCCCCGGCCGACTACGGCCAGGCCCCGCAGGTGTCGGCCGCGCCGCCGACATACCCCCAGGGCGGACCGGGGGCGCCGATGCCGCCGTTCGCCGTCGGCGCCGACGGGGCGACCCAGTACATCCCGCCGGTTCCCCCGGGCCCGGTCGACGACGGCCGTACCCAGGTGCTGCCGCCCATTCCCGCCACCGGGCCCGTCCCGGGCGTCGACGAGGGCGCGACGCAGTACATCCCGCCGGTCCGGCCGGGCGCGCTGCCGCCCGAGAGCCCCGGCGGAGCGTCGCCCTACCCGGGCGCCGCGCACTCCGACGCCGAAGCCACGCAGTACATACCGCCCGTGCCCGCCCAGGGGTACCCGGCGGCCGGCGGGGGCGCGCAGCCGCCCGCCGGGTTCGAGAACCTCTTCCGCGACGGACCGGGCGGCCAGGGCGGCCCGGGGGCCGGTGCCCCGGCGGGCGCCACCCAGCAGCTGCCGCGCATCACCGAGCCGGAGACCCCCGGCTACGCCGGCGGACCGCAGGGCTACGGCGCGAGGCCCGCGGCGCGCGCCCCGCAGCCCGGCTACGTGCCTCCCGTACGTCCCGACGACCACGGTGACGAGCGGGGCCGCGGCGGCCGTACCGGATCGCGCCTGCCGCTGTTCGCGGCGGTCGGTGTCGCGATCGCCGTCGTCGGGATCGGCGCGGGCGCGCTGCTCGGCGGTGGAGGCGGCGACGACGACAAGGGCGACGGCAGCAAGCCCGTGGCCGCGTCGGCCTCCGCGGGCGAGCCGTCGGCCTCCTCCGGCGACGCGGCCGAGCAGCAGGCGACCGCCCTGGACAAGCTGCTCGCGGACAGCGGCAGCAGCCGGGCCAGCGTGATCGCCGCGGTGGCGAACGTGAAGGCGTGCAACAACCTCGACCAGGCCGCCTCGGACCTGCGGGCCGCCGCCGGCCAGCGCAACGAGCTGGTCACCAAGCTGGCGGCGCTCGACGTCGGCCGGCTGCCCGACCACGCCGCGCTGACCGGCGCCCTCACCAAGGCCTGGCAGGCCTCGGCGGCCGCCGACAACCACTACGCGCAGTGGGCCGACGAGGTCGCCGGCAACAAGCGCAAGGCCTGCAAGAAGGGCGGGGCCCGCACCACGAACGCCACCCAGCAGGGCAACCGGGAGAGCGGTACCGCGAGCGCCCAGAAGAACCAGGCCGCCCGGCTGTGGAACGCGATCGCCCAGAAGTACGGTCTGACGCAGCGCCAGCCCACCCAGCTCTGAGCCGGGCGGGCGTCGGGGCCTCAGCCGACGTCCGCCCCCTCCATGGTGTCGGTGACGTCGACGAAGCCCTTCTGCGAGGCCACCAGCAGGCCCTTGCGCACCTGCTGCACGGTCACCTCGGCGTTGGACAGCCGGGGGAACCCGACGGCGGCGAGCCGGCTGGTGAACTTCCAGCGCAGGGCGGGGGTGAGCCCGCCGGTGGTGAACTTCCGGCCGCTGTTGAGGGCGCCGCGCACGGAGTCGGCGCTCACCTCGTCGTCGCCCAGCGACTCCACGGCCTGCCGCAGCACGTTGTAGGCGATCCAGGTGGTCTGCACCCCGGTGTCGGAGGGGTCGATGCTGGTGTCGGAGAAGGCGGACTCGCTGATCACCTTCTTCATCCCGGCCCACCGCTTGTCGCTCTCCACCGGGTACCAGCCGGTGACGTACGCCCCCTCGTACGGGCCGGAGCCGCCGCCGCTGGCGTCGATGACGGTCTGGTCGACGCTGCCCAGCACGCTTCCGGTGTTCACCGCGGGATAGTCCTCGCGGCTGCGGCGGAAGGAGTCCATGAAGGTGCCGTTGCGGTCGCCCAGCGCGGGCACCACACAGCCCTTGCCACCGGACGCCGTGCCCGCGGACGCCGTGCCGGTGCCCGCCGTGCCGCCGGTGGCCTCCCGCAGGGCCTTCTCGGCCTGCGTGGAGTACTCGGTGGCGTCCTCCGCCGCCCGCTGGTCCTCGGCCTTGTCGTGCCCGCCCGCCTTCAGACCGGCGTCGAGCATCGGCGCCAGGCCGTCGCCCGCGATGGTGTCGGGGCGGACGAGCGCCACGGGCCCCGAGCAGGAGCCGGCCAGCACCTTGCCGAGACCGGCGAGGAGCGCGGGCTGGCCCCCGTTGACGGGGTAGGACAGAGGGCTGGTGAACTCGGAGGTCGTGACGCCGTAGCCGCCTATGTAGGGGATGCCGGCGCCCTCCAGATGCGGGAAGAACGCGTCGGAGTGCTGGCTGTACGAGCCGACGACGGCGACCGCCTTCTCCTTGACCGCGCGCCGGGCGCAGGCCGCCGCGGACACCGCGTCGTTGTGGTCGTTGCAGGTCAGCACGGTGAGCTTGTGGCCGTCGATGCCGCCCTTGGAGTTGATCCAGCGGGCGTAGGCGCGGGCGAAGGCGGGCATGCCGGGCTTGTTCGTGGCGGCCGTCCCCACGGGCGCCCAGGTCATCACGACGATCGGGTCGTCCCCGGAACCCCCCGTGACCCCGGGGACGACCCCGCATCCGGCGGTCAGCGACGCGACGGCGGCCAGAGCGCCCGCCGCGAGGGCGGCCGATCTGCCGTTTCCGGTACTGCGGAGAAACCTGGGGAGGAAGGTACTTCGCGAGAAGGTGCGTCGCCTGCCGGTCATGAACACGCACGATTCCGTCACATCACTAACCTCGGAGTGACCCACGGTCAACGACGGGTGACGTGAGAGTGAATTACCGGGGTCCGTGAGGACTCGGGGACGGGAAAACGTACGATCGATGACCGTGCAAGGTTCGGAGAACTCTTCCCGTCGCGGCCGTCGCTCCTCCACCATGGGCGGCATGCCACTCAACGACATGCCGTGGTGGCGCTGGCGCAGCAATGTGCGCTCCGCGCTGCACATGCTCTCCGACCCGGTGTTCCAGCAGAACGTCTGGCTGTCCGGTGTGGACGGATACGGCGACGTCACCGACGCCGTCTACCGGCTGGTCGAGGACACCTGGCTCGACAACTGGTCCGCCGAGAAGTACGTCGGCACGATCTTCCGCGACCCGCAGGAGGCGGCGCTCGTCGACACCGCCGTGCTGCGCGTCCTGCGGATCATGCACCAGGTCGGCCCGGACGCTCCCGTCTCCACCTATGTCTCCCACCCCGGCTGGCCCGAGGCGGTCCAGGCGGCACGTGACGCGCACATCCGCCTGGCGGTGGCCGACGGCGAGGACCCGGACGCGCCGCCGCGCACGCTGGAAGTGCTGCGGATCATGACGAGGTCCGCGTAGCGGGACGGCCTCCGCCGTGCGGAGGCGGACGTGAGACCCTGTGCTGCATGAGTGAGCAGTCCGCCCGAGCCGCGGCGTCCCCCGCCGACCAGTACGTCCTCACCCTCTCCTGCCCGGACAAGCAGGGCATCGTGCACGCCGTGTCGAGCTACCTGTTCATGACCGGCTGCAACATCGAGGACAGCCAGCAGTTCGGCGACCACGACACGGGACTGTTCTTCATGCGGGTCCACTTCTCGGCCGACGCGCCGCAGACCGTGGACAAGCTGCGCGCGAGCTTCGCGGCGATCGGCGACTCCTTCCACATGGACTGGCAGATCAACCGGGCCGACGAGAAGATGCGCATCGTCCTGCTGGTCAGCAAGTTCGGGCACTGCCTGAACGACCTGCTGTTCCGCGCCCGGATCGGCGCACTGCCGGTGGAGATCACGGCGGTGGTGTCCAACCACACCGACTTCACCGAGCTGGTGGGCTCGTACGACATCCCCTTCCACCACATCCCGGTGACGAAGGAGACGAAGGCGGAGGCCGAGGCCAAGCTGCTGGAGATCGTGCGCGAGCAGAACGTCGAGCTGGTGGTGCTGGCCCGCTACATGCAGGTGCTCTCGGACGACCTCTGCAAGCAGCTCAGCGGCCGGATCATCAACATCCACCACTCCTTCCTGCCGAGCTTCAAGGGCGCGAAGCCGTACCACCAGGCGCACACGCGGGGCGTGAAGCTGATCGGGGCGACGGCGCACTATGTCACCGCCGATCTCGACGAGGGGCCGATCATCGAGCAGGAGGTCGAGCGGGTGGGGCACGACGCCACCCCCGACCAGCTGGTCGCGGTGGGCCGTGACGTGGAGTGCCAGGCGCTGGCGCGGGCCGTGAAGTGGCACGCGGAGCGGAGGATTCTGCTCAACGGGCGCCGGACGGTGGTGTTCGCCTAGGGAGGCGGGGGGTTCCTCGTCGCGGGCGAGTGCGGGTTGTCGGTGGCTGGTCGCGCGGTTCCCCGCGCCCCTTTACAACTGGCGTGCGTTTCCAGGGGCGCGGGGAACCGCGCGAACAACCCCCACGCACCCGCACCCCCCAACGCACCGCAACCAACCCCTACATCCGGCTCAAGCTCGCCGCCGCGAACAGAACATCCCTGATCGCCCCCCGGTCCCCCACCTGCCCCGCCGCGGCCTCCTCCGGCGGTACGTGGCCCGCCGCCAGCCGGCAGAACTCCACGTCGTCCAGCGCCACGTGCGCCACCTCGTGCGCGGCGGAGCCCACCGCTGCGGGCGAGTCCAGCGGGATCAGCCACTCGCCCCCGCCGTCGCCCTCGATCTCCAGCCGCAGGCTGCGGCCGGGGCTGCCGGCGCTCACCAGGTGCCGGGCGCTCGGCGCGGGCGCGGCCAGCCCCGCGCGCCGGCGCGCGGCGAGCGCCGTCGGCAGCATCCGTGCCGCCAGGTCGATCATGCCGTGCAGATGGCGGGGCGCGGGCGGCGCGTACGGATAGTCGACCGCCTCCGCGATGTCCTCGGCGTGCACCCAGCACTCGAACGCCCGGTCCAGCATCGCGTCCCGCAGGGGCAGCTCGAAGCCGCCGTACGGGATCGGCAGGGTGCCGGGCCCTCCTCCACCGGTGAACGACACCGTGCGCACGAGCGCGTGGCTCTGCTCGCGCCAGGGGCCGCGCACCGAGCGGGTCGGCGGGAAGTGCGAGGCTCCCCAGTACGCCTCGGTGCGCTCGGCGGGGCCGCGGACACCGTCGGTCTCCTTGTCGTCGCCGGGGCCGAGCGGGTCCTCCAGGCCGAGGGCCACCGCGACCAGGCCGTCCACGGCGAGGAGATGGGCGATGACACCGGCGACGGTGGTGCGCCGGGTGCTCTCCCCGTCGCCGCGGAACCAGCGCAGCCGCACGGGCGCGTGCCACTCGGCGTCGCCGAAGTCCTGGAGCAGGGCGTCCAGGCGTGCGGTCTCGGCGTCGTACGAGGTCGCCCACGGCGGTACCGGGATGCGCGGCGGGCGGCGGTCGAGGCAGGCCTCCAGGACGCGGGTGCGCAGGCCCGGGTCGAGGTCGAGGCTCTCCGGGCGCTGGAGCAGGCCGACCGCCTCGCGCAGCCGCCGGGCCTCGTCGGCGCAGGCGCCGCAGTCGCCGAGGTGCTCCTCGACAGCTGCGGCCTCCTCGGCGGAGCAGGCCGCCAGCGCCCAGGCGCCCAGCAGGGCCTTCAGCACGCGGTGCTCCAGCCGCGGCGGTTCCGTGACGGCGAGCGCCTCCAGCGCGGGCAGCGGCAGTCCGGTGTCCTCGACGGAGGCGCGGGGGAACGGGATGCGGGGCGCACGGCGGGTGCCGTCGCCCTGGTCGCCCCCGTCGCCGCTCGGGTCGCCGCCGTTCGCGGTGTGCTCGTCCATGGAGCCGTCGTAGCCCTCGCTGCCGTCCGTCGCGTCCGTGCCGCCCTTGTCGTCCCTGTCGTCCTCGCTCTCGCCGTCGTGGCCCTCGAATCCGTCCGCGTCGGTCACGCCGCACCCCCGTATTCGGGCGGGGCCCCGGAGGCCGGTGTGTCGTGGGCGGTGGAGAGCAGTTGCAGGCCGAGGCGGAGCCGGCGGCGGGCCTCGTCCTCGGTGACGCCGAGGTCGGCGGCGGTCTGGCGGTAGTCACGGCGCTGGAAGTAGGCCAGTTCCAGGGCGGCGCGCAGCGGGGCGGGCATGGCCTGGACGATGTAGTCGGCGCGGGCGGCGACCGCGGCGTGCCGCACCTTGTGCTCCAGGTCCTCGGCGGTGCCGGGACCGCCCTCGGCGAGCGCGGCGGTCTCGGTGGCGCGCAGCCGCTGCACGGCCAGCCGGTGGGTCAGCGCGGCGATCCAGGTGCGCAGGGGGCCCTGTTGGGGGTCGTAGGCGTCGGGGTGCTGCCAGACGTGGACGAAGACCTCGCGGGTGACGCGGTCGGCCGCGTGTTCGTCTCCGAGCACGCGATGGGCGAGGCCGTGCACGAGTGAAGCGAACCGGTCGTAGAGCTCACCGAGGGCGGCCGCCTCACCGCGCGCGAGTCGCTGCTGCATCTTGCGGTCCCAGCGGGGCGGTGCGTCCTTCTTCGCCATGCGGCCCCCTCACCTGTGCGTCACCTCGAATGTAGTCGGCACGTAGGACAACGCACGCCCCTTTGTTCCAATGTGCGCCCCTGATCGTCCGGGCGATGGTATGGGGCGGCGCCTACCCAGACTCATCATGACCAATCCAGATCGAACAGGACTGAATATGACGGAATCAAGCCTCTTTCGTTCGGTACCCGTTTTTCGTCAGGTGTTTCGGGGCAACGCCGCTGGGCAGCCGCGCTGCAAGGAAGCGTAGGGACGGCTTCCGTTTACGGCGAGGGAAAGGCGTGGTGGTGGCCTTCAAGGTGACCGGCGGCGAGCAGGGCGGGTGGGCCGTGCTCCATGTGTCGGGCGAGCTGGACCTGGTGACGTCACCGGTGCTGCGGCAGCGGGTGCACGACGAGGTGGCCGAGGGGCGCCACCGTCTCGTCCTGGACCTCTCCGAGGTCTACTTCTGCGACTCCAGCGGGGTCGGCGTGCTCATCGCGGCCCGCAGACTCATCCGCTCCTGCCGGGGCCGGCTGCGGCTGATCCTGCCCGCGCGCGGGGCCGCGGAGGACTCCCATGTCAACCGCGTCCTGGGCGCGCTCGGCGTCCGGCGCCTCTTCGACGTCTACGGCGACCTCGCGGAGGCCGTGGCCGAGGACGGCTCCGCACCGCTGACGGCCTGAGCCGCACAGCCGTGCGACAAGGGTGTCCCGAAATCCCCCCGGTCCGGGTACAGAGACCGCCCACCGGCTCCCACCGGGCCGGCGGCGTCGTACGCTCCCTGCCGGAAGGTTTCCCGCACCAGGACACCAGGCGGCCGGAGGACAGCATGGTCAGCAGCGAGTACGAACGCAGGATCGCCGACCGGTTCGCCACGTTCGACCAGGACGGCAACGGCTACATCGACCGCGAGGACTTCGGCGCGGCCGCCAAGGCGCTGCTGGCAGAGTTCGGCACGGCGGCCCGCTCCGACAAGGGCCAGGCGCTGTACGCGGGCGCGGAGGCCTTCTGGCAGGGCATGGCGGGCATCGCGGACCGCGACGGCGACCAGCGCATCACCCGGGACGAGTTCGTCGGCGGCGCGGTCAAGCGGCTGCACGACAACCCCGACCGCTTCGCCGAGATCGCCCGCCCCTTCCTGCACGCCGCCCTGGACCTCGCGGACGCCGACGGCGACGGCCTGGCCACGGTCGGGGACACCGCGCGCGTGCTGCACGTCCTGGGCGTCCGGGAGGACCTCGCCCGCACGGTCGCCGCCGCCCTCGACGCCGACGGCGACGACAAGGTCGGCGAGCAGGACGTCGTGCCCGCGGTGGCGCGCTACTTCACCGTCTCCGAGTAGCGCTCGCGCAGCTTGTACTTCAGGACCTTGCGGAGCGTGTCGTTGCGCGGCAGGGCGTCCACCACCTCCAGCTGCTCGGGCAGCTTGTGCACGGACAGTCCCGCCGCGCGCAGATACGACGTCAGCGCCTGAAGCGTCGGATCAGCGGCCCCCGCCGCCCGCTCCACCACCGCGCACACCCGCTCCCCGCGCTCGGCGTCCGGCAATCCGATCACCGCCACGTCCCCGACGTCCGGGCGGGCGGCCAGCAGGTCCTCGATCTCCTTGGCGGAGATGTTCTCCCCCTTGCGGATGATGACGTCCTTCAGCCGTCCGGTGAGCACCAGATGCCCGCTCCCGGTCAGCCGCCCGAGGTCCCCGGTGCGCAGGAACCCGTCCTCGTCGAAGGCCTCCGCGGTCTGCGCCGGGTCCAGGTAGCCGCGGCACACGGCCTCCCCGCGCAGCCGCACCTCCCCGCCCTCGGCGATCCGTATCTCCATCCCCTCCGGCGGCCGTCCCTCGGTCGTGGCGAGGTTCTCCACGGTGTCGTCCGGCGCCCCCATGGTGATCATCGGGACCTCGGTCATGCCGTAGCCGTGGGTGAGCTGCACGCCCATCTCCCGGACGACCGCGTGGTACACCTCCGGCGGCTTCGGCGCCCCGCCGCCGGCGAGCAGCCGCAGCGAGGGGAGCACCGGGACGCCCGGCTGCTTGCGCTGCTCGGCCAGGAACATCGAGTAGAACGCCGTCGACCCGCCCGCCACGGTCACCCCGTGCCGGCGGTACTCGGCGAGCGCGTCCGGCAGCGCGAACTGCTCGAACATCACCGCCGGGAAGCCGTACAGGAGCAGCATGACGGTGTAGTCGGGCCCCGCGATGTGCGCGTACGGGAAGGCCATCGAGCCCACGTCGTCGGCGGTCAGCTCCAGCGCGTGGGCGAGGCAGGAGCCGCCCGCGAGGAGGGAACGGTCGGTGTGCAGGACGCCCTTGGGGTCGGACGTCGTGCCGGAGGTCCAGTAGATCCAGCGGACCGAGGTGCCCTCGGAGGGCGGCGGGGGCAGCACGGCAGGGTCGCCCTCCGGCAGGTCGTCGTAGGCGTCGAACACGCCCTTCGCGCCGAGCCGCAGGGCCATCTCGCCGTGGTCGAAGCCGCGCCAGACGCCCGGTACGGCGAAGAACTCCGCGCGTGACTCCCTGAGCGCGAAGCCGACCTCGCGGTCCCGGTAGAACGGGATGACGGGGCTCTGCACGGCGCCCAGGCGGGCCAGCGCGAAGGACAGCACGGCCGTCTCGATGCGGGTGGGCAGCTGCCAGGCGACGACCGTCCCCGGGCGCACACCCATGCCGTACAGCCCGGCCGCGGTCCGTTCGGCACGCGCGCGCAGCTCGTCGAAGGTCAGGGTGCGGTCGCCCTGGAGGAGGACGGGCCGGTCGGGGGTGAGCTCGGCGCGGCGGGCGACCAGGTCCCAGAGGGTGCGGGAGGAGCTCAGGGAGTGCGCGATGGCGTTCATGTCTGCCCCCAGCTTGGCTGACGACTCGTCAGGTGCCATGCTATCTGACGGGTCATCAGATAAGTACCGTCCGGCGGAGGGGAACCCATGGCCACCGAACTGCCCCGCATCATCAGCGTCGACGACCATGTGATCGAACCCGCGCACCTCTTCGCGACCTGGCTGCCCCAGAAGTACCGCGACCGCGGACCGCAGCCGCTCACGGCCGGCATCGGCGAGCTGGCCTACGTCGCCGGGAAGTACCGGATCACCATGGACCCGGACGGCCAGCCCACGGACTGGTGGATCTACGAGGACCTGAAGTTCCCGTACAAGCGCAACATCGCCGCCGTCGGCTTCGACCGCGACGAGATGACCCTGGACGGCATCACCCGCGAGGAGATGCGGCGCGGCTGCTGGGACCCGAAGGCCCGGCTGGAGGACATGGACCTCAACCACGTCGAGGCGTCCCTGTGCTTCCCGTCCTTCCCGCGCTTCTGCGGCCAGACCTTCGCCGAGGCGCACGACAAGGAGGTCGCGCACGCGTGCGTGCGGGCCTACAACGACTGGATGGTCGAGGAGTGGTGCGGCGACAGCGGCGGCCGCCTCATCCCGCTCTGCCTGATCCCCCTGTGGGACATCGACCTCGCCGTGGCGGAGATCCGGCGCAACGCCGCCCGCGGGGTGCGCGCGGTCACCTTCTCCGAGATCCCCACCCACCTGGGGCTGCCGTCCATCCACTCCGGCTACTGGGACCCGTTCTTCGCCGTGTGCGAGGAGACCGGGACGGTCGTCAACATGCACATCGGCTCGTCCTCGCAGATGCCGGCCGCCTCCCCCGACGCACCCCCCGCCGTCCAGGCCTCGCTGTCCTTCAACAACGCCATGGCCTCGATGATGGACTACCTGTTCAGCGGGGTCCTGGTGAAGTTCCCGGCGCTGAAACTGGCCTACTCGGAGGGCCAGATGGGCTGGATCCCGTACGCCCTGGAGCGCGCCGACGACGTCTGGGAGGAGCACCGGGCCTGGGGCGGTGTCAGGGATCTGATCCCCGAGCCGCCGTCCACGTACTACTACCGGCAGATGTACTGCTGCTTCTTCCGCGACAAGCACGGGGTGGCCTCCCTGGACGTGGTCGGCCGCGACAACGCCACCTTCGAGACCGACTACCCGCACGTCGACTCCACGTTCCCGCACACCAAGGAGGTCGCCCTCGACCACGTCGAGGGCCTCGACGACGAGACGGTCTACAAGCTGATGCGGGGCAACGCGATCCGGATGCTGGACCTGGACCTCGACAAGTGAGGGACGGGTCATGGACCTGACGTACACCGCCGAGGAGGAGGACTTCCGCGCCCGGCTGCGGGAGTGGCTCGGCAAGGCGCTGCCCGCGCTCCCGCCGAAGCCGTCCCCGGACGACTGGCCCGGCCGCCGCCGCTACGACCTCGGCTGGCAGCGGACGCTGTACGACGCCGGGTACGCGCACGTGCACTGGGACGCCGGCCCGACCACCCGGCTCATCTTCCTGGAGGAGACGGAGCGGGCCGGAGCACCCTACGTGGGGGCCAACTTCGTCGGACTGCTGCACGCGGGTCCGACGATCGCCGCCGAGGGCACGGACGCCCAGCGCGCGCGCTGGCTGGAGCCGATCCTGCGCGGCGAGGAGGTCTGGTGCCAGGGCTTCAGCGAACCGGACGCCGGCTCCGACCTCGCGGCGCTGCGCACGCGCGCGTGGCGCGACGGCGACGACTACGTGGTGAGCGGGTCCAAGATCTGGACCTCGCACGCCGAGGTCGCCGACTGGTGCGAACTGCTGGTGCGCACGGACCCCACTGCGGCGAAACACCGGGGCATCACCTGGCTGGCGATGCCCATGGACGCCCCCGGGATCACCGTACGGCCGCTGCGGACGCTCGCAGGGTCCGCCGAGTTCGCCGAGGTGTTCCTCGACGAGGTGCGGGTGCCCGCGGCCCACCGGGTCGGCGCCGAGAACGACGGCTGGCGGGTCACCATGGTGACGCTGTCCTTCGAGCGCGGCACCGCGTTCGTCGGCGAGGTCGTCGCCTGCCGACGCGTGCTCGGCGAACTGGCCCGCGAGGCCCGTGCGAACGGCCGCTGGGACGACCCCGTCCTGCGGCGCAGGCTCGCCCTCCTGGAGGCCGAGTTCCGGGCGCTGTGGCGGCTGACGCAGTGGAACGTGAGCGAGGCCGCGGCGGGCGGGGTGCCCGGCGTCGGGGGTTCGGTCTTCAAACTGAGGTACTCGCACGCCCGTCAGGAGCTGTACGACGCCGCGGCCGACGTCCTCGGCGACGCGGCCCTCGATCTCGACCGGCCCTGGGTGCTCGACCGGCTCTCCTCGCTGTCGTACACCATCGCGGCCGGCACCTCGCAGATCCAGCGCAACATCGTGGCCGAACGGATTCTCGGGCTGCCGAAAGGACGGTGAGACCTCTCCGTGCGCTTCCGACTGACGGACGACCAGAGGGCGTTGAGACAAGGGGTACGGGACCTGCTCGCCCGGCGCTTCGGCCGGGACGCGCTGCGGGCGGCCGTGGAGCGGCCCGTACTCGACCGGGCGCTGTGGCGGGAGCTGGGCGCGGCCGGGTTCTTCGCGCTACGGCTGCCCGAGGCGGAGGGCGGGGTCGGACTGGGGCTGCCCGAGGCGGTGTTGGTCTTCGAGGAGGCGGGCCGGGCGCTCCTGCCGGGCCCCCTGGCCGCCACCCACCTCGCGGCGGGCCGGGTGCCCGGAGCGGCCGAGGGGGAGACCGTCGTGACGACCGTCGACGCCGGCGGGCTGGTGGAGTGGCTCACCGAGGCGGACGTGGTGGACGGGCCGAACGGGCCGAACAGGGCGGACCGGGCGGACAGGGAGGACCGGGCGGACCGGGGCGACGGGGGCGATGGGGGCGACGGGGGCGACGGGGGCGATGGGGGCGACGAGGTCGCCGTGATGGGCGGGGGCGCCTCGGGGGCGGTGGCGTTGCGGTCGGTGGATCCGCTGACGCCCCTGCACCGGGTGCCGGGGGAGGGGCGGCGTACGGCGGCCGAGCCCGTCGCCGTCCTCCTCACCGCCGCCGAGCAGCTCGGTACCGCCACGCGCGCGTGCGAGCTGGCCGTGCAACACGCCCGGACCCGCGAGCAGTTCGGGCAGCCGATCGGCGCCTTCCAGGCCGTCAAACACCTCTGCGCCGACCTGCTGGTGCGGGTCGAGGTGGCCCGCGCGGCGGTCTACGCGGCCGCCGTCACCGCCGATCCCGCCGACATCGCGACCGCCCGGCTCCTCGCCGACGAGGCCGCCGTACGCGGCGCGCGGGACTGTCTCCAGGTGTACGGCGGCATGGGGTTCACCTGGGAGGCGGAGGTGCATCTGCTGCTGAAACGCGCCTGGGTGCGCACCCGGCGTGCGGGGGGTGGTACGGAGAGTGAGGAACTGCTCGCCCGTGAACTGCTGACCGGAGCGGGCCGCTAGCGCCGCTGCCTGCGCCGACGACCTGCTCGGGGCTCGGACTGCCGTACGGGTGTCGCGGATTGTGGCATACCGGGTTCACGGAGCGTCGATACCGGGTTGTGTCCGATGCGTGACCCGTCACGGCCCGGAGTCGGCCGGACCCTCCGGTACCTTCTGTGGGATGCGAGTGGTTCCGAGCATGAGCCATGCCGGCGGTGCCCCTGGGGCGGTGCCGAAACCGGCGGTGCACGCCGCTGCTCGCAGGGCGGACGGGCTTCACGTCCCCGCCTGTTCGACTCCCTGGCGCGGGCGTCGCACAGTATGCCGCACGGGTACTCCTTCGCGCTGGAATATGCCCGAAGCGCTTGTTGAGGTGACTGTACGTCAACCAAGCTGTCTCGTAAGGGATTCACGTTCCGTCACGCTGCCTCTGGCTGTTGTTCTGGCCATGCAGAAAATGGCTACGATCGTGGCCCCCGTCGTCATGGAGCCCACGCGACTCGCGTGGCTCGCGTGGCGCACGGCCATGTGTCCGCCGGTTCGGATGGTGTGAGCGGTGCAGGTGCTTCAAGTGCAACTGGAGATCCGGCCCGACCCCGCAGAAGTGGGGCGCGCCCGGAAGTGGGCCCGTTCGCGTCTGGCCGGGTGCGGCATAGGGGACGACGAACCGCTCGCCGAGACGCTGATCCTGCTCGTCTCCGAACTCGTCACCAACGCCGTGGTGCACACGGGCTGTCCGGCCGTGGTGCGGCTGTCGCTGCCGGGCGGCGGCGGGCCGGGTGCGGCGGACGGGGCGGCCACCGTCCGGTTGGAGGTCGCGGACACCAGTGACCGCGCCCCCGTGCCCCGTTGCGTGGGCGACGACGCCACCGGCGGCCGCGGGCTGGCCCTCGTCGACTGTCTCGCGGACCGCTGGGGCTGGAGCGTGGAGGGCGGCGGCAAGCGCATCTGGTGCGAGCTGGACCGCTGCGAGCGGCCCGCCGAGGGTGCGGTGGGCGGCGCGAACAGGGGCGAGCGCGGGGCCCTGACGGGTGGTCGGCAGGCCGTCGCCTATCCGGAGCCGGTGTACCCGAAGCCGCCCGTCTACCCGAAGCCGCCGGTCCGCCCGGAACCCGCCTACGAGGGGCGTGCGTTCGAGGCCGTGTGAGCGGCGCGGGGTGGGTGGTGGCGGGGTGGGTCGTCCGGTGGGTCGGTCGGCGGGCGCATCGCCGCGAAGGGGCGTCTGCCTGCGGTGCACGGGCGCAGAAAGCGCTGTCGTCCTGAGCCGGTGCGGCACCGATGCGCCCGGATGTGCTTCCGTGCGCGCCCGTTGCAAAGGGGGCGTAAGTAACAAATCTCCTTCCGGGTGTTGACGCGGCGTGTCCGTTTGATCACGCTTGTGGTCAGCGATTCACCGCGAGGGGACGACGAGGGCCTCGGTGACACGGGCCCTTGCCGAGTGTGGGTCGTGGTTCGGCGTCGAGTCCCCAGGGCCGGAGGGGGAGCCGGGGAGGGTACGCCGAGTCGGATGGCGGCGCGCGGTGCCGTGCTCGGGGCGGGCAGCGGCGCGCCGCCGTCGGACGTCCGCCGAAGGCGTCGGCCCCGGGACCTCAGAGGACGGCCACGGGGGCCACCGGAGTCCCCGTGCCGCCGACGAACGGCTCCGGCATCGCCGACAGCAGGAACGCATACCGGCCCTCTTGTCCACAGGCTGTGGACAACTCTTCGAGATTCCAGTTCTGGCCCTGGAGCATCCCCATCTCCACCAGGTCGAGCGCGTGCACCGGCAGCCACAGGTTCTCGATCTCCGGCGGGAAGATCTCGAACGTCATGGTGTCGTTGGCGACGGCCGCCACATCGCGCGCGTGGAACCACTCCGGCGTCCGCACCGACAGCCCCGGCGACGGGAACGCGTACGCGTGCCTGTCACCCGCCAGATAGAGCTGCACCTGCCCGGTCCGTACGAGCACGATGTCGCCGGCGCGCACCCGCGTCCCCGCCAGTTCCTCCGCCGCCTCCAGGTCCTCCGGCGTCACCGGATGCCCGCCCGCCAGCCGGTCCACGCCCCGCGCGCGGGCCACGTCCAGCAGCACCCCGCGCGAGACGAGGTGCCGCGCCTTGTCGATCCCGCTGAACTCGGCGCCCGCGTGCGCGGTGATGCCGGACGCCGGACGGCCGTTGTAGATCTTCCCCGAGTGCGAGACATGGGTCAGCGCGTCCCAGTGCGTGGCCGCCTGGAGGCCCATCGTCACGGCGTCGTCGCTGCACGCGACCGTGCCGGGACCGAAGATCTCCTGGTTGATCTGCACCATGGTGTGCATCGGGTTGACCCGCCCCGGGATCATCCCGGTCTGCACCCCGTCCTCGCGCAGGGGGAGGGCCAGCGGCACCCGGCGCCCCGAGCGGATCTCGGCGGCCGCGCCCCGCACCACCTCGTCGGTGATCAGGTTGAGCGTGCCGATCTCGTCGGCGGCTCCCCAGCGCCCCCAGTTGTTGACGCGCTTGGCGATGTCGTGGAACTCCTCCGGCAGTGCCATCCGGTGCCTCCCCGGGGCTTGTCCTCGCCCGACCGGCGGGACATAAAATCTAACGGTCCGTCAGATACGTCTTCGCAAGCATCTAACCGTCCGTCGGAAAACGCGGGAAGGGGCCGGGCGTGGGGAACTTCTTGGCCGGCAAGGTCGTCGCCGTCACAGGGGCGGGACGGGGCATCGGACGGGCGGTGGCGCTCGCCGCCGCGGCCGAGGGCGCCCGGGTCGTCGTCAACGACTACGGGGTGGGCGTGGACGGCGCGTCGCCCACGAGCGAGGTCGCCGAGGCCGTCGTCAAGGAGATCGAGGCGGCGGGCGGCCAGGCCGTCGCGGTCGCCGACGACATCTCCACGATGGCGGGCGGACAACGGGTCGTGGACACCGCCCTGGAGACGTACGGGCGGCTCGACGGGGTCGTCTGCGTCGCGGGGATCCTGCGGGAGCGGATGCTGTTCAACATGTCCGAGGAGGAGTGGGACCCGGTCGTCGCCACCCACCTCAAGGGCACCTTCACCGTCTTCCGGGCGGCCTCCGCGGTCATGCGCCGGCAGGGGTCCGGCGCGCTCATCGGCTTCACCAGCGGCAACCACCAGGGGTCCGTCTCGCAGGCCAACTACAGCGCGGCGAAGGGCGGGATCATCTCGCTGGTGCGCAGCGCGGCGCTGGGCCTGCACAAGTACGGGGTGACCGCCAACGCGGTCGCGCCGGTGGCGCGGACGCGGATGTCGGCCGGGGTGCCGACGGAGCTCGCGGAGATCGGGGAGCCGGAGGACGTCGCCGCGATGGTGATTTTCCTTTTGTCGGACCGCTCGCGGGAGTTGGGGATAACCGGGCAGGTCTACACGGTCGCCGGTGCGAAGATCGCTGTGTGGGCACAGCCCCGGGAGACCCGGGCCGTGTATGCGGAGGGCGGTTCCTGGACGCCCTCGCGCATCGCGGAGGTGCTGCCGGGGTCGGTCGGGGTGGATCCGATGCCGATGCTGGAGCGGTTGGAGGAGATGCGGAGGGCTGCCGCCGAAGGGGGCCGGCCGAACGCCCGATGACTCGGGGCCGCGTCGTTCGGCGGCTGCGGGTTCGACGTGGTTGCTCGCGCAGTTCCCCGCGCCCCTGAGGAGGTTGCGGGTGGCGTTTCTCGAGGAGGTGCACGTGGATTTCGGGTTTGATGCGGCCGACGACGACTTTCGTGCCGAAGCTCGTGCCTGGCTCGGTGAGCAGGTGTCGGGGGCTGCCGACCGGCGTGGTTGGGAGCGGACGCTCGGGGCTGCCGGGTGGATCGGGCTGGGGTGGGCGGAGGGCGGGTACGGGAACCGGACCGCGAGTCTCACCCAACAGGTCGCCTGGGCCGAGGAGTACGCGCGCTCGGGGGCACCGCCCCGGTCCGGGCACATCGGGGAGAAGCTGCTCGCGCCCACGCTGATCGCCCACGGCACCCCGGAGCAGAAGGCCCGGTTCCTGCCGCCCGTCGCCGCCGGTGCCGAGCTCTGGTGCCAGGGGTACAGCGAGCCGGGTGCCGGGTCCGACCTCGCCGGGGTGCGGACGCGGGCGGAGACCGACGACGGCGGCCGGACGTACCGCGTCACCGGGCAGAAGATCTGGACCTCCCTCGCGCACGAGGCCGACTGGTGTTTCGTCCTCGCCCGCACCGATCCCGGCTCGACCCGTCACCACGGGCTGTCCTTCCTCCTCGTGCCCATGGACCAGCCCGGCCGGATCGAGGTGCGGCCCATCCGGCAGCTCACCGGCACCAGCGAGTTCAACGAGGTCTTCTTCGACGGCGCGCGGGCGGAGCATGTCGTCGGCGGCCCGGGCGGGGGCTGGCGGGTCGCGATGAGCCTCCTCGGGTTCGAGAGGGGGGTGTCGACGCTCGCGCAGCAGATCGGGTTCGCCGAGGAACTGGGGCGCGTGGTCCGCACGGCGGTGGAGACGGGCGCCGCCGACGATCCCGTCGTACGCGAGCGGCTGGTGCGGCTGTGGGCCGAGCTGCGGACCATGCGGTGGAACGCGCTGCGGACCCTGGGCGGTTCGGGCGGGCCGGGGGCGCCCAGCGTGGCCAAGCTGCTGTGGGCGGGCTGGCATCAGCGGCTCGGGGAGGCCGCGGTGGGGGTGCGGGGCGCGTCGGCGAGCGCGGGCCCGTCGGACTGGACGCCGTCGACGCCGTACGCACTGGACGACGCGCAGCACCTGTTCCTGTTCTCCCGGGCCGACACGATCTACGGCGGCTCGGATCAGATCCAGCGCACGATCATCGCCGAGCGCGTGCTCGGCCTGCCCAGAGAGCGCAAGGGGGTCGTCTGATGCGAGGCGTGCTGTTCGACGGGAAGCGGGCGGAGGTCGTCGACGACCTCGACGTACGCGATCCGGGGCCCGGCGAGGTGCTCGTGGCGATCTCGGCGGCCGGGCTGTGCCACAGCGACCTGTCGGTGATCGACGGGACGATCCCCTTCCCGGCGCCGGTGGTGCTCGGGCACGAGGGGGCCGGGGTGGTCGAGGCCGTGGGCGCCGGGGTCACCCATGTCGCGCCCGGCGACCATGTGGCCCTGTCCACCCTCGCCAGCTGCGGGACCTGCGCCGAGTGCGACCGGGGGCGGCCGACGATGTGCCGGCAGGCGATCGGGCGGCCCCAGAAGCCGTTCACGCGCGCGGGGCGGGCGGTGTACCAGTTCGCCTCCAACTCCGCCTTCGCCGAGCGGACGGTCGTGAAGGCCGTCCAGGCGGTGCGGATACCCGAGGACATCCCGCTGCCGGCCGCCGCCCTGATCGGGTGCGGGGTGCTGACCGGGGTGGGCGCCGTGCTCAACCGCGCGCGGGTCGGGTACGGCGAGAGCGTCGTCGTCATCGGCACGGGCGGGATCGGGCTCAACGTGCTCCAGGGCGCGCGGATCGCGGGCGCGCTGCGGATCGTCGCGGTCGACTCCAACCCGGCCAAGGAGGCGATGGCCCGGCGGTTCGGGGCGACCGACTTCCTGACGTCCACGGAGGCCGTGCGGGACGTGCTGCCGACGGGCGCGGACCACGTCTTCGAGTGCGTGGGACGGGTGGAGCTGATCCGGGCCGCCGTCGACCTGCTGGACCGGCACGGACAGGCGGTCCTGCTGGGCGTGCCGCCGGCCACCGCGGAGGCGTCCTTCCTGGTCTCCTCCCTCTTCCTCGACAAGTCCATCCTGGGCTGCCGCTACGGCGCCTCCCGCCCCCAGCGGGACATCGCCCTGTACGCCGGCCTGTACCGCGAGGGCCGGCTGCTCCTCGACGAACTCATCACCCGGACCTACCCGGTGGAGGACTTCGAGAAGGCGGCGGAGGACGCGGAGGCGGGGCGGGTGGCGCGGGGGGTGCTCACGTTCTAGCCCGCGGTCCGGCAGGCGTCAGTTCTCGGCGGTCCGGCCGCGCTGGACCGCGGTGAGTGTCAGCAGCGCCTCGACCCCCGCGAAGGAGGCCAGCCGCACGCTCCAGGAGCCGACGGAGGACTGCGCGATGTCGGCGAACGCCGCCGTCTGCAACAGTGCGGCGCTCAGAGCGAACCCGGCGACGACACCGACGACCACGGCCCAGGTCGGCGGTTCGTGGATGACGGACACCACGATGCCGGCGATCGCCACGAAGACGCAGAGCACGGTGACCAAGGTGAGATACATGGCTCCAGTGTTCCGGCGGGCGGCCGCGTTCCCATCGTCTCGGCGGACGAACCCCGTCTGTATCTCTGGGTAGAGAAGGCCGGGCGGAGACGGGCGGAGACGGGCGTCAGGGGTGCGGCGGCCGGTCCAGACCGTGCAGCAGCTCCCGCATGGCGGCGAGGGTCGAGCGGGCCTCGGCCGCGACCTCGTCCGGCCGCCTCGCGCGAGCCAGTTCCACGAGCCGCGCCGTGCGGTGCAGTACGGCCTCGCTCAACCGTCCGGCCAAAAGCTCCCGTTCGGCTCCGGCGGACCGGTCCGCCTGCCACGCGGAGCTGGCGAGCGCGAAGTCGTCCCGGGCGAGCACGCGCAGCCGGCGCCGCCGGACCAGCAGACCGCAGCCCCAGACGAGGGCGAAGCCCGCGCAGGCCACCAGGCTCAACGGCACCACCAGCACCGCGCCGGTGAGCCAGGAGAGCCCGCCGGCCGGCACCTTGCCGTCGGCGGCCGCCGTGGCGAGCAACGCACCGGTGCCCACCGTCCCCGTCACCAGGACCCACGGCCAGGTGTGGGCGCCGCGATGGCTGTAGGCGCCCAGCGCGTTCACCGCGAGACATTCGGCGATCAGACCCGCGACGAAGTACGGCGACAGCGCCGACAGGGGGGCCAGCGCGGTGGCCACGGGCCAGAGCAGGGAACTCGCCAGGACGCCCGCCAGCGCGGCCCGGGGCGCGCGCCGCCGCCACACCAGGGGCAGGCCGTGGAGGGCGAACAGGACGGAGACCAGCACGATTCCGGGGACGGCCGCGTGCCGGGCCGCCCGGCTCCAGTCCTCGGCCCCGACCAGGACGAAGAACACCGGCAGGAGCGCGGCGGTGAACGCGAGCGCGGGGTCGGCCAGCAGCTGCTCCCGCAGGACGTCCCGCCGCCACCCCTCCGCCGACGGCGCCCCGCCCGCGTCCGGCAGCACCGCCTCGACCCGCCAGCCGCCCTCGGCCGTCGGACCGGCGTCCAGCTCACCGCCGAGCGCCGCCGCACGCTGCTCCATGCCCTTGATGCCGAGACCCGAGCCCGTGAGGCCGGTCGGGCGGGACGCCCGCGCCTCCGAGGGGCCGTTGGTCACCGACAGCAGCAACCGCCCCGCGTCACGCCGTACGGAGACGCGTACGGCCGTGCCGGGGGCGTACCGGACGGCGTTGGTGAGAGCCTCGCGCACGATCCCGTGGACGGCCTCACCGACCGGGCCGGTCAGGTCCGGGGGAAGTTCCGTGGCGATGGGGCGGCCCAGCCGGCCGAACCCCGCGACCAGTTGCTGGATGCGGCCGGTCAGCGAGGCGGCCTCGCGCGGTTCCGGGTCCCGCAGGAGGCCCACCAGCCGCTGGAGCGACGCCTGTGTCTCCAGGCCGGTGCGCTCCGCGAACTCCAGCGCCTCGGCGGTCAGCTCCGGCCGGGTGCCGCCGAGCCGCAGGGCCGTGTCCACGGTCACGACCACCGAGGTCAGATGGTGTGCGCTCACATCGTGCAACTCGCGTGCGAGGCGCTCGCGTTCGTTCTCGGCGGCGTGCCGCCTGCCCTCCTCGGCCCCCGCGAGCCGACGGGCCGCGGTCAGACGTCGCGCCCGCCACTGGCGGCGCGCCTCGCCCAGGCCCGCGCAGAGCACGTACAGCAGGGCCGCGACCGCCCACTCCGCCACGGGGACCGTGCGGAACCCCGCCCGCGCGTACGACAGGAACCATTCGGCGCCGACGACCGCGGCGACGGCCCGCAGGGTCACCGGGAGGGGGCAGCGCACCGCGACCGAGTACAGGGACACCGGGGCGCCGAGCGCGAAGTAGCCGTCCTGCCAGGCGGTCAGCCCGACCGCCATGGCGCCGACCGACCAGGCCAGAGCGCTCACCGGGGCGTCCCGGCGTCGGCCGAGGGCCGCCGTCTCCACCGCGAGAGCGCACCCGACCACCCCGGCCGCGACCACCGCGCGCACACCGCCGTCGCGCCAGGGGCCCGCGATCGCCAGCCAGGCGAGCTGTGCCGCCGCCAGCAGCGCGGGGAGCAGCCACCGGCGGACCGTCTCTGTCTCAGGCATGACTCCGCTCGCGCTCCCAGTCCGGGCAAGTACCCCGCCGCACCCGCATCTTGGCATGCCCGCCTGAGAGCGGACCGGACGGGAAAATCCGGGGGACGTCGTCGGACCCACGTCCTACCGTCGGAGCATGAGCTATCGCGACCTCGCCTCCCGACAGGTCCTGATCTGGGCCTGTACCGCCGTCGGCGCGCGCATGCCGGTCGCGATGGCACCCCTCGCGCTGGTGTTCCTGGTGCGCGAGCGCCCCGGCGGGTATTCCCTGGGGGCGGTCCTCGCGGCGGCCTACGTCCTCGGCGAGATCCTGGGCGCCCCCGTCCTCGGGATGCGGCTGCGCCACGACCGGGCCCGCGCCCAGCTGGCGGTCGGCCTCGGGTTCGGGGCCGTCGGCTTCGCCGGGCCGGGCCTCCTGCCGGGCGCGCATCCGGCCGTGCTCGGCGGGTTCGCGTTCCTCGCCGGTGCCGCTCCCGGCGCCACCACCGGCGGACTGCGCACCCTGCTCACCGCACTCGTCCCGGAGCGGGCGGCGGCGCAGGCGCTGTCCGCCGAGTCGATGCTGACGGCCGGTGTGTGGGCGGCCTCCCCGGCCGCCGTCGCCGGCCTGGCGCTGGGTGTCGCGCCGCGCGTCCCGCTGCTCCTGGCCGCCGCGCTGATGGCGTCCTCGGTCGTCTTCCTGGCGTCGCTGCCCGCCGCCTGGGGCCCGGACGGCGGCACCGGCGCGGAGCGCCTCGGGGCGTCGCCGGCGCGGGTCCTGGCCGGCGCCTGGCCGGTGTACGTGACGGGTGCGGCCAGCCTGACCCTGCTCGGCCTGTCCGAACTGGTCCTGCCGGCCCTGCTCGAACAGCGGGGCGTCGCCGTCGGCTGGTCGGGGCCGCTGCTGACCGGGATGGCCGTGGGCGGCGGGCTCGGCGCGTTCGTCCACGGGCTGCGCAGCTGGCCGGGGCGGCTGCGTGAGCGCAGCGTGGTCCTGATGGCCGGTACCTCGGTGTGTGTGACGGCCGCCGCGCTGATCCCCCACGCGGCGGGGATCGCGGTGGCGCTGGCCCTGGGCGGCATGCTCCAGTCGGGCGCCATGCTCACCCGCAATCTGTCCCTGCGCGAGGCGCTCCCGCCGGGCGTGCTGGCCGCGGGCTACTCCGTCATGTACGCGGCGGCGGGGGCGGGGTACGCGGCGACGGGATCGCTGGCGGGCGCGCTGCTGCGGGTGGTGGCGCCGTCCACGGCGGTGCTGGCCGGGGTGGGGCTGACGCTGGCGCTGACCGGGATCGGCTGGTGGGGCGAGGCCCGGCACGCCGCCCGGTCAGCTCGGGGCGCCGACCCCGCCGTGCCGCTCGCGCTCGCCGACGCCCGACCGGCCGCCGCCGGTGCGGAAGGTGCGGCGGTACGCGGTGGGGGTGACCCCGAGGGCCGCCTGTAGGTGCTGCCGCATCGACTGGGCGGTGCCGAAGCCGGAGTCCCGGGCGACCTGGTCGACGGACCGGTCGCTGGACTCCAGCAGCTGGCGGGCCCGTTCGACGCGCTGCCGGGTGAGCCACTGGCCCGGGCTGACGCCGGTCTCCTCGCGGAAGCGGCGGGTGAACGTCCGTACGGACAGGGACTCCTGCGCGGCCATGTCCCGCAGCTGGATCGGCTCGTGCAGCCGCCCGAGCGCCCAGGCGCGCGCGGTGGTGGTGCCGGGCTGCTGCGGATCGGGCACGGGCCGCTCGATGTACTGCGCCTGACCGCCGTCGCGGTGCGGCGGTACGACGGTGCGGCGGGCGACGTCGTTGGCGACGGCGGTGCCGTGGTCGCGGCGGACGATGTGCAGGCACAGGTCGATGCCGGCGGCGACCCCGGCGGAGGTGAGGACGTCGCCGTCGTCGATGAACAGGACGTCCGGGTCGACGTCGATCCTCGGGAAGAGCCGCTGGAGACGCGCGGCGTCGGCCCAGTGCGTGGTCGCGGGCCGGCCGTCCAGATGGCCGGCGGCGGCGAGGACGTACACGCCGGTGCAGATGGAGGCGAGGCGGGTGCCGGGGCGGATGTGCGCGAGCGCGGCGGCGAGTTCGTCGGTGAGGACGCCCTGCTCGAAGACCGGGCCGAGCTCGTAGGAGGCGGGGACGACGACGGTGTCGGCGGTGGCGAGGGTCTCCGGCCCGTGGTCCACCATGATCGCGAAGTCGGCGTCGGTCTGCACCGGGCCCGGCGGCCGGATCGAGCAGGTCACGACCTCGTACAGCGGGCGCCCCTCGACGTCCTTGGGACGGCCGAAGATGCGGTGCGGGATGCCCAGCTCGAAGGGGAGCAGGCCGTCCAGGGCGAGGACGACGACACGGTGCGGGCGGACGTCACGGCCATCTCGACTCATGGCCCGATCCTAACGAATGCTGGCTTTCGGGCCAGTGGTGGCGGAAGGCGGGACATCGGACCCTTAGTGACGTGACCCAGACAAGCGAGGCTCCCGCAGCCATACAGGTACAGAAGCCCCCCGCCCGTTTCCGTATCCACCGCGCCTGGTTCGTCGCCGCCGTCACCTTCGTCACGATCATCGGCGCGGCCGCCTTCCGTTCGCTGTCCGGTCTGCTCATCGACCCGCTGCACCAGGAGTTCGGCTGGTCGCGCGGCACGATCGGCGCGGCCGTCTCGATCAACCTCGCCCTGTACGGGCTCACCGCGCCGTTCGCCGCCGCGCTGATGGACCGCTTCGGCATCCGCCGGGTGGTGGCGGTCGCCCTGACCGTGATCGCGCTCGGTTCCGGCCTCACGGTGTGGATGACGGCGGCCTGGCAACTCCTCCTGTGCTGGGGCCTGCTGGTCGGCCTGGGCTCCGGCTCGATGGCGCTGGCCTTCGCCGCGACGGTCACCAACCGCTGGTTCACCGAGCGCCGCGGCCTGGTCAGCGGCATCCTCACCGCCGCCTCCGCCTCCGGTCAGCTGATCTTCCTGCCGCTGCTGTCCTGGATGATCACCCGCCACGACTGGCGCCCCGCCGCCGTCACGGTGTCCCTGGCCGCCCTCGCCGTCGTCCCGTTCGTCTGGCTGCTGCTGCGCGACCACCCGGCGGACGTGGGGGCGAGCCCGTACGGCGCGCAGGAGTTCGTACCGAAGCCGGCGCCGGTGCAGGGCGCGGCGAGACGCACGGTCAAGGTCCTGCTCTCGGCGATGCGCACCGGCCCCTTCTGGCTCCTCGCCGGCACCTTCGCGATCTGCGGCGCCTCCACGAACGGCCTGGTCCAGACCCACTTCGTGCCGGCCGCCCACGACCACGGCATGCCGGTCACGGCGGCGGCCTCGCTCCTCGCGGTCATCGGCGTCTTCGACGTCGTCGGAACGATCGCCTCCGGCTGGTTCACCGACCGCTTCTCCCCGCGCCGCCTGCTCGCGGTGTACTACGCGCTGCGCGGCATCTCGCTCCTCTTCCTCCCCCTGCTGCTGGCCCCCACCGTCCACCCCCCGATGATCTTCTTCATCGTCTTCTACGGCCTGGACTGGGTCGCCACCGTGCCGCCCACCCTCGCCCTGTGCCGCGAGCACTACGGCGACGACAGCGCCATCGTCTTCGGCTGGGTCCTCGCCTCCCACCAGGTCGGCGCGGCCCTGATCGCCTTCCTCGGCGGCGTCGCCCGCGACACCTTCGGCTCGTACGACGTGGTCTGGTACGCGTCGGGCGCCCTGTGCGCGGCGGCGGCCCTGATGGCGCTGGTGATCCGCCGGCGGCCCGCGGGCCCGGCCCTGGCGGCGGCCTGACGGCGCGGGCGCCCCGCGGCGCCTAGAGGAAGCGGCCCCGGTGGAACAGCAGGGGCTGTTCCCTGTCCGCGGCGGCCGTCGACCCCAGGGCGTCCACCCGTCCTACGACGATGAGGTGGTCGCCCCCGGTGTGCACCGCGTGGACGGTGCAGTCGATCCAGGCGAGGGTGCCGGTCAGGCGCGGGGAGCCGGAGACGGGGGCCGCGTCGTACGGCACACCCGCGAACTTGTCCGCGCCGCTCACCGCGAAGGCGCGGCACAGCGCGGCCTGGCCCGCGGCGAGGACGTTGACGCAGAAGGCGCCCGCGTGGGCGATGCGCGGCCAGGTCGTGGACGTACGGCCGACCATGAAGGCGACCAGGGGCGGGTCGAGGGAGAGGGAGGAGAAGGACTGGCAGGCGAAGCCGGCGGGGCCGTCCGGCGTCGCCGCCGTCACGACGGTCACGCCGGACGCGAAGTTCCCCAGCACCCGCCGGAACTCGCCCTGGTCCACCGGCGCCCGTTCGTCCTCGCGGACGCAGCGCAGTTCGGGACGGGGCAGCGGTTCGACCGGGCCCGCCCTCAAGTAACGGACGGCGGCGGCCGCCATCCCCGCGTGTCCCATCATGTCCCCCATTGAAGCTGACGGTATGTCAGATAGGAAGGGGTGGGCGGGGGGCGGTACGAGGGGGTTTGGAGCGGATCCCGGAGCCGACCACCCCGAACACACCCCTGCTCACCGCCTCCCCCTCTCGCGTGCCTGCCCCGGCTCGCGGCTCTCGCGTGCCTGCCCCGGCTCGCGGCTCTCGCGTGCCTGCCCCGGCTCGCGGCTCTCGCGTGCCTGCCCCGGCTCACGCCCCTCGCGCGCCCGCCCCGGCTCACGCCCCTCGCGTGCCCGCCCCGGCTCACGCCCCTCGCGTGCCCGTCCCGGCTCGCGCCTCTCGCGTGCCCGCCGCCGTGCACGGCCCCTGCGCGCCGCCCCCCTGTTCAGTGGCCCTTGAATTCGGGCGCCCGGCGTTCCACGAAGCTTGTGACGCCCTCCCTCGCGTCCGCCGTCGTCATGTTGATCTCCTGGGCGGCGGCCTCGGCGGCGAAGGCGGTGGTGCGGTCGGTGTCGAGGGAGGCGTTGACGAGCTGTTTGGTGAGGGCCAGGGCGCGGGTGGGGCCGGCGGCCAGCCGGGCCGCCCACTCCCGGGCCGTCTTCTCCAGCTCGCCGTCCGGGACCACCCGGTTGACCAGGCCCAGGCGTTCGGCGTCCGGTGCGGTGAGCGCGTCGCCGAAGAACATCAGCTCCTTCGCCCGCTGGGGGCCGATCAGCCGGGGGAGGAGATACGCGCCGCCGCCGTCGGGAACCAGGCCGCGGCGGACGAACACCTCGATGAACCGGGCCGACTCGGCGGCCAGGACCAGATCGCAGGCGAGGGCGAGATGCGCGCCGAGGCCGGCCGCCGTGCCGTTCACCGCGGCGATCACCGGCTTCTCGCAGTCCAGCACGGCCGCGATCAGCCGCTGGGCGCCCCGCCGGATCACGCGGGCCACGTCACCGGCGATCCGCTCGCCCGCCGCCCCGCCCCGCAGGTCCGCCCCGGCGCAGAACCCCCGCCCGGCGCCGGTGAGGACGACCGCCCGGACGGCGGGGTCCGCGGAGGCCTCCGAGAACGTCCGGATCAGCCGGTCGCGCAGGTCGGGGGTGAGGGCGTTGAGCGCTTCGGGGCGGTCGAGGGTGAGGAACAGGACGTGGCCGTCCGTGGTGTGCCGGAGCGAGGTGTCCATCTCAGCGACACACCGCCAGCGCGTCCAGCGCCACCGCGCCCTGCCCGAACGGCAGTACCACCAGCGGGTTGATGTCGAGCTCGGCCAGGTCGGAGCCCAGCTCCAACGCCATGCGCTGGACCCGCAGGACGACCTCGACGAGGGCGTCGACATCGGCCGGCGGACGGCCCCGGACCCCGTCCAGCAGCGCCCGTCCGCGCAGTTCGGCGAGCATGTCCCGGGCCTGCTCCTCCCCGAACGGCGGCACGCGGACGGCGGCGTCGCGCAGGACCTCCACCAGCACTCCGCCGAGACCGACCGTGACCGTCGGGCCGAACAGGTCGTCATGGGTCACCCCGACCACCATCTCCACCCCCCGCTCGACCATCTGGCAGACCAGGACGCCGTCCAGCGACACGCCCTCGTAGCGGGCGATGTCGGTCAGCTCGCGGTAGGCGTCGCGGACCTGGCTCGCCGAGGTCAGGCCGATCTTCACCAGCCCCAGCTCGGTCTTGTGCGCGATCTGCCCGCCGGAGGCCTTCATCACCACCGGGTAGCCGACCAGCCCCGCCGCCCGCACCGCCGCCGCCGCGCTGGTCACCAGCTGCTCGCGCGGCACCCGGATGCCGTACGCCCGCAGCAGCTGCTTCGCCGCGTGCTCGCTGAGCTGCTGGCCGGGGCGCATCAGCAGCTGCGCCTTGCGGAAGGACGGGGACAAGGTGCGCGGGGCCTGGTCGAACGGCGAGCGGTAGTCGCGCACGAACCGGTGGTGCTCCAGAAGCGCCCGGACCGCGGTGACGCAGTTGCCGAGGGAGCGGAAGGTCGCCACCCGGGAGGAGCCCAGCAGCACCTCGCGGTAGGCCGGTTCGGTGCCCACCGGCGAGCCCCACACCACGCACACCAGCTTGTCCGTCTGCTCCGCCGCGTCCACCAGGTCCCGCACCAGACGGTCGCTGAGCGGGGGGAAGGGGCCGGTGATCGGGCAGATCAGCACCCCCACCTCGGGATCGTCGAGGATCGCGTCGATGATCTTCCGGCCGCGCCAGTCGCCCACCGGATGGCCGCCGTTGTCGACCGGGTTGGCCACGTTCAGGTACTCGGGGATCCACTGGTGCAGCTCGGCCTGCTTGGCCGTGGAGAGGGTGGGCAGGCGCAGGCCGGCCGTCGTGGCGAGGTCGGCCGCGTGGGCGCCGGTGCCGCCCGAGATCGAGTAGACGACCACACCGTCCGCCTGCGGACGGCGGGCCCGGGCCAGCAGGGCGGCGGTGTCCTGGAGTTCGTCCAGTCCGTCGACGCGGATCACGCCGTACTGCCGCATCGCCGCGTCCACCACCTCGTCCGCGCCGGTCAGCTTGCCGGTGTGGGAGGCGGCGGTGCGGGCCCCGGTCTCGGTGCGGCCCACCTTCACCGCCACCACCGGGACCCCGCGCCGGGCCGCCCGGTCGGCCGCCAGGAGGAAGGCCCGGCCGTCCTTCAGCCCTTCCACGTAACAGGCGATGGCGCCGACCTCGGGCCGCTCGGCGAAGTAGGACAGGAAGTCGGCGGTCTCCAGATCGGCCTCGTTGCCGGTCGGCGCCCAGTGCGAGAGCCGGATGCCCAGCTCCTGGAGGGCGAAGACCGGGCGGCCCTGGTGGCCGGACTGGGTGATCAGCGCGATCGACGGACCGGTGAGGTCCTCGCGGAACCGCTCGAAGGCGTTGAGGTTGGTGTTGGGGCCGAGCAGCCGGATCCCCGAGCCCTCCACGGCCGCCGCGAGCCGGGCCTGCGCCGCCGCGCCCGCCTCGCCGGTCTCCGCGAAGCCCGAGGCGAACACGACGGCGAACCGCACCTTCGCCTCGGCCAGTTGCTCGATCACGGGCAGCGGATCGGCGACCAGCAGCACGGCCAGGTCGATCTGCTCCGGCAGCTCGGCGACCGACGCCACGCAGGGGATGCCGAAGACGGACGCGCGGGTGGGGTGCACGGGGTGCAGCCGCGCCCCCACCCGCTCGGCCCAGCCCACCAGTTGCCGGGTGACACCGGTGTTGGGGCGTCCCTCGGCGTCCGAGGCGCCGACGACCGCCACCGACTCGGGCCGGAAGAAGCGGTCCAGATCGGGGACGGTCGCATACAGCGGCCGGCCGCTGACGTCGAGGTCGTCGACGTCGGCGGGCCGGCCGTGGACGGCGGGTCCGGGCTGTTCGCCGCACGCGATGACCCGGGCGCGGCGGGAGTCGGTGGTGAGGGTGCCGTGGGTTGATCCAAGCATCGGTCCGCCCGCTCCTGTGTGACTGCCGAGTAACTGACGCACTGTCAGATTACATACCTGACGGGATGTCAGGAATGGGCGTGCAGCGATAAAGGAGCGAGAAAAGGAGCGAGGAAGGAGCGAGACACGAGCGGACCTTCGGGGACGGCCGGGGCGGACCCCGGCCCTACAGCGCGGCCAGAACCTCCCTCGCCACCCGCTCGCCCGACCGGACGGCGCCGTCCATGAAGCCCATCCAGTACGTCGAGGTCTCGGTCCCCGCCCAGTGGATACCGCCCACCGGCTTGCGCAGGGCGGGACCGTACTGGGTCAGGACGCCGGGCGCGGCGATGGAGACGGGGCCGCCGCGCGTGTAGGCCTCGTTGTTCCAGCGTTGCAGGACGAAGGAGGTGGGGGAGGCCGCTTTCGCGCCGAAGTACGTCACGTAGTCCTTCAGCACCGCCGCCTTCACCTCGGCCTCGCTCGCCGCGTCGTGGGCACGGGCCTCGTCGGCCTCGATGAAGCCCATCAGCGCGCCGTAGGAGGCGTCGGGCGGGGAGTTGTCGAACGTGGAGCTGACCACGCCGGTGTCGCTGACGACCTGGCCGTTGAGGCCGTCGGCCCGCCAGAACGGGGTGTCGTAGATCGCGATCGCCTTGGCGACCGAGGCCATCGGCAGCCGCTGGGTGAGCTGGTCGCGGCCGGCCGGCAGGAGCGGGTCGTAGGTGATCCGGGCGGCGAGCGGCGGGGGCGCGGCGACGACGACCTTCTTGGCGGTGACGGTGATGCCGTCGGCCGTGACGACGTACGTGCCGCCGGACTGCGCGATCCTGCGCACCGGGGCGTTCAGCACCACCCGGTCGCCGAGGGTGGCGGCCAGTTTGATCGGCACCTGCTGGGAGCCGCCGACGAAACGCCGTTCCTGGGCGCCGTTCGCGGTCTCGGTCAGGCGCTCCAGGGTGCCGGGGGTGGACTCGTTGCCGGCGGCGGCGATGTAGAAGAGCACGAACAGCAGGGAGAGTTCGCGGGGTTCGGCCGAGAAGATCGAGGTGCAGGCCACGTTCAGGAGGAACTTGGCCGACGGGATCACGGCGTTGGCGCGCAGCCAGGTCTCGAAGGTCTGCCGGTCCCATTCCTCCGCCTTGGCGGCGGTCCAGGGCGCGTCGACGGGGACCGTCTTGGCCATGTCGTCCAGCGCGGCCTGCACGACCGCGGCGTTGGCGAGCCCGGCCACGTCGACCGGCGGGACCGAGCCGAGGAGGCCGTCGGTGGCGTACGGGGTCTTCTTCCCGTCCTTGTAGAGGAGGTTGTCGCCCGTGTTGTAGGTGGCGAAGGTGGCCACGCCCAGGGAGTCGGCGAGGGCCTTGATGCGGTCCTGGGTGGGGCCGATGAACTCGCCGCCGCCCTCGGTCGTCCCGCCGTTCGCCAGCGACAGGTTGAGGACCCGGCCGCCGACGCGGTCGCGGGCCTCCAGGACGGCGACGGTCTTTCCGGCCGCCACCAGGTCGCGGGCCGCGGTGAGTCCGGCCAGGCCGGCGCCGACGATCGCGACGTCCACGTCCCGGGTGGCCGCCGCGGCGGCCGGGCCGGCGGCGGTCGTGGTGAGGGCGGTCGCGCCGGCGGCCACGGCGGCGGTGCGTCCGAGCAGGGAGCGGCGGGAGAGCTGTCTTTCACGTGCCACGTACGTCCTCCGTAGAGAGGGGGCGGAGCGGAAAGGTGAACAGGTCTCACATTCTGGCTCCGCACCGGGGCGCGCGACAACGCCCTCGTCACATCTGACACAGGTGTAACTGGCAGCAGAACGAGGGGAGTTACCGGGAGTAACCGAAATCAGCGGAGATGGCGGGTCACGGCTTTCGCGATGCGGGACGCGTCGAGCGCCAGTTCGCGCAGGGTGCCGCTGATGGGGGTGGTGAAGCCGGTGAAGTAGAGACCGGGGGCGTTCTTCGGCGTGTGCGGGCCGTGGGCCGGCGGCAGGCCGCGCTCGTCGAGGACGCCGAGATGGCCGACCAGGCCCTCCAGGGCGCGGACATAG
The DNA here is from genome assembly GCF_040630405.1 of Streptomyces sp. NPDC005811. Taxonomy (NCBI): domain Bacteria; kingdom Bacillati; phylum Actinomycetota; class Actinomycetes; order Kitasatosporales; family Streptomycetaceae; genus Streptomyces; species Streptomyces sp. NPDC005811. Next base: position 202,617 of record NZ_JBEXXK010000005.1, read on the forward strand.
CCGGTGGCGGCGACGACGGCGTCCGGGGTGATCCGGGTGCCGTCGGCGAGGACGACCTTGCCGCCGTCCTCGAAGGACTCGACGGCGGCCACCACCTCCACCCGGCCCTTGCGGATCGCGTCGATCAGACCGACGTCCTGGACCGGGATCGCGCCCTGTCTGACCCGGCTGTAGAGGCCGGTGTCGGGGCGCGGCAGACCGTGCGCCGAGAGGTCCGGCACGCTGAGCCGCGCCATCGGGCGGGCCAGCCGGTCGACGAGGCCGACGGGCAGGCGCCGTACCAGGATCGCCGTGTACTGCGCGGCCCAGCCGGCGGTGGAGCGGCGGACGATGTGCGGGGCGGTGCGCACGGAGAGCCGCACCCGTTCGGCACCGCTCTCGACGAGGTCGACGGCTATCTCGGCGCCGGTGTTGCCGACGCCGACGACGAGGACGTCACGGCCGGTGTAGGGCTTGCCGTCGCGGTAGGCGCCGGCGTGGGTGAGGTCGCCGGTGAAGGCGGCGCGGCCGGGCCAGTCGGGCAGGAAGGGGGTGTGGTTGTAGCCGGTGGCGACGACGACGGCGGCGCCGGTCAGTTCCCGGCCGCCGGTGGCGTGCAGCAGCCAGCCGGTGCCGTCCGCGGTGCGCTCGATCCGGGAGACCTCGACGCCGGTGACGATCTCCAGCTCATGGACCTCGGCGTACTTCTCCAGATACCGCACCACGTTGTCGCGGGTCACCCAGCGGCCGAACCGGCGGGGCATCTTCAGCCCCGGCAGGGCGGAGAGGCGGCGGGTGGTGTGCAGATGCAGCCGGTCGTAGTGGCGGCTCCAGGACGCACCGACCCGGTCGGCCTTCTCCACCACGACGGCACGTATCCCCTGGGCGCGCAGGGCGTACGCGGCGGCGAGTCCGCCGGGGCCGCCGCCGATGACGTAGACGGGGCGGTCGGCGGGGTTCGCGGTGGTGATCGCGGACGGTGCGGAGTCTTCCATGAGCGCGAGCGTAATCACGCGCGGGATCGGTGGGTCTCGGTCAAGACCGGAATTGGTTGCGGATCGATCACGCTTGGGGAGGTTGTGGGCAACTTGTGGCGTGGGCCACTTGGTTGTGGGAAAGGTGCGACGCCTGGTCCAGGTGCGCTTGGGCCAGGCGTCGCGGGCGGACGGCGTCAGTAGCTATGACGGGAAACGGACGCCGCCGCGTTCAGGGGTGCCCCCGCTCCAGGGTACGGATCACCGCCGGGGTCGGCTCACCTCTTTGCCTTCACCTGGTGTCCGGTCACCTTCGCGATCCAGGTGATGAAGTCGCCCGGGTCGGTGTTGGCGCCGTGGCCCTGGTCCCAGTAGTAGAGGTGGTTCACGTCGTCGCCGAGGGTGTGCGCGGCGGCGGCGAGGTTGGCGGAGACCGTGTGCGAGGTGTCCGAGTCGTTGGTGCCCAGGCGGATCCACCAGTGCTTGGTACGGCCCTCGTTGGGCTGGTCGACGAGGAAGTGCATCGGGTTCATCAGCCGCAGCACCTCGGGGATGTCGCTGTCGAGGCGCTTGGCGGTCGCCCCGGTGGTGTCGTGCTTCAGGCTGTACGCCGTGAAGTGACGGGTCTCCGCGGTGCCCTTGCCGAACAGGTTGTTCTCGCCCGCCGACAGGTCGAAGGCGTCGAAGGCCGGGGCGGTCTTCTTGCGGGCGCCGACATGGGTGAGGAAGTCCTCCCAGGAGAAGGAGGCCTTGCCGTTCTTCCAGGTGAGGAAGGTGTTCGCGGCGAGGTAGGCGGTGCGCTCGGTGTCCGGGAGAGCGGTGAGGTACCGGGTGGCCGAGGGCTCCAGGTACTGCTCGACCAGGTAGGTGTCGTAGTTGCGGGCGGTCAGCCGGGTGCCGTCGAGGCCCTTGAGCCTGAGCCCGGCCTGGTACTCGGCGAACTGCGCCCGCAGGGCCTTCGACACGGTCTGGTCGACCTGGGAGCCGGAACTCGTCGCGTTGGAACCCCAGTTCCACTCGTAGGCGCCGTCGGCGTGGTCCAGGTCGGTGATCGGGCACCAGGCGCCGGTCGCGAAGATCGCGTCGGAGGCGTCGGCGGCGCCGATCTCCTTCAGGAGCTTGTCGTAGAGCGGGCTGTCGCCGGACGCGCCGAGCAGCGCGGACAGGGCGCCACCGGCGCTGGTGCCGGCGGAGACGATCCGGTCGGTGTCGCCGGGGATGCGGCCCTGGTTGGACCGGATGTAGCGCACCGCCGCCTTGAGGTCGACGATGGCGGCGGGGGCGACGCCGTAGTACTCGCCGTCGGAGTTCTTCAGCGTACGGCCGCGGGCGCCGGGCTCGATGACGACGTACCCGGCGGCCAGGGCCAGCAGCTGGTTGGAGGAGGTGGCGCCGCCGTCGGCGTTGGTGTTCTCGTTGGCGTTGGGGGCGGCCGAGGCACTGGCCGCGCCGGAGGGGAGGGTGCCGCCGGGCATCCCGCCGCCCCCGCCGGCGCCGACGCCGGTGGCCTCCGCGACCGAGGACGGCATGTAGCCGCCGATGGAGTTCGCGAGCAGGATCGGCGCGTCGCTCGTGTCGACGGCCGCGCCGTCGATCTCGACCGGGGCGCTGACGATCAGGGACTGGTAGGTGGCGTCCACGGGGTCGGCGACATAGGTGATCGCCTTCCAGAAGTGGTACGTCACGGAGTGCTCGTCGCCGTCGGCGTCCGTGACGGTCGTCGTCAGCTCGGTGTAGGCGTCCGGGTCGAAGACCAGGGAGTCCGACGCGGCCGACGGCTTGGCGGAGGCCTGCGCGCTCAGGGCGATGCCGCCCACCGCGGCGACTCCGGCGGTGGCGCCGATGCCGATGACGACCGACCTGCGCTTGATTGCCCTGTGCTTCACGGTTCGACTCCCTCGGGTTCGCTGCTTGCGGTGTGAACGTACCCAGGGTGCGAACAAAATTGCCAACAATCCCGCGCCATTCATGGGGACCCCACAGCTTCACGGCGGGCGCACAGGTTGCACGGTCTTCCCGGAACCGGCTATCTGACGTACCGTCAGATCCATGGATGCGATCTGGCTCGACGGTGCCCAGTGGCTCGCGGTGCTGCGGATCGGACTCGGGCTGTGGTGGCTGGAGAGCTGGCGGCACAAGGAGAAGAAGAGCTGGTTCGAGGGCTCCGGCATCGCCTGGGCGGCGGGCGTGGCGGCCAAGCACCGCTGGACCGTCGTACGGTCCGGCTTCGAGCGCGTCGTGAAGCCCCGGCCGCGGCTCATGGCGTACGTCGTCGTCTACGCCGAACTCGCCCTGGGCCTCGGCCTGATCGCGGGCTTCCTCACCCCGATCGCCCTGGTCGCGGGCCTGCTCCTCAACCTGATCTACCTCGTCCTCATGATCCACGACTGGGCCGAGCAGGGCCAGAACGGGATGATGGCGCTGATCTCGCTGGTCGCGCTGGGCGGCATGGCCTGGCAGACCTGGTCGGTGGACGACGCCCTGGGGCTCTTCCTTTGACATCCTCCCCCAGCTGAAGCAGGGGGATTCCTAGCTCAGGCCGCCTCCGGGAGCGGCGCTCCCAGAGGACTTCTGCCATCAGCACCAGCCGGGTCGAGACCAGCCCGGACGAGCATCACGCGGGCGGAGTTCTTGTCCCTGGGGGACACGGCTCCGCACGCGATGCACGCGTAGGTTCGTTCGGAGAGGGGGAGTGCGTGCTTGGTTCTCGCACCGCACTGTGCGCATTCCATCGTGGTGTGGGCCGGGTGCACGAGGTGCACGATACGGCCGTGCTTGCGGGCCATCTCGGTCAGCGCGGTCTTGGTTGCGCCGATCGCGGCGTCAGCGGCCTTGCGGGCCATTGTGGACTTCGCGAGGAACTTGGGGCGGAAGTCCTCGACAGCGAGCTGGTCGAAGTCGCGCACGACGCGCTTGGCCCACTTGCGGCCGGTGTCCTGGCGCTGCCGGGCAGCCTTCTTGTGGACCTTGGCCGCCGCACGGGATGCCGCCCGATAGCCCTTCGACGCGGCTTTTCCGCGCGGGGGCTTCCGCCTCGCCATCTGCTTCTGGTACCGGGCCAGCTTCGCGGCGGCGGTGCGGCCGCGCTGCGGGTGGGGAAGGTCGTGCGCGTCCGAGGTGGTGGTGGCGGTCTCCTTGACGCCCCAGTCGATACCGATCGCCCGGCCCGTCGCGGGCAGCGGTTCGGTGGCGGTCTCCACGACGAACGAGGCGTACCAGTGGCCGAGGCTGTCCCGGTACACCCGGACCGACGTGGGGTCAGCGGGCAGGTCGCGGGACCACACCACGGTCAGGGCGATGCCGCCCGCGAGGCGAAGGCGGCCGTCCTTCAAGCGGAAGCCGCGCCGGGTGTAGTTCAGCGACGGCAGAGCGTCGCGTTTCCGCTTGACCCGGGGCATACCGGCACGCTGCCGCATCGGCAGCTTCGCCTTGATGTCCTTCAGGGCCTTGGCGCGGGACTTGCCGAAGTCGCGGATGATCTGCTGCTGGGGCACCGAGGAGCCCTCGCGCAGCCACCCCATGGAGGTGCGGGCCTCGGTAAGCATCTTGTCGAGTTGTGCCGGGCCGCACGTCACCTTCTCGATGGCGTCCTCGGGGAGTCCCTTGCTCAGGCCGTGGGCCTTGCGGGACATGGCCACGCATTCGTTCCAGATCCAACGGCAGCGCGCCCACTCGGCATTGAGTCCGGCGCTCGCGGTCGACGACACGCGGAGGCGGTAGGTGTACCGGGCGTGCCCGGACTCCTCACTCGCCTGCTGTCGTGTCGTCATGCCACCATTTTACCACTAGGATTGGGGTGTGAATCATGACGAAACCCGCATCACTCTCCGCCTGCCCACCGACCTCCACGCCTGGCTCACAGCGCAGGCCAAGGCGAACCGGCGGTCACTCAACTCCGAGATCCTCCACCGCATCGAGGGCGACTACCGCGCCACCGTGGCAGACGCCGAATCGCCCTGACGGCGATTCGGCTTTCCCTGTCCTGCTTCGCAGGAGTCCGATTCCTCCCCGGCTTGAAGGCCGGGGCATCCTCGGAGGAACCCGGTGACCGCGCGCCACGACCTCCCCGAGGCCGACGCCTTCACCCGGACGTACTGGAACGCGGCCGCCGCGGGCCGGCTGCTGATCCGGCGCTGCGGGGCCTGCGCACGGGCCCACCACTACCCTCGCGAGTTCTGTCCGTACTGCTGGAGCGAGGACGTGACCTGGGAGGACGCGAGCGGCCGGGCCACGCTCTACACCTGGTCGGTCGTCCACCGCAACGACCTCCCGCCGTTCGGCGAGCGAACCCCGTACGTCGCCGCGGTCGTCGACCTCGCCGAGGGCCCCCGGATGTCCACCGAGGTGGTGGGGGAGGACGCGGACACCCTGCGGGCCGGGATGGCACTGGAGGCGACGTTCCGGGAAGGGGTGCCGGTGTTCCGGGTGGCCGGCCACGGTGCGCCGGCCTGACGAGCACGCCACCTGCCGGGGGCCCGGTGCCGGCCCGGTGTTGAATGGCCGGATGACTCGCATCCGCGACCCCCGCGCCCTCCCGCACCCCCCGGAGATACACGGCCACGGCCTCACCCTCCGCCTCTGGGATCCGGCGTCCGCGACCGATGTGGACGCGTGGCTGCGCGGGCACACCGACCCGGAGTTCCGGCGCTGGAACACCCCGATCAGGACGATCACCGACCCCGCGAGCGCCCGGGAGTCGCTGGAGGCCAAGGCCGCGGACACGGATGCCGGGCGCGCCATGACCTTCTGCGTCACCGCCACCGACGACGGGACGGTCCTCGGGCAGATCTCCGTCAACGCGATCGACCGGGTACTGAGCAACGCCGTGGTCGGCTACTGGGTGCTGCCCGAGGCGCGCGGCCGGCACATCGCCACCCGCTCCCTGCTCCTCGCCGCGCGCTGGGCCTACGACGAGATCGGCCTGCACCGGCTGGAACTGGGCCACGCCCTCGGCCACGGCGGCTCCTGCCGGGTCGCCGAGCGGTGCGGGTTCCGGTACGAGGGGACCGTGCGCGGGGCGATGTGGGAAGAAGGCAGGCGCGACGCCTTCCGCGACGTCCACCTGCACGGACGCCTGGCCACGGACCCGGAGCCCCAGGGGCCTTAGGGCCTGTCGTTTGGATCATGCCGCGCGTCGCGGGGTGTGGCACGCACTCCCCCAGAGGGGGGACCCCCAGCCGCGTTGTCGTCGGTTGTCGACTCCCCCACGCTCGGCTGCGCTCGCGCGGGAGGGACCCCCATCGCGTCGCCGCCCTCCTCCGCCTTGCAGCCGCACGCACCACACCCCGCTCAGGTCGGCCGAGAGACCACGTCGGCCCAGCCGACCTGATCCAAACGACAGGCCCTAAATCGGGGGCGGTACGGGCACCGGGTACGCCACGATGCCGGGCATGAGACCGGACGACTGGAACCTCACCCATGACCTCGACGCCTTCCTCCGGCGGGCCAGCGACTTCCTCGCCTCCCGGCCCGCGCTGCACACCGTGCCGCTGACCGTGCTGGAGAACCTGCGCGACAGGGGGGTGAACGTCTACGGCGAGGAGGCCCCCGTCTTCGGTGTGCTGGAGCGGGGCGGCGCGGTGGAGGCGGTGTCCCTGCACACCCCGCCGTACTGGATCAATCTCACCTCCCTCACCGGGGAACAGGCCGACGCCCTCGCCGCCCGGCTGGCGTCCGCGGGACACCGCCTCCCCGGAGTCACCGCCGACCGCGCCACGGCCGACGCCTTCGCCGCCGCCTGGAAGCGGCACACCGGCGCGGGGGCGGACCTCTGGAAGGAGCAACGCCTCTACCGGCTCGACGAGTTGACGGTCCCCCAGCCGGTGCCCGAGGGCGCCCCGCGGATCGCCACCGCCACCGCCACGGACCGCGCCCGGCTCATGAGCTGGTACGAGGAGTTCGGCGAGAGCATCGGCGAGCGCCAACTCCAGGACGCCGGCGCGCTCGCCGACGCCCGGATCGCCCACGGCGGGGCCCTCTTCTGGGAGACCCCCGACGGCACCCCCGTCTCCCTGGCCGTGGTCACCCCGGAGGTGGCCGGCCAGGTGCGGGTCACCACCGTCTACACCCCCGCTCCCCTGCGCGGCCGGGGCTACGCGGGCGCCGCGACCGCCGAGATCAGCCGAGCGGCCCGGGCCGCCGGCGCCCGGGAGGTCCTCCTCTTCACCGACCTCGCCAACCCCACCAGCAACGGCCTCTACCAGCGCATCGGCTACCGCCCGGTGGCGGACTTCACGGTGCACCGGTTCGAGGAGTGACTCACGGGCCGGGAGGGTCCGGCAACCGCGCCCGCTCCTCGGCGGTGAGCGGTACGGACGGCGGCCCCGGGTCGGTCAGCCTGGTGTAGAGACCGCGGCAGGCCCGGTCCTCGTCGGGGAACCGCTCCAGGACCGTGCGTACGCCGCGCTGCCGTACGCCCACGACCCAGCCGCCCGCCTCCTCCGCCAGGTAGAGGCGGTCCTCCGGCCGGGGTGTGCCGGGCGGGGCGGGGCAGCCGGCGATCTCGTACAGCCCGGCGGGGACGCCCGCCGCGCGCAGTGCCGCGCACAGCCCGTGCCGGTCCATTGCCCCGCCCCCTCCCGGGTCAGTTGGCGCGTTCCAGGTTGCCGCTGTTGATCAGGGAGCTGACCGTGGCGCCGGTCTTCACATGCGGGCAGTACATCGCCGCCGACGCGACCGAGGTGACGTACTGCACCCCCTGGCCCGGCTGCTCGAAGGCGGGGGCGGTCGGGCCGGCGCACACCAGCGTCGGCTTCTTCACCCGGTACAGGTGGTAGTTGTACGGGAAGCGCGGGTCCTGGGTGTCCAGGCCGGACGGCGGAATGGACCGCTCGGCGTACGTGGCGCCAGCCGGGGCCAGGAACTTGCCGAACTCGTTGCCGAAGCGGTCCAGGAGCTGGCCGACCGGGAGGGTCGTCTCGGTGGCGACGGGCGCGCCCTGGGCGTTGTGGTCGAAGCCGTCGTCCGGGATCAGCGCGTACTTCCAGTCGCCGATGCCGTGCTCCAGGGTGGGGTCCCACCACTTGTTGAGGAACTCGACGGGGGTGAGCGTGCCGAACCGGTCGTAGCCCTGGAGGGTGGCCCCGACGAGGCCGGAGGTGGGCAGCTCGGCCGGACCGAAGCGCCAGTCGTTGCAGTAGTACGGCGTGTGGGCGTACGGGTAGGGCGAGGGCACCAGCCCCAGGCAGGACGACGCCTGTCTGCCGTCCGGCGCGGGGTCCCCGTACCCCCGCGGTGCCGTCTCCTTGCCGCCCGCCCGCGGGACGGGCAGCGGCGCCACCACGGACCGCTCGGCGGCCGGCGCGGCCGGCGCGGCCGGTGCGGCCGTGGCGGGCGAGGGCGCGCCGAGCAGCACGGAGCCGGCGAGCCCGGCCGTCGCGACCAGGGCCGCACTCCAACGACGGAACGTCACTGAACACCTCCGCGAGATTCGTCCGCGAGCCGATGGAGCTCACGGAAAGTCATGAATCATCACAGAGTGTCATCGGCGGTGCGGCAATCGGAGGGGGCCGAACGGCGCAGCCGCGCCACCCCGCGATTGTCACCGGCCGACCACAACGTCGTACCGGAGTCGTCCGGACGGGCATCAGCACGGCCCGCGTGCTCTCTGCTTCTCTGGGGAACACCCCCATGAGACCAGGGAGTTGCCGTGCACCCCGACACCACGACCTGCCCGTCGCCGACCAGCGCTCCCGTCGATGCCCCGTTCGCTCCCGCGCTCCCGGAGAACCTCTCGTACAGCTTCACGCTCCCGGCCTCCCCGCGCAGTCCCGGTGTGGCGCGCGCCGCGACCCGGACGGTCCTGAGGGCGCACGGCCTCACCGAGGTGACGGACGCGGTCGTCCAGGTGGTCAGCGAACTGACCGCCTGCGCCTGCCGGCTGTCCGCCACCAAGGAGGTGTACGTCTCGCTGCGCCACCGCGGCGGCGACCTGCGCGTCACCGTCTACGACGGCCACCCCCGCCACGAGCGGGCCCGCCTCGGCGCCATCTGCGTCCTGTCCCGCCGGGTGTCCCTGCGCGTCCTGGACGAGGTCGTCCGCGCCTGCCACGGCGACTGGGGCATCGGCGGCGAGCACGAATCGGGCGGCGGCACCCGCATGTGGGCGGTCCTGCCCCGCACGGGGGCGGCCCGGTACCTCGCGGGCCCCTCAGGGCCAGAGCAGCTGTCGTGACCAGCCGGTGTCGTTTCTGACGTACGACAGGCGTACGTGCCGGCGGTGTTCCTCGCCCTGGAAGAACTCCGCCTCCTCGGGGTCGAGCCGGTACAGGGTCCAGGTGGGGGATGCGGCCGTCGGGTCGGCCCGGGCCCGGTCCCAGGCCGCCCGGGACACCGCCGCCAGCTCCTCGGTGGAGGAGAGGGGCTCGCTCTGGCGGCCCGTCAGGGCGGCGGCCAGGGCGCCGGTGGAGCGGGCGTGCAGGTCGGCCTGGGCCTCGCCGGAGGGGGCGGAGACGACCGGGCCGCGGACGCGGACCTGGCGGCCGCGCCGGGGCCAGTAGAAGGTGAGCGCCGCGTACGGGCGGGCGGCGAGCTGGCGGCCCTTGCGGCTGGTGGCGTGCGTGGCGAAGGACCAGCCGCCGGCGTCGGCGCCGTGCAGCATCACGATCCGGGCGTCCGGGCGGCCCTCCTCGTCGGCGGTGGCCAGGGTCATGGTGTGCGGCTCCCGCTCACCCGCCGCCACCGCCTCGGCGAACCAGGCGGTGAACAGCTCCACCGGGGTGCCGGGGGCCCGCTCCGGGTCGAAGGCAGGCAGCCGCGTCACCTCCGGGTCCCACACCCGCAGCGACCTCAGCAGCTCATGAAGATCCGTAGCCATGACCCGAGTATCGGCCCCGAGTGTCAACCCCGTCGCTCAGCGCCGGGTGAACTGGGCGCTCGTCGACTGCACGGCGTCCGGCTTCACCGCGATCCCCTCGATCGTGAGCTGCTCGCCGTAGATGTCGGTCAGCCGGATCGCGGCGCCGCAGCCGGTGCCCTGCTCGGAGAGGAAGTAGTTGTACGCGGTGCGCTCCAGTTGCTTCCAGCCACCGCCCGTACGGACCTCCAGGCGGGCCAGCGGGTTGCGGTGGCCGAGGGCCTGGATGCCGCACCAGTACTGGGTGGAGCCCGTCTTGTAGCGGATCGAGATCGTGTCGCTCGTGCTCGGGCTGAGCAGGTTCCAGGTGATCTGGATCCGGCCCGCCGACAGCGGCGCCAGCTTGGCGAAGGCCTGCTGACTGAGGTCCAGCTGACCGGCCTGGCAGGGCGCCGGGCACTCGTTGGTGATCCGTACGGTGATCGACTTGCCGCCCGCGTGGACGGCCACGAACGCGCCGCAGGCCTTCGAGGTCTCGTAGTCGGCGGTGTTCATCGCCGCCGTCATCACGTCGGAGGTGGGGCCGTAGGAGCAGGCACCGTCGCCGTTGCCGACGTCGTAGGAGGTGGCCACGCCCCGGTAGGTGACGCCGGGGCGGATCCGGCCGGCCAGGGAGCCCGACGCGGAGGTCCTCGGTGCGGTGGCGGTGGAGGTGGTGGCCTTGGCGCGGGCGGCCGCGGAGGACGCGGCGGACGCGGTGGCCGAGCGGGACGCGGACGCGCGGGCCGTCGGGCTCGCCGCGCTCGCGGACGGCGTCGGCGACCCGGAGGCCGAGGGCGCCCCGGGCGTCGGCGAGGCGCTCGCCCGGGCGCCGGAGACGGGCTTGGCGGCGTCCTGCACATCGGCGGTCCCGCCGCCGCCCGGGCGGAAGGCCACGGCCAGCGACACGACGAGCGCCACGGCGGCGACGGCGACGGCGGAGAGCAGCGCCGTGTGGCGCCGGGGGCGGGAGCGGCGGCGGTGCGAAGGGGTGGTCACAGTCGATTCCTTCGGTCGGGCGGGGCTCCGGTGACGAGAGCGTCCGCCCCGACAGTCGCCGCGGACCCTCCCGAAGGTTGCCGTGACTTCATACGGCCCCGGGGCCGCCCGGGTTCACCCGGTTCCCACCGGTCCGCTCACGTCACCGTCTCGTACTGGCCCAGGAAGCGCGCCCGGCCCTCCTTCACCTGGTACAGGAAGAGCCCGGGCGTGGAGTCCATCTGAAGCGTCGTCCTGTTGAACGACACCTTCTTGCAGACACCCCGGTACGTGAGTGTCCGCAGCCGCCGCGTCACACCGCCCCGCTCCATGCCGTCCGGGCCGAGCAGCCGCAGCCCCTCGGCGGCCAGGCCGAGCGCGTCGAAGGCCTCGGCGGCGTACGGCGGCACGGCGTCGACGCCATAGCGCTTCCGGTACGCCGCCGCGAAGGCCTGCGCCGGCTTCGATGCGGGAGCGGCCGCGGGATCCACGTAGGTCGTGCCGAACACCCAGCCCTCGGCGGCCTCTCCCGCCTCCTCCAGGAACGCGGGGCCCAGCACCGGTTCCATGGCCACACACGGGCCGCTGAAACCGGCCTCGCGTACCGCGCGGGCGCACAGGGCGGCCCGCCGGGCGGAGACGCCGGTGTAGACGAGGGCCTGGGCCCGGGCGGCGATCGCCGCCGTCACGACCGGGCGGAAGTCCTCGCTGCCGGCGGCGACCGTGTGGAGGGTGGTGGTGCCCTTGGAGGGTGGGAACTCCCTCATCGACCGGGCGCTCCTCCAGCCGACCTCTCCCGCGGCCCGGTCGTCGACGACGGCGGTTCGGTGGGCCGGCTCCACATGGGTGAGGTACCAGGCGACCGGTGCCGTCAGGGAGATGTCGCCGGGCCTGAGCTGGAAGACCGCCGTGTTCGAGGTGTCGGAGAGCCGTTCGTCGCCGGCGGAGACGACCAGCGCGGGCAGCAGTGCCTTCTGGTAGCTCGCCTGGGCGGCCACCGCCGTCGCGTCCGTCGTGGGACCGACCACGGCGTACACCGTGTCGTCCGCCGCGAAGGCGCCGGCGGTCTCCACGGCCCGCTCGGGCTCCCCGCCGTCGTCCCGCACCCGGAGCACGAGGTCGAAGTCACGGCCCGCACGGGCGTTGTGCTGCTCCACGGCGAGCCGCGCGCCCCGCTCCTGCGCCCGCCCGACACTCTTCCGGGCCCCGCTCAGATCGGCGTGCAGCCCGATGGCGTACCGGGGCAGCGGACTCCGCACCCCCGTCCCGCCCCCGCCCCCGCCCCGGGCCCCCTCGCCCGAGTGTCCGGCCACCCACGCCGCCACACCGCCCCCGGCCCCGAGCACCCCCGCGACCGCCCCGAGGGCCAGGAAACGCCGCCGTGCGGGGCGTGCAGCCACCTCGGTCTCGTCGAGCTGCCCGAGCTGTGGGGTGTCCGGTGCCGGCGGCACCGGCAACTCCAGTACCCGTGCCGCCCGTTCGGCGATCAGGCCGGGCAGGGGAGCGGGCAGCCAGCCGGCGCCGGCCGCCGTACCGGGATCGAGGGCGGCGTGGACCTCCTCCGCCGTCGGCCGGTCGCCGGGTTCCTTCGCCAGGCAGGCGGTCAGCAGCGGCAGCAGCGGTTCCGGTACGCCGTCGAGGTCGGGGGCCTCGTGGACCGTGCGGTAGACGACGGCGGCCGGGGTGCCGGTGCCGAAGGCGCGGCGGCCGGTCGAGGCGAACGCGAGGACACAGGCCAGCGAGAACACGTCGCTCGGTGGGCCGATCCGCTCCGCCCGGCCCGCCCGGGCCTGTTCGGGGGAGAGATAGCCCGGGGAGCCGATGACCACATCGCTCGCGGTGAGCGCGGTCGCGTCCGCCGAGCGGGCGATGCCGAAGTCGATCAGCCGGGGCCCGTCCAGGGCGAGCAGGACGTTGCCGGGCTTGACGTCCCGGTGCACCAGCCCCGCCCCGTGCACCTCCGCCAGCGCCTCGGCCAGCCTGGCGCCGAGCACCCGTACGGTCTCCGGCGGCAGCGGACCGTAGCGGGCGACCGTCTCCGCGAGCGGCGGCCCGGGGACGTACCCCGTGGCGAGCCAGGGCGCGCGGGCCTCCGGGTCGGCGGCGGTCACCGGCACCAGCCAGCGTCCGCCGGGCCGCCCCGCGAGCAGTGTGCCGAGCCGGCCCACCGCCTCGGCCTCGCGCCGGAACCGCACCCGGAAGGCGGGGTCGGTCGCGTACTCGGCGCGGATCACCTTGAGCGCGACCAGGGCCCCGCCCCGCGCACGGGCCAGATAGACCACGCCCATGCCGCCCGCGCCCAGCCGCCCGAGCAGCCGGTGACCGCCGACGGCCTGCGGATCCCCCGGACGGAGCGCGGTGACGGGCACGGTCGTACGGCCCTACGCGTCCGACGACGGTACGGGCGCCGGGCCCAGGAAACGGAACCTGCCGTCCGCCACCAGGTATCCGAAGACCGCGCCGTTCTCCGGGGAGACGAAGGACCCGGTCTCGGGCACGAAGGCGAACTTCTTGGTCACGCCTTGATAGGCGGTCCGGCGCAGGGCGGTGGTCAGCCGGGCGCGCGTCGGCCGGCCGTCCGCCCCGCGCAGGGTGTCGGCGATCATGCCGACGACGTCGTACGCCTCCGCCGCGTAGAAGCCGGGGGCGCTGCCGAACCGTGTGCGGTGGGCGGCGGTGAAGCCGGCCGCCGCGGGCAGCCCGGCCGGGTCGACACAGGTGCTGGTGATCAGCCAGCCCTCGGCGGCCTCGCCCGCCGCGTCGAGGAACTCCGTGCTCAGCGAGGCCTCCGGGCTGTACCGGGGTCCGTCGAAGCCGGCCGCGGCCAGGGCGCGCGCGAAGGCCGCCGCGCCCGCCGGGTAGCCGCCGTAGACGAAGGAGTCGGAGCCCGCCGCCAGCATGTCGGCGACGACGGGCCCGAAGGCCTCGGTGCCGGCCGGGACGACCCGCGGGTAGGGCAGCCGGCCCTGCCCCCGCACCATCAGGTTGATGGCGCCGATGGACGCCCAGGCGTAGTCGGCGGCGGTGCGGTCCATGAGCAGACCGGGCCGGCTCGACGGGCCGGTGGCCGCCGGACCGGAGGCGTACTCCCCGCCCGCCGCCCTCCCTCCGGCGGTCAGGAACATGGCGATCGAGGCCACGGCCTCCAGGTCGTTGGGGCGGGCGTGCAGGAAGGAACGGTTCTCGGCGCTGGTCAGGATGCTCGCCCCGGCGGACACGGAGATCAGGGGGAGCAGCGCCTCGTCGTACACGGTGACGACGGCGCGGGCGGGGTCGTCGGACGTCGGGCCGAGGACGGCGAGCACGTCCTCGTCCTCGACGAAGGCGCGGGCGACGATGCCGGCCCGGGTGACGTCGCCCCGGTCGTCGGCCACTTTCAGGGTCAGGGTGAAGGGTTTGTCCTTACGGGCGTTGAACTGCTCGACGGCGAGTCGCGCGCCCCGCTCCTGCGCCCGCCCCAGGGCCTTCCCCGGGCCGCTGAGGTCCGCCTGTACGCCGATGATCCAGTCCCGGCCGGACGGGGCAGCGGACGTCTTGGAGCCGTCGTCCCCGCGCAGGGCGGCCCACGCCGCCACCCCGCCGCCCGCGGCCAGTACGGCGCCCGAGGCCGCCGCGATCAGGAACCGGCGCCGACCGGTCGCGGGCGGGCCCGCCCCGGCCGTGACCGCGTCCGCTCCGGACCCGGCCGTCCCGCCTCGCCCGCCCGATGCCGATGCCGATCCTGACGCCGGCGTCGACCTTGATCCCGGTCCTGATCCTGATCCTGGTCCTTGTCCCTGTCCCTGTCCCTGTCCCGGTCCCGCGCCCGATCCCGGCCCCGCCTGCGCCTCCGCGACGGTCGGCTCGATGTCCGGCAGCGCGAGCATCGCGGCCGACCGCTCGGCGATGATCCGTACGACGTCCTCCGGGAGCCACCCCGCCGGATCCCCCGGGGTGTCCTCGACGATCAGCTCGTGCAGCGCGGCCGCCGAGGGACGGTCGGCCGGGCTCTTGGCCAGGCACGGCCGCAGCAACGCGAGCAGCTGCTCGTCGACGCCCTCCAGGTCGGGCTCGTCGTGCACCGTGCGGTAGAGCAGGGCGTCGACCGCGCCGGCGCCGAAGGGCGGGCGGCCGGTCGCCGCGTACGCCAGCAGACAGCCGAGGGAGAACACGTCGCTGCGCGGGCCGAGTTCGCCCGCACGGGCCTCGGCCTGTTCGGGAGCGAGGAAACCGGGGGTGCCGACGACCATGTCGGCGGAGGTGAGCGCCGTGTCGTCGGCGGCCCGCGCGATCCCGAAGTCGATGAGCCGCGGCCCGTCGACGGCGAGCAGGACATTGCCGGGCTTGACGTCCCGGTGCACGAGCCCGGCCGTGTGCACCTCGGCCAGCGCCCCGGCGAGCATCCTGCCCAGCACCCGCACACTGCGGGCGGGCAGCGGACCGCACACGGCGACGGCCTCGGCGAGCGAGGGCCCGGGGACGAAGGCGGTGGCGAGCCAGGGGGCGTCGGCATCCGGGTCGGCACCGGTCACGGGCACCGCCCAGGGGCTGCTGACCCGGCGCGCGGCCGCCACCTCGCGCCGGAAACGGGCCCGGAACTGGGCGTCCTCGGCGTACTCGGTCTGGATCACCTTGATCGCGGCCAGCGCGCCCTCGTCCGTACGGCCCAGGTAGACCACGCCCATCCCGCCTGCGCCGAGCCGGCCGAGCAGCCGGTGCCCGGCGAGGGAGGACGGGTCGGAGGGCAGCAGGGGGCCGGTCATCCGGTCACCTCCAGCGCGTTCTCCAGACGGAGCAGCATGGTGCTCTGCGTCTCGGCCACCGCCTGGCTCAGGGCGGCGGCGTCGCGGCCCTCGGCGGCGCGGGCGGTCGCGGCCACGGTGACCTGGCCGATACGGCCCTGGGTCCACATGTACGAGTACGGGCCGCCCAGGGTGTCGCTGTGGTACTCGCCGCCCTCGTAGAACGTGTCCTCGGCGTACTCGTTGCCGTTGTGGCCGAAGGCCTGGCCGAGGGACTTGAGGCCGGTGATCCGTTCCCCGGCGCGCAGCACCTGGTCCGGGCAGCGCAGCGCCTCCTCCAGCGTCGACGCCTGCTCCCAGTCGGCGCCGTCCGTGTCCCGGTGGACGGTGACGGTCACGGCGACCCTGACCGGGCCCTTGCCGCTCTCGGCGGGCAGTTCGCTGTAACGGGTGACGCTGGCGAACACGTCGTCGGGGACGGGCTCGCGCTGCCAGACGCAGTCGCCGTCGAGGACCGGCCAGGTGCCGGGACCGCTGTCCGGAGCAGCGCGGACGAAGCCGGCGCCCCAGACCTCGGGGCCCGCGGCGACCTTGTCGGCCAGGCGCACGGCGTCCGCGCGGTTCTTCGGGGCGCGGGCCGGGTCAGGAGTGAAATCGAGCGCGGTGGGCGGGGAACCGGGCGCGTCCGTGACGGCACCGCCCGAGGCGCCGGTGGACGTCTGCCCCGGTGTCCCGGTGGCCTTCCCGCCGCCGGATCCCCCAGCGGATCCCCCACCGGATCCGCCACCGCCGGAACATGCCGTGACGAGCAGCAGCCCGCTCACCGACAGGGCGCACAAGCCCTGTAAAACCCCTCTGTCCACCGCTTCCCGCCCCCCAGGCATGCCGCGCTGTCCCAGCCCTCTGCCGGCCCTCTCCCAGGCCTCGTTCGGGCACGACGAGGGTACGGCCGAATTCAGTTCCGGCCCAGTACCACCGTTCCCGACGAACAGAACCACCCCCCGGTCCCCGAGGCCACCCCCAGCCGGGGCAACTCGCCGTCGGGTCGCCGCACTTGACGCTCCCCGGCCTCCCCCCGCAACTGCCGGACCGCCTCCACCAGCAGGAACAGCCCCCGCATACCGGGATGCTGGGCCGACAGCCCGCCCCCGTCGGTGTTCACCGGCAGCTCCCCGCCGGCCGTCAGGCGGCCCTTCTCCACGAACGCCCCGCCCTCGCCCTTGGCGCAGAACCCCAGGTCCTCCAGGGTCACCAGGGTCATGTAGGTGAACGCGTCGTAGATCTCCGCGAAGTCCATCTCAGCCGGCCGCACCCCCGCCCGCCCGAAGGCCAGCCGCCCGCTGACCGCCGCCGGGGAGACCGTGAAGTCCTCCCACTCCGACAGGCTCGCGTGCGAGACGTGCTCCCCGGTGCCGAGAATCCACACCGGGGCCGTACGGCAGTCCCGTACGTACTCCTCGGCCGCCAGCAGGACCGCCGCGCCCCCGTCGGAGCGCAGACAGCAGTGCAGCTTGGTGAACGGGTCGGCGATCATCGGCCCGGAGAGCACCTCGTCCACGGTGACCGGGGTGCGGAACATCGCCTCCGGGTTCAGCGCCGCGTTCGCCCGCGCCTGCACGGCGACCTCGGCGAGCTGCTCGATCGTCGTGCCGTACTCGGTCATGTGCCGGCGGGCCGCCATCGCGTACTTGGCGATCAGGGTGTGCCCGTACGGCACCTCGAACTGGAGCGGGCCGCGGGCGCCGAAGGCGAAGGTGCCGGTGCGGCGGCCGGCCCGGATGTCGGCGCGGGCCGTGGAGCCGTAGACCAGCAGGACCGCGTTCGCGTGCCCGGCGGCGATCGCGTCGGCCGCGTGCGCCGCCATGACCTCCCAGGTGGCGCCGCCGACGGAGGTGGAGTCGACCCAGGTGGGGCGCAGGCCCAGATGGTCGGCCACCTCGACCGGGGCGAGCGTGCCGAGCCCGGCGGAGGCGAGACCGTCCACCCGCGACCGGTCGAGCCCGGCGTCCGCCAGCGCCCGGCGGGCCGCCTGGGCGTGCAGGGCGTACGGGGTCGCGTCGTCCACCCTCCCGCAGTCCGAGAGCGCGACGCCGACGACGGCCACTTTCCGGGTCCCCGAGGTCATGAGGGGCCACCTTCCTCTGTGCATCTCGATCCGGCGCTCCTAATATGACGGACCGTCAGATCCGGAGGGAAGTGCCGGATCCGCAGGGATGTCAGATCCGGAGGGAACCGCCATGGACCCCCGTCTCACCGCCGAGCAGGACGAGATCCGCCGCGCCCTGCGGGAACTGCTCCACAAACGCTGCGGCCCCGAGGAACTGCGGGCCGCCCTCGACACCCCGGCCGGCCACGACCGCGCCCTGTGGACCACCCTCGCCGAACAGCTCGGCCTGCCCGGCCTCGCCGTCCCCGAGGCGTACGGCGGTGTCGGCTGCCCCCGTACCGACCTCGCGCTCGCCGCCGAGGAGACCGGCCGGGCCCTCGCCCCCACCCCGCTGCTCGCCACCTCCGTCCTCGCCGCGCCCCTGGTCCTGGCCCTCGGCACCGACGCCCAGCGCGCCCGGCTGCTCCCGCGCCTCACCGACGGCACGCTCACCGCCGCCCTCGCCGTCCCCGCGCCCGCCCTCGCCACCGCGCTCGCCCTGACCGGGCCGGGCGGCGGCGACTGGTCCGGCGGCGGACGCGCGGGCGGGGTGCAGGCCCGGCGGGCCGGGGACGGCTGGCGGCTGTACGGCGAGGCCGCCCAGGTCCTCGACGGGCACAGCGCCGGGCTGCTGCTCGTCGCCGCCCACACCGGGGGGTTCGTACGGTCGCGGACCCTGCTGTTCCTGGTGGCGGGCGACGCCGACCGGGTCGTACGAACCCGCCAGACCGCCCTCGACGCGACCCGGCCGCAGGGGCGGGTACAACTACGGGATGCAGAAGCGGAGTTGCTGGGGGACGAGGAGACGAAAGTGAGCAAAGTGCTGGCCCGTACCGGGGAGTTCGCCGCCGCCTTCCTCGCCTGCGAGGCCGTCGGGGCCGCCGACCGGGCGCTGGAGCGGACCGTGGAGTACCTGAAACAGCGCGAGCAGTTCGGGCGGGCGATCGGGTCATTCCAGGCGGTGCAGCACCGGCTGGCCGACGTGTATGTGCAGGTCCAGGCCGCCCGGTCCGCCGCGTACTACGCCGCCTGGGCGACCGGGCGCGGCGAGGGCGTCGGCGGGCTCGCGCTCGCCCAGGCGCTCCAGGCGCTGCGGCTCGCCGCCGCCGAGGGGATCCAGCTGCACGGCGGGATCGGGTTCACCTGGGAGCACCAGGCGCATCTGTACTTCAAGCGGGCCGCCGGCGACGAACTGCTGTTCGGGCCGGTGCACCGGCTGCGCGCCCACGCGGCCGAGGAGTCCGGACTGTTCACGGGCGCGGAGGTGACGGTGTGATCGGCGTCCGTGTGGTGCAGAAGGTGTCCTCGACCCGGGCCTTCGCCCGGTTCGCCCCCCATGTCGTCCCCGCCCTCGACCGGGCCGTCCACCGGCTCACCCGGGGAAAGGTGCTGCTCAGCGCCCAGATGCTGCCCGGGGTGATCCTCACCGCGACCGGCGCCCGCAGCGGGCAGCCGCGCCGCACGCCCCTGGCCTGCATGCCGGAGCCCGCGGGCCGTACCTGGATCCTCGTCGGCTCCAACTTCGGCCGCACCGGCCACCCCGCCTGGACCGCCAACCTCCTCGCCCACCCCGACGCCGAGATCAGCTGGAAGGGGACCGGCATACCGGTGACCGCCCACCTGCTGACGGGGGAGGAACGGGTGGCGGTCTGGAAGGAACTGCTCGCGTTCTGGCCGCCGTACGCGACCTATCAGGCGAGGGTGGAGCGGGAGATCCGGGTGTTCCGGCTGGTGCCGAGGCCCTAGGTCATGTCAGCAAAGGGGGCACCCCCACTCGCCCGGCACGCCGGGAGCACGCTCCCCCGCGCTCGGCTGCGCTCGCGCGGGCGAGGCCCCCACGACGCCGCAGGGCCCGCCCGTCGGGCGGACGACGGGACTTTGCGGACACGACCTGGGCGGACACGGCCCGAGCCCTAGAAGGCGTGCTGGACCAGCAGGAGCGTGCCGATGCCCAGCATCGCCGCCCCCGAGGTCCGGGTGACCGCACGGGCCGCCGCCGGGCGCGCGCCCAGCACCGCGCGGGCCAGCACGCCGACCGCGAGATAGACGGCGGCGCAGCACGCCATGTGCAGCAGACCGAGGACCGCGGTCTGCGCGGCCACCGGCAGGTGCGCGCCGCCCCCGGTCGCCAGGAACTGCGGCAGGATCGACAGATACAGCAGCAGCCCCTTGGGGTTCAGGCCGCTGATCATCGCGCCCCGCAGGAAGACCCGGCCCTCGACCACCGGCTCGCCCTCCTCCGGCACCCCCGGCCGGCGCAGCACCTGCCACCCCAGCCACACCAGATACCCCGCCCCCGCCACCGTGAGCGCGGTGAGCAGGGCGGGCGAGCCCGCGACCAGGACGGCCAGACCCGCCGTCGCCAGCGCGGTGTGCAGGGCGTAGCCGCTCACCAGGCCGCCCACCGCCGCGCCCACGGAACGGCCGCGCAGCCCGGCGGAGATCACATACGCCCAGTCGGCGCCCGGCACACAGACCAGCAGCAGGTCCAGCGCGAGGAAAGAAAACAGCGTTCCCGTGTCCATGCTGGGGACATTAGGCGTGATCCGGCCGAAAGTGTTCCCGTTCTTTTCCCGGAACGCGGCAGAATGGGGGAAGATCTGCCCCATGGACGACGTGGACCGGAAGATTCTTGCCGAGCTTCAGCAGGACGGGCGGCTGACCGTGACCGAGCTGGCCGCGCGGGTGCGGCTGAGCGTCTCGCCCTGCCATCGGCGGCTGCGGGAGCTGGAGCGGTCCGGGGCGATCAGCGGCTACCGGGCGGTGGTGGAACCGGCCGCCGTCGGGCTGAGCTTCGAGGCGCTGGTCTTCGTGTCCATGCGACAGGAGGACCGGGACACGGTCGCCGAGTTCGAGCGGGCGGTGGGTGAGCTGGAACACGTCCTGGACGCCCAGCGGCTCTTCGGGGAGCCCGACTATCTGCTGCGGGTGGCGACCGCCGACCTCGCGGCCTTCCAGCGGCTCTACGACGAGCGGCTCGCGACCCTGCCGGGGGTGCAGCGGCTGACGTCCACGCTGGTGATGAAGCACGTGGTCAAGGACCGGCCGCTGCCCGCGTAGCGGCACGGGCGGTGCTCCACTCCTGTGGAACCACCGCCCGCAAGACAGGACTTGGCTGTTTCGCCGGTTGTTTCGCCGGTTACTTCGTCGGCTTCTTGCCGGTGATGCCCAGATGGACCAACAGCGCCAGGTTCGGCTTGAGTTCGGCCTGCTTGACGCCCCAGGACTGGAAGCCCTTCTGGTGCGAGGCGACCGCCGCGAGCATCGCGACCAGTGAACCGGCGACCGCGGCCGGGTTCACGTCCTGGTCGACCCGGCCCTTGGCCTGGAGCTCGGCGACGGCGTCCGACAGGGAGTTGTTCACCGAGTTGAGGATCTTCATCCGCAGTTTGTAGAAGCGCTTGTCGCCCTCGGCCGCGCCGAGATCGACGACCCGCAGGATCGCGTCGTTCTTCTTCCAGAACTCCAGGAACCCGTCGACGAGTTCCTGCGCCGTCTGCCAGCCCGCCCTGCCGACCCACGAGCGGCCCTCCAGCAGCTCGGTCAACCCGGCGCCCTCGGCGGCCATTTGCTCGGCGATCTCCAGGACGGCGCCCTCGACGTCCGGGAAGTACTGGTAGAAGGTCGCGGGCGAAGTGCCCGCCTTCCGGGCCACGTCGATGACCTTGACGTCCCGGTACGGAGAGGAGCTGAGCATCTCGCTGAGGCAGTCCAGCAGCTTCTGCCGCGTCGCCTGCCCGCGCCGGCCGGCCACGCGGCCGTCGACGGTACGCACTTGTCCTGTCATGCCGTCAGCTTACCGAGGGGTGATCGGAGCGCGATTCGGCCGACTGCAAATGGGGTGCGAGGGGCACGGAGGAAGGGTGTGCTGGTCTGCGCGTTGCGTGAACCGCCGTTAGTTTGGCTGCATGGCCGAAAACAGGGCATCGGTGAACACAGAGGGTGGCGCCGGGGCGGTCCCCGAGGGCATCCCGTGCTGGGTGGACGCGCAGCTTCCGGACGTGGACGCGGGCAGGCGGTTCTACGGCGAGCTCTTCGGATGGACCTTCCAGGAGGCGTCCGGCGCCTCCGTGTGGGCCCTGCTGGACGGCCTGCCGGTCGCCGCGCTGGCCCACAAGACGGACGGCCGGATGCCCACCGTCTGGACGGTGTACTTCTCCACCCCCGACGCCCAGGCCACCGTCCGGCGGATCCGGTCGGCGGGCGGACAGGTGGTGATGCCCCCGTTCCCGGTGGACGGCCAGGGCTTCGCCGCCCTCGCGGCCGACCCCGAGGGCGCCGTCTTCGGCCTCTGGCAGCCGGTCGCGCACCCCGGATTCGGCGTCCGGCACATCCCCGGCGCCTTCGCCTGGGCGCAGCTCTACGCCCGGGACACCGAGATCGCGAACACCTTCTACGGCCATCTCTTCCACGAGGCCCTCTTCGGCCCCGGCGCCGCGCCCGATTTCGGCCGGGTGCCGGTCACCGATGTCTTCCCGGAAGTCATGCCGCCGCACTTCCTCGTCCACTTCGGGGTGCGGGACTGCGAGGCGGCGCTGGGCACCGTGAGCCGGCTCGGCGGGCGGGTCCAGGCGGGCCCGTTCACGGCTTCGTACGGAATCGTGGCGGTCGTCACGGACAATCAGGGTGCGTCGTTCGCGCTGCTTCAGCGTTGAATCACGTACCGGAGTACCCGCTCACGCCCCGTCCCGCATGCTGTTTCGCCCATATATGAGATGAGACACCCCGATCGCCCCCGGGTTCGCAACCAGCCGCCCGGCCAGGAAGAATCTGGGGTGCGTGCCGCCATGGCGGTGCGGTGGTGAGACGCTGCACTTCGGTCGCGTACACATAGTGGGTGACGTGGCCCGTACGGGGAGGTGGCAGGCAAGTGGTGGATCAGCTGACGCAGCACGATCCGCGGCGGATCGGGCCGTTCGAGGTGCTGGGACGGCTGGGGGCCGGCGGCATGGGGCTGGTCTATCTGGCGCGCTCCGCGTCGGGCCGGCGCGTGGCGATCAAGACGGTCCGGACCGAGCTCGCCGAGGACCAGCTCTTCCGCGTGCGCTTCACGCGCGAGGTGGAGGCGGCCCGGGCGGTCTCCGGCTTCTACACGGCCGCCGTGGTCGACGCCGACCCGCGCGCCGCGGTGCCCTGGCTCGCCACGGCCTACGTCCCCGCGCCCTCCCTCGAGGAGATAGTGAACGACTGCGGGCCGATGCCGGCCCAGGCCGTGCGCTGGCTGGCGGCGGGCGTCGCCGAGGCGCTCCAGTCGATCCACGGCGCCGGGCTGGTCCACCGCGACCTGAAGCCCTCCAACGTCCTCGTCGTCGAGGACGGCCCCCGGGTGATCGACTTCGGTATCGCCTCCGGAGTGTCGAACACCCGTTTGACGATGACGAACGTCGCCGTCGGCACCCCCGCCTACATGTCCCCCGAGCAGGCCAAGGACTCCCGCAGCGTCACCGGCGCCAGCGATGTCTTCTCCCTCGGCTCGATGCTCGTCTTCGCCGCCACCGGCCACCCGCCCTTCCACGGCGCCAACCCGGTCGAGACGGTCTTCATGCTGCTCCGCGAGGAGCCGGACCTCGAAGGCCTCCCGGACGAGCTGCGGCCGCTCATCGACTCCCTCATGCAGATGGACGCCAAGGCCCGCCCCAACCCGGCCGACCTCCAGGCCCAGCTCGCCCCGCACCTGTTCGGCTCCGGCTCCGACGACAGCGGTACGGCGTCGGCGTGGCTGCCCGAGAAGGCGGTCACCCTCATCGAGACCCGCCGCGGCGGCCGTCCCGCCCCCAAACTGGCGCCGGTGAACCCGCGCGGCCCGCTGCCGCTGCCCCCGCCGCCCTCCCACGACCCCGTGGTGCCCGCGCCCGGCCCGGTGCCTCTCGCGATCGGCGCCGCCGACCCCGGCCCGGTCCACCTCGCCGGCGCGGCCGTGCCGATCGGCCCCGGCCCGCGCGTCGCCGACGTCCGCGCCACCGCCGCCGTCAAGGCGCCGCTGCCCGAGCCCGGACTGGTCGCCAACTGGACCCGGATCCGCCCCGCCCTGGGTACGGGCGCCGACACCGCCCTCACGGCCCCGCAGACCACGGCGGCCCCCGACGGTCACCCGGCGGGCTGGCGCCCCTGGCGGTTCCGGATGTCGAACGACGTGTGGGGCACCCCGGCCGTCTTCGGCGACCTCGTCTACGTCACCTCCTTCGAGGTGCACGCGCTGGACGTGGCGACCGGCCGGCGCCGTTTCAAGACCCGGGACGTGGGCTGGTCCATGGCGGTCGCGGACGGCCGCGTCCACGCCTCCGACGGCCCCACCCTGTTCGCCCTGGAGGCCCGCGAGGGCCAGGACCTGTGGCGGCTCCAGACCGAGGCCTGGGTCTACTGCCTCAGAGCCGAGCGCGGCACGGTCGTCACCGCCACCCGCGGCGGCGGGGTCCAGGCCTGGGAGGCCTCCACCGGGCAGAAGCTCTGGGAGATCACCGGCTGCCAGAGCGACTTCGAGTCGCCCGAGGCGGGCCCCACCCTGCACGACGGCACGGTCTTCGTCTGGCAGGACGCCCGGCTCAGAGCCCTGGACGCCCGTACGGGTGACGAGCGCTGGTCGTACCCCATCGGCGACGCGGCCTCCTGCGGCGGCGTCCCGGTCCGCGTCACGCCCGCGCCCGACGGCCATGTCTACCTCTCGGCCGGCACCCGCGTCATCGCCGTCGACGTGGCGAGCGGCATGGTGCGCTGGCACTTCGAGGCCCCGGCGGTCTTCCTCTCGCCGCCCGCCTTCGTCCCCGGCCCCGCGGTCACCGGCGGTGGCGTCTACCTGGCCGACTACCTCGGCACGGTCTACGCCCTCGACGCCGCCGACGGCCGCGACCGCTGGCGCATCGCGACCGAGTCCCGTGCCTCCGTCGACCCGGTCCTGGTGGCGGCCGGCCATGTCCACGTGGGCAGCGGCAAGGGCCTCTACACCCTGGACGCGGTCACCGGCACACCCAAGTGGCGCTTCCAGGCGGGCGGCGACATCGTGGGCTCCCCGGCGGTCGAGGCGGGCCGTATCCACTTCGGCTCCACCGACCACCTGCTCTACACCCTCAAGGCCGACGACGGCCGCCTGCGCTGGAAGCTGGCCACCGGCGGCGAGATCACCGGCTCCCCGGTGGTCCGGGACGGCGTGGTGTACGCGTGCAGCAAGGACCGCTGTGTGTACGCGCTGGACGCGGAGAAGGGAACGGGCACGGCTCGCACGGTCTGACGCCGTGCCGCCCCGTTCCGGGACGGCCGTCGCAGCGGGGCCGCGCGGAAGGGTCCGCACGGCGGCCGCTGCGCCGGGTGCCGCGCGGTCGCCAGGCAGTGGCATGCCCGTGACAGCAACTGTCTAGGCTGACGGGATGAATCGACGGGGGCATGGAAAGTTCAGGTTCGCGGCGGTGTCGGTGCTGGTGGTGCTGGCACTGACGGGGTTCTCCACGGGGAGCCACCACGGCATCGGCAAGAGCAGCGGCAAGCACCGGAGCGGCAGCAGCGACAGCGACAGCAGCAGCGGCGGGGGCGGCGGGTGCAGCAGCTCCAGCCAGGACCATGACGGCTCGTCGTCCGGCGGCTCCTCCGCGGCGACCGGGCAGGACGCCGTGGTCGACCTGCTGATCTGCGCGACGGAGTCCGACCCGTACGCCACGCTCCGGCTCACCAACCCGAACTCCACCGGCAACCACTTCACCGTCACCGTCCGCTTCTTCGACGCCGGCTCCCGGGAGCTGGAGGAGCGGACCGCGGACGCATACGTCGCCGGGGACGGCACCACGACGGTCCAGGTGGCCATGTCCAGCGCGTCGGTCGCGGCCAAGGTCGACCACTGCGAACCGGACCCGTACGCCCCGGCCGTCGACTGATCATGAGTACGTCAGGTACGCCACGTACTTGACGTACCTGGCGCCCAGGCCCACCCTGAAAGAGGTTAGGGACGAGCGAGGAGGCAGGCCATGGCCGCGGTGCACTACGAGAGCTACACGCAAGCGCGCGCCCACCTGAAGGACCTCCTCGACGCGGCCGACGAGGGGCGCGTGGCCACCGTGCGCCGTGACTCCGGCCGCTCGGCGGTCGTGGACGTGGAGCGGCTGCGCCACTATCTGTCGCTGGTGTGCCCGTCCAAGGCGGAGGTGGTCTCCGAGGCGAACGGCTGGTCCGTCTTCCTGCCCGGTCTGCCGCTGGCCGCCGACGGGGCCACGTTCGACGAAGCCATAGGAGAGATGGTCCAGGTCCTGCGCGAGTATGCCGAGGACTGGCAGGACAGGCTGCGGACCGCGCCCAACCACGCGGACAACTGGGGCCTGGTGCAGCTGATCGCCCTCAGCGATGACGGACAGTTGCATGACTGGCTGGTAGGTGCCCCGAGGTGACCTGGCCCCAGCCAGACCGTGAGAACCACGACCGGTTCTGCCGCGCCGAGAAGTGGGAGCGCGTCCGCGACGCACGCGGGCGCACCGGCACCCATCACGTGACCTACGAACTCACGCTGCACGACGGCCGGATCCTGCGTACGAGAATCTCGCACCCGGTGGACCGCACCGTGTACGGGGCGGCGATGTGGGGGCACATGCTGCGTGACCAACTGGACGTCGCCGAGGACCGGTTCTGGGCCTGCGTGCAGCAGGGCGAGCTGCCCGACCGAGGCGCTCCCGAACCGCCCCGCGAGGCGCTTCCCGCCGACCTGGTGCATCTGCTGATCCACCGGGTGGGCGTCGGCGAGGACACCGTGGCGGGGATGACCAAGGACGAGGCGGTCGCACGCCTTCAGAAGTACTGGACGGACGGGGCCTGACCTCCCGCCCCGCCAGGCACCTCTGCCCACACGGTCTTGCCCAGGGGATACCGGTCCGCTGACCCCCAGCGCACGGCCAGGGCGTCCACCAGCAACAGTCCCCGACCGCCCTCACCCTCTGGACAGGGCGCGGTCGGGGCCACGGGCAGCCGCCTCCCGGAGGCGGCGTCCGCGACCTCGACGCGCACCAGACCCGCTGCCGGGTCCAGAGCGAGCCGGAGACCGAAATCCCGTCCCGGCACCCGGCCGTGCCGCACGGCGTTCGCGGCCAGCTCGGCGACGACCAGGGCGACCGCGCACGACACGTCGGACGCCGCCGCGTGACCCCACTCCTCCATGCACCGCACGGCGAACCGCCGGGCCAGCCGCGCCCCTCGCGGCGACGAGACGAACTGCCCGGTGTATGAGGTCGTTCCTGTCAGCACGGCTGGCCGCCCTTTTCCGTCGTACACGAGTCATCACGTTCCGTGTCCAAGAGTCGGCCGATCGCCCTACGCTCGACAGGTGGCAGAGCCTTACTTTTCCTCTCGTAAGGAACGGAAGTGACGCCTTGGCCAACGGAATTGATCCCAGCGCGTCGGTGGCGGCCCTGTTCGGCGCACGGGTGCGCAGACTCCGTACGGCGGCGGGCCTGACCCAGGCCGAACTCGGCGACCGCACCCACGTGGTGAGTACCCGGATCACCCAGATCGAGCGGGCGTCCGGGGCGAAACCGACCCTGGAACTGGCCCGCGCGCTGGACGCGGCGCTCGGCGCGGACGACCTGCTGGTCGAGCTGTGGCCGTACGTGTACCGGGAGGCGTTTCCGGACTGGTCGCGGAGGTTCATGGAGTACTCGGCACGGGCGGTGTCCATCAGGCAGTACGCGGCGCATGTGGTGCCGGGTCTGTTGCAGACGGAGGATTATGCGCGGGCCGTTCTCAGCTTGGATGCGCTGCTGGATGGTGAGGAGCAGCTGGAGGAACGCGTCGCCGCCCGCATGGGGCGCCAGGAGCGGCTGAGTTCGCCCGATCGGCCGGAGCTGTGGGTGATCCTGGACGAGGCGGTGCTGAGGCGCTTCGATCAGGGCGGGCACGAGGCGATGGGCGGCTCGCTGACGATCCTGACCCTGCCGGACGGCTCGGAAGTGGCCTACGCGGAGGGTTCGGACTACGGCCAACTCATCGAAGAACCAGCCCATGTCAGCCGCTACATGGTGATTTACGATCGGCTGCGGGCGGCAGCCCTGCCCCCGCTCATGTCACTCGACATGATCCGGTCCACGATGGAGGGCAACTACCGTGGCTCGAATCTTCCGTCCCGAACTGAACGGCGTCGACTGGCGCAGGAGCAGCTACAGCAATCAGGCGGGAGGCGACTGCGTGGAGGTGGCCCAAGGATTCCCGGCCGTCGTCCCGGTCCGTGACAGCAAGGCCCCGCGCGGCCTGGCGCTGTGCTTCGAGGCCGCGTCCTGGGCGGCTTTCATAGGCGGACTGAAGGCCTGACGCACCCTCACCGCACTGCGTCAGATCTTGATCACACGTACGCCAGGGCCGCACAGCATCAGGAGGTCCTCGGGGTCTGACGTGAGGACGGTCACGGGGGAGGGGGAGGCCAGTGCGGTGGCGGCCACGATCGCGTCGAGGGCGTACTTGTGGCCGTGCAGGCCGGCCGCGGCGAGGAGTTTGCTGGCGTGGCGGGCGATGGCTTCGGTGGGCGGGACGATGTTGACGCGGGAGACGGCGTAGTCGAAGCGGGCCTGGTTGGTCTTGGGGTCGCGGGCTTCGACGAGGGTGACGGAGCTGGTGGCCACGCGGATGTCCTCCGCCTCCGCTGCAGCCAGCCACTCGGTGAGCTCGGGTGTGCGGCGTACGAGCATGGACAGGCCCTCGCAGTCGAGGACGAGGGTGCCGCTCACGCGGCATCCGCCGAGCCTGCCGCGTCACCGCGCAGGATCGCCCGCTTGGCCTCGACCGCGGCATGGTCGACGGGGCCGTGATCGGCTTCCGCGTCCTCAATGAGTTCACGCAGCCGGTCGCGCTCCAGTTGGCGCTGAATGAGGGCTTCCACATACGCGGACATGCCGCGCTTTCCGGTACGTGCCTTGAGGGCGGCGATGGTGCCTTCATGGAGGGAGACGGAGACCGGGCGGACGGGGCCTTCGCCGGGAGCGGGTTCGGGGGTGGTGGCCATGGAGTCATATTAACAAAACTTTTGTTAATTGGCGGCTGCCCTCACCCGGTTGTTCGCGGCGGGCCTTCCGCCCACACAGATCACGGACTACCTCATCCTCGCCTACCGGCTCAAGGAGACCCTTCGGGAAGGGCCGCTGGCGCCCCCTTGGTTCATCAGGTTGAGCCACTGCGCTCGGGGCAGCCGTCGGTGCCGGATCGCGACGGACGGCGTGGACATGTTCGTCGAGCACGGACTCGGGGATCTCCGCAGAGCCCGGGACGGTCAGGCCCCCATCCACGAGGGGTCACCGCACCCGAGGCCGCCCCCCCGACCGCCCCCCGAACAGCTCCGCCTGCTCCTCGTCCGGCAGGTTGCCCAGGGCGATGAGATGCGGCGCCTGGGACCAGCCCGCCCCGCGTGCCGCCTCCGTCGCCGACCACAGGGCCCGTACCGTGCCCTGGACGCCGGTGGTCGGGTATCCGGCGATGACCGTGGCGCAGGCGGTGGCGGCCCCCAGTGCCTCGCCGGGGTCGGTGAGTTCGGAGACCAGGCCGATGGCGTGGGCCCGCCGGGCGGAGAGCCGTTCGGCGGTGCCCATCAGCATCATGCGGGCGGCCTCGCCGTACGGCATCCGTCCCGCCATCAGCACCGACTCGTACGCGCTGACCATGCCGTACGTGGTGTGCGGGTCGAAGAAGACGGCGTCCGCCCCGGCCACGATGAACTCGCACTCTCCCAGGAGGTAGAAGGCGCCCCCGCAGGCCATGCCCTCCACGGCGGCGATCACCGGCTTCCAGAGGTCGTTCGCCTTGGGGCCGATGGTGAGGAGGGGGTCGTCCTGCATGTAGGGGGAGGGGGGTTGCGGGACGACCGCGTCCCGGTCCAGGCCGGTGCTGAAGGCGCGGCTGCCGGTGCCCGTGAGGACCACGGCGCGGACGGAGTCGTCGAAGCGCAGGTCCCGCCACACCTGCGCGAGCCGCCGGGCCGTGTCCAGGTCGATGGCGTTCAGCTTGTGCGGGCGGTCGAGGGTGACGACCGCGACCCCGGTCTCCTTCGACACCTCCACGGTCACGGTCACGGCCGCTCCAGCGTCCACTGCACCAGCCCCTCGGCCGTGAAGACCGCCTGCACCCGGGCGCCGATCCGGACCCGGTCGGGGGAGAGGGAGTCGAGAGGGGCTCCGGCCGCGCGGACCAGGTTGCCGACCAGGCGGATCCGGGGCGCGTCGGCGAGTTCGACGAGGATCACGTTGTACGGGGCCTGCGCCGCGTACTCGGGCAGCAGGGGCGGGTGCGGGACGACGTACGACCAGATACGGCCCCGTCCGGACGTCGGCCGCCACTCGCTCGCGAAGGAGTGGCAGTGCGGGCAGCAGGGGCGGGGCGGGAAGCGGGGCTCGGCGCAGTCGGCGCAGGTCTGGACGCGGAGTTCGCCCTGCGCGGCGTACTGCCAGAAGGGGGCGCCGTCGGGGTCGGTGACCGGGGTCAGCATGGTGGTCAGCTCCTCAGCAGGAGAGCGGAGGTGGGGACGCCCTCGCCCGCCGTGACCAGGCAGGTCGCGGCGTCGGGGACCTGGGCCGTGCTGGTGCCGCGCAGCTGCCGTACGCCCTCGTTGATGAGGTTGAAGCCGTGCACGTACGCCTCGCTGAGCCCGCCCCCGCCGGTGTTCAGCGGCAGCCGGCCGCCGATCTCCAGGGCGCCGCCCTCGGTGAACGCGCCGCCCTCGCCCCGGCCGCAGAAGCCGTAGCCCTCCAGGGAGAGGGGCACCAGGGCGGTGAACGCGTCGTAGATCTGGGCCACGTCGACGTCTGCGGGGGTGACGTCGGAGTGCTTCCAGAGGTGGCGGGCCGCCGTCCACGCGGGACCGGTGAGCGGGTCGTCGTTCCAGTAGTTGACCATGCCGTGGTGCTGGGCGGGCAGGCCCTGCGCGGCGGAGTGCACGTACACCGGCCGCTGCCGGCAGTCCCGCGCCCGTTCCCGGCCGACGAGTACGCAGGCCAGCGCCCCGTCCGTCTCCAGGCAGTTGTCGTACAGGCACAGGGGCTCGCTGATCCAGCGGGCGGTCATGTACATCTCGCGGGTGAGGGGGCGGTCGTACATGATCGCGGCGGGGTTCTGGTTGGCCCGGTTGCGGCAGGCGAGGGCCACGTTGAAGAGGTGGTCCCGGGTCGCGCCGTACTCGTGCATGTAGCGGCGGGCCAGCATGGCTATCTCGTCGGCCGGGCGGAGCAGGCCGTAGGGGCGGGTCCACTGGGCCGGGGTGGGCAGCTGGACGGCGGTGCTGGTCCAGGGGCGGGGCCCGCTGCCGCGCTTGCGGGAGCGCCAGGCGACGCCGACCGTGGCCTGGCCGGAGGCGATGGCGGCGGCCAGATGCGCGACGGTCGCGCACGAACCCCCGCCCCCGAAGCCGACCTTGCTGAAGAAGGTCAGGTCGCCGAACCCGACCGCCTTGGCCAGCTCGACCTCGTCGGTTTCCTCCATCGTGTAGGAGGCGAGCGCGTCGACCTCGTCCGGGGCGATCCCGGCGTCGTCGAGCGCGGCGAGGACGGCACGGCAGGCGAGGGTCTTCTCGCTCTCGGGGAGGTGCTTGGCGAACCGCGTCTGGCCGATGCCGACGATCGCGGTGGCGTCCTTGAGGGTCACGCTGCACGCACCTCCACCAGGAGAACGACAGGGCAGGCACCAGGCAGTCGGCCCGGACGGCACGGCTGACAGGTCGTCAGGCTACCGCTAATCTGACGGGTAGTCAGCTAATGGGGAGGCCGGTCATGCGCGGTGACGTGGAGTGGGGCACGATCCCCGAACTGGTGCGCCGGGCGGCCGAGCGGTACGCGGACACCGAGGCGGTCGTCGAGGGCCGGACCCGGATCCCGTACGGCGAACTCGGCGCCCGGGTGGAGCGCGCGGCGGCGGCCTGTCTGGCGAACGGGGTGCGGGCGGGCGACCGGGTCGGTATCTGGGCCCCCAACTCCCTGGACTGGATGGTCGCGGCGCTGGGCGCGGTCACGGCGGGCGCGGTGCTGGTGCCGCTCAACACCCGGTTCAAGGGCATGGAGGCGGCGGACGTGCTGCGCCGCAGCGGCGCCCGGCTGCTGTTCGTGACGGGGACCTTCCTGGGGACCTCGTACGTGGCCTCGCTGCGCCGGGCGGCGGGGGAAGGTCCCTCGGGCGGTCGCGGGCCCCTGCCCGGACTCCCCGCCCTCGAACAGGTGGTCGTCCTCTCCGACGACGCGCCCGCCGACTTCCGCACCTGGAAGGACTTCCTGGCGAGCGGGGAGGGCGTGGGCGCGGGGGAGGTGCGGACCCGGGCGGACTCGGTGCGCGGGGACCGGCCCTCGGACCTCGTCTTCACCTCCGGTACGACGGGCCGCCCCAAGGGCGCGGTGATCACACACGCGCAGACCCTGAGGGCGTACGAGGTGTGGAGCGATCTGGCCGGTCTGCGCCACGGCGACCGCTACCTCATCGTCAACCCCTTCTTCCACACCTTCGGCTACAAGGCGGGCGTGATCGCCTGTCTGATGCGGGGCGCGACGATGATCCCGCAACCGGTCTTCAACGTGGACACGGTCCTCGCGAACCTGGCCGCGGAGCGGGTCTCGGTGCTGCCCGGCCCGCCCACGCTCCACCAGTCCCTGCTGGACCACGCGTCCAGGGACACCTACGACCTGTCCGCGTTGCGGCTGGTGGTGACGGGTGCGGCGGTGGTGCCCCTCCAGCTCGTCGAACGGCTGCGGGGCGAGCTGGGCGTCGGGACGGTCCTCACGGCGTACGGCCTCTCGGAGGCGAGCGGCATCGTGACGATGTGCCGCCGCGGCGACGACCCCACGGTGATCGCCTCGACCTCGGGCCGCGCGATCCCCGGCACCGAGATCCGGGTGGAGGCGCCCCCCGGACAGCCCGGGGAGGTCCTGGTCCGGGGCTTCAACGTCATGCGCGGCTACTACGAGGACGAGGCCGCCACACGGGAGGTGCTGACCCCCGACGGCTGGCTGCGCACGGGCGACATCGGCGTCCTGGACGCGGCGGGCAACCTGCGCATCACCGACCGGCTGAAGGACATGTTCATCGTCGGCGGCTTCAACGCCTACCCGGCGGAGATAGAGCAACTCCTCGGCCTGCACCCGGACGTGACGGACGTGGCCGTCATCGGCGTCCCGGACCCCCGCCTCGGCGAGGTCGGCAGGGCCTACGTCGTCCGCCGCCCCGGCGCCCACCTCACCGCCGACGACCTCATCGCCTGGGCCCGCCGCGAGATGGCCAACTACAAGGTGCCGAGAACGGTGGAGTTCGTGGGGGAACTGCCGCGCAACGCCAGTGGGAAGGTCGTGAAGGGAGAGTTGCGGGGGCGGGCGTGAGCCCCCGGCACGACCCCTGAGGCCCCCGCCCCGGGACGCGCGTCGGCCGCGGTGGCTCCCCCTCCGTGCCACCGCGGCCGCGCGTCCCCGTCCGGGAGCGGTCCGTCACCTCACGGACGCTGGACCGACGCGTGGGCGTCGAGCGTCGTGATCTCCTCGTCCGCGGCGGTCTTGAGGGGCTCGCTCGACGCGTGGGCGTCCAGCGTGGTGACCTCCTCGGTCGCGGCCTCGGTGGTGTTGAGCGGTTCGCTGGAGGCGTGGGCGTCCAGCGTGGTGAGCTCCTCGCTGGAGGCGTGAGCGTCCGTCGGCTTGAGGTCCTGGCTGGTGTCGGCCATGGCGGACTCCTGAATCAGTCGGTGCAGCGGATGGATCGGCCCGTCCGGCGGCCCCCCCAGGGCTCGCCGGACGAGCGTCGCAAGGCCGTTCACCTTAGTGGTGCGGCCACAGCCCGATCCGTCTGCCCCCCGACGCGGCGGATCGGTAGGGACGACAGTGCCCTGGTGCGATAAACGATTGATGAACGCGGGGACCGGCCCGCCGATCGCAGGGACCGGCCCGCCGATCCCGGGTCTCTGTCCGCGCGGCCTCACGACCCTGCCCGCCCGTCCGCCCCCTAGGCCACCGCCGTGGGCTTGAGGAGGGCCCGGACCTCCGCCTCCTCGGGCGAGCCCAGTTCCTTGAAGACCGTGAGGGCGTCGGACCAGCAGACCCGGGCGCGGCCCGTCTGGCCGATGGCGGCGAGCCCGCGGCCGAGGACGGTGAGGATGTTGGCCCGCCGCCACTCGCCGCCGATGCCGTGCAGCACGGCGAGCGCCTGCTCGGCCTGGGCGGCGGCCTGGGCGGGCTGACGGTCGGCCAGATGGACCTCGGCCAGCCGGAAGAGGGTCATGCCGTGCCAGAACTGCTGCCGGTTCTCCCGGAACGTCTCCAGCGCCTCCGTGAGGACGGCGTGCGCCTGGTCGACCTGGCCGGCCCCCGTGAGGGCCAGCCCTAGCGCGTACTTGCCGTTGGCGAGCCGCAGCGCGAGACCGGTGTCGGCCGCCTCGTAGAGGGCGATGCCCTGCCGGGCGAGTTCGACGGCGCTCGCGGTCCGCCCCGTCGCGAGGTGGACCCGCGACAGGTTGCAGAGCGCGGCGGCCTCCCCCGGCTTGTTGTGGTCCGCCCGGAACGCTTCGAGCGCCTGCGTCAGATGCCGTTCGGCGTCGGCGTGCCGGTTCTCGTACAGGGCGATGATGCCCCGCTGGTTCGGCGCCTGGCCCGACGCCACGGGATCCTTCGCCGCCAGCCCCAGTTCCAGCGCACGCCGTGCCTCGGCCTCGGACTCCGCGAACCGCCCGGACAGGCTGTGGACGTGCGTCAGCATGGTCCGGGCCCGGGACTCCGCGAGGTTGTCCCCGGCCGACCGGGCGGACGCGCTGACCGCCGTCGCCGCCTGGGTGAACTGATAGGAGTTCGCGCCGGATTCACCGAGGTCCACGGCCGCCATCAGCAGATCGGCGGCACGGCGCAGCATCCCCGGTGCCGCCGACTGACGGGCGCAGGACAGCAGGTTGTCGGCCTCCGTGAACAGCCAGTCGAGCGCCGCCTGCTGGGTGGCGAAGGACAGCCCCCGGTACCGGGTGGTCTCGAAGTGGTCGAGGACGCGCTCGCCGGGTCTCTCCAGCGCGTAGACCGCCGCCGCGGACGCCAGATAGAAGTCGAGCAGCCGCGACAGCGCGGCCTCCCGCCCGTCGGCGGGCCGCTCGTCCCGCTCCGCGCAGGCACGCGCGTAGAGCCGTACGAGATCGTGGAACCGGTAGCGTCCGGGCGCCGCCGACTCCAGCAACGACGTGTCGACGAGGCCCTCCAGCAGATCCTCCGTGTCCTCCGCGGGCAGGTCGAGGACCGCGGCGGCCGCGGCCAGGGAGATGTCGGGACCGTCCGCCAGGCCCAGCAGCCGGAACGCCCGGGCCTGCCCCGGCTCGAGCTGCCCGTACCCCAGCTCGAACGTCGCCTTCACCGCCAGGTCGCCCGCCTGGAGTTCGTCGAGCCGGCGGCGCTCGTCGCCGAGCTTGGCCGCGAGGACCGCGACCGTCCAGGTGCGGCGGGCCGCGAGGCGGGAGGCGGCTATGCGGATCGCCAGCGGCAGGAAGCCGCAGGCCGCCACCACGTCCAGCGCGGCGTCCCGTTCGGAGGCCACCCGCTCCTCGCCCACGATCCTCGTGAACAGCGCGAGCGCCTCGTCGGGGGACATCACGTCGAGATCGACGAGGTGCGCGCCCGCCAGGCCGACCATCCGCACCCGGGAGGTGATCAGCGCCGCGCAGCCCGCCGTGCCCGGCAGCAGCGGCCGTACCTGGGCCGCGTCCTTCGCGTTGTCGAGCAGCACCAGGACCCGGCGGCCGTCCAGCACCGACCGGTACAGCGCCGCGCGGTCCTCCAGGGAGTCCGGGATCGCCGAGTCGGCCGTGCCGAGGGCGCGCAGGAAGGAGCCGAGGACGGTCTCCGGCTCCGCCGACCGTGCGCCGGCGCCCTGGAGGTCGACGTAGAGCTGCCCGTCGGGGAAGGCCGTGCGGGCCCGGTGGGCCACGTGCACGGCGAGGGTCGTCTTGCCGACGCCCCCGATCCCCGCCAGCGCCGACACCGCCATGACCCGTCCCGTGCCCTCACCCGCTCCGGACTCGGCCAGCACCTCGCTCAGCTCGGTCACGAAGGACGCGCGGCCGGTGAAGTCGGGCACGGTCGCCGGGAGTTGCGCGGGGCGCACCCGGACGACCCCCGGCTCGGCCGGCGAGGCCGAGGGCTCCGCCAGCTCCGGGTCGGCCTGGAGGATGCGGCGCTGGAGCTCCCGCAGCCCCGCGCGCGGGTCCACCCCCAGCTCCTCCGCCAGCAGCCGCCGGGTGTCCGCGTACACCGCCAGCGCCTCCGCCTGCCGCCCGCTGCGGTACAGCGCCAGCATCAGCAGCTCCCGCAGCCGCTCGCGCAGCGGATGCGCGGCCGTGAGCGCGGTCAGCTCGGAGACCGCCTCCGCGTGGCAGCCCAGCTCCAGGTCCAGGTCCAGCCGGGTCTCCAGCAGCCCGAGCCGCCACTCCTCCAGCCGGACCCGCTGGGTCTCCGCGTAGGGGCCGGGGACCCCGGCGAGGGCCTCGCCGTCCCACAGGCCCAGCACCCGGTTGAGGTGCTCGCGGGCCCGGCCCAGGTCGCCGGAGGTGCGCGCCTTCTCCGCCTGGGCCGCCCAGTCCTGCGCGACCGCGAGATCGAGGGCGCCCTCGCCGAGGCCGCGCACGGCGTAGCCGCCGGACTCGCTCACCAGGACCCCGGGGTCCAGCACCTTGCGCAGCCGCGAGGCGTACGTCCGTACCGCCGCCAGCGCCTGCGACGGGGGTTCCTCGCCCCACAGGGCGTCGATCAGCTCACCCGCGGTCGCGGTACGGCCCTCGCGCAGCAGCAGGGCGGCCAGCAGCGCCCGCTGCTGCGGGGACCCGGTGTTCAGCTGCTCCTCGCCGCGCCGTGCGCGCACCGGGCCGAGCACGTCGAAGCGGAGCGCCGCCGGTTCCCCGGGGGAGCCGGGACGCCTCTGCTCCGGCACGCGCGGGCCGCCGGGTCCTACGCGGTGGTCCATCAGGGCTCCCCTTAGACATCCGAATGACCGGTTCATCTTGCCTTGTCGGCACCGGAGTCGTCAGCCGCGCAGGACGCCGATTCCGGGCGGCGCACGTGAGTCCACACAGCCCTCACATCCGGGACGCACACCTCTCCACAGAGTCGATCAACTCCGACCCCGTCTGATACAGCTGACGGACCGTCAGATCGGCGCTACCGTGCCCCCATGGAGACCACATCCGGCACCACGACCCCTCTCCCGATGATCATCTCCGTCGACGACCACACCGTCGAACCCCCCACCGTCTGGCAGGACCGGCTCCCGAAGAAGCACCTCGACACCGGCCCGCGCATCGTGCGCGCCCCGCTGAAGGAGATGACCTTCCTCGGCGGCCGCTTCAAGCCCGTCATGGGTGACCCCGGCGACGACGGCCCCCTCGGCGACTGGTGGGTCTACGAGGACCTCAAACGCCCCCTCACCCGCCTCGACACCGCCGTCGGCTTCAGCCGGGACGAGATCAGGCTGGAGGTCATCACCTACGAGCAGATGCGCCCCGGCTCCTACGACGTCCCCTCCCGGCTCGCCGACATGGACGTCAACCACGTGCAGTCCGCGGTTTGTTTCCCGACCTTCCCGCGATTCTGCGGCCAGACCTTCACCGAGGCCGCCGACCACGAGCTGGGCCTGCTCTGCGTGCGCGCCTACAACGACTGGATGGTGGAGGAGTGGTGCGGCCCGCAGGCCCGGGGCCGGCTGATCCCGCTCACCCTCGTCCCCCTGTGGGACGCCGAACTGGCCGCCGCCGAGGTCCGCCGCAACGCCGCCCGCGGGGTCCGCGCCGTCGCGTTCTCCGAGATACCCCCGCACCTGGGCCTGCCCTCGGTCCACACCGACTACTGGGACCCGTTCCTCGCCGCCTGCGACGAGACCGGCACGGTCGTCGCCATGCACATCGGCTCGTCCAGCCGGATGCCCTCCACCTCGGCGGACGCCCCGCCCGCCGTCGGCTCCACCATCACCTTCGCCAACTGCTGCTTCTCGATGGTCGACTGGCTGATGAGCGGCAAGTTCGAACGCTTCCCCGACCTGAAGGTGATGTACGCCGAGGGCCAGATCGGGTGGATCCCGTACATCCTGGAGCGCGCGGACGTGGTCTGGGAGGAGAACCGCGGCTGGGGCGGGG
Organism: Streptomyces sp. NPDC005811; assembly: GCF_040630405.1. NCBI lineage: Bacteria > Bacillati > Actinomycetota > Actinomycetes > Kitasatosporales > Streptomycetaceae > Streptomyces > Streptomyces sp. NPDC005811. Next base: position 240,316 of record NZ_JBEXXK010000005.1, read on the forward strand.
TCGCCGACAAGGTCCACCGGCCGCCGTCCGAGCTCTTCGCCGACCACGTCTACGGCTGCTTCTTCGACGACGCCTTCGGCCTGCGCAACCTGGACTCCATCGGCCTCGGCAACGTCCTCTACGAGACCGACTACCCCCACTCCGACTCCACCTGGCCCAAGTCCCGCGAGGTCGGCGAGGCCCAGATGGGCCATCTGGACCCGGCGGTCGTCGAGCGGATCGTCCGCGGCAACGCCATCGACCTGCTGGGGCTGACCCCGGACGGCCTGTGGAGCCCCCGGTGAGCCTCCAAGGGCCCCCCGCACGCGTCGCGTACGGCATCCAGCTCCCGGTCCAGTCCCAGTCCGCGATGTTCGCCGAGCCCTGGGAGGCCGACGCGGGCCCGGCCGACCTCGTCGCCGTCGCCCGCGCCGCCGACCGGGCCGGCTTCGCCTATCTCGCCGTCTGCGACCACGTGGCGATCCCGCGCCGCCTCGCGGACGCGATGAGCACCGTCTGGTACGACCCCGTGGCCACCCTCGCCCACCTGGCCGCCGTCACCGAGCGGATCCGGCTGCTCAGCCATGTCGCGGTGGTCGGCCTGCGCCACCCCCTCGTCACCGCCAAGCAGTACGCCACCCTGGACGCGCTCTCGGGCGGCCGGCTGATCCTCGGGGTCGGCGCCGGACACGTACGGGAGGAGTTCGAGGCGCTCGGAGCCGACTTCGAGCGGCGGGGCGCCGTACTGGACGAGACGATCGACGCGCTGCGGGCCGCGCTGGGGCCGGAGGAGTTCCCGGTCCACCACGGCAAGCGGTACGACTTCGAGGGGCTCGGGCAGCGGCCCCGGCCGGCCCAGGCGCGGGTGCCGCTGTGGGTCGGCGGCTCCTCCCCGGCGGCGGTCCGCCGGGCCGCCCTCAAGGGCGACGGCTGGCTGCCCCAGGGCGACCCCCGGGACCGGCTGCCCGCGCAGATCGAGCGGATACGGCGGCTGCGCGGCGAGCACCGCGCCACCGGGGGCGCGTTCACCGTCGGCGCCATCACCGAGCCCCTCTACGTCGGCACGCCCGCCTGGGACACCGGCCGGCGCACCCTCACCGGGCCCCCCGAGGCCCTCGCCGAGTCCCTCGGCGCCTACGCCGCGATGGGCGTGGACCAGATCCAGGTCCGCTTCCGCTGCCGCGACCGCGCCGAACTCACCGACCAGATCACGGCGTTCGGGGCCGAGGTGGCCCCCCGGCTGCGAGGAGACTGAGATGGGCAAGCTCGACGGAAGAGTCGTCCTGGTGACCGGCGCCGCGCGCGGACAGGGCGAACAGGAGGCGCGGCTGTTCCGGGAGGAGGGCGCCCGGGTCGTCGTCGCCGACGTCCTCGACGACCGGGGCCGCGCCCTCGCCGAGGAGATCGACGCGCTCTACGTCCACCTCGACGTCGGCCGCGAGGAGGAGTGGACCGCCGCCGTACGGGCCGCGAAGGAGGCGTACGGGCATCTCGACGGGCTGGTCAACAACGCCGGGATCCTGCGCTTCAACGCCCTCGTCGACACACCCCTCGACGAGTTCATGCAGGTCGTGCAGGTCAACCAGGTCGGCTGCTTCCTGGGCGTGCGCACGGTCGCGCCCCAGCTCGCCGACGGCGGCACCATCGTCAACACCGCCTCCTACACCGGGCTCACCGGCATGGCGGCCGTCGGCGCCTACGCGGCCAGCAAGCACGCCGTGCTCGGCCTCACCCGGGTCGCCGCGCTGGAGCTGGCGCCCCGCCGGATCCGGGTCAACGCGGTGTGCCCCGGCGCCATCGACACCGCGATGTCCAACCCGGCGCGGCTGGACCCCGACGCGGACCCCGAGGAGACCACCCGGGCGCTGGACCAGCTCTACCGCAAGCTCGTGCCGCTGGGCCGGATCGGGCGGGCCGAGGAGGTGGCCCGGCTGGCGCTGTTCCTCACCGCGGAGGACTCCTCGTACATCACCGGGCAGCCGTTCGTGATCGACGGGGGATGGCTGGCGGGCGTCAGCGTCATCTGACTGCCCGTCAGCTATTGACCCTGCATGCGGGCGGTGTCAGAGTCTCCAAAACTGACGATGTGTCAGAAAACTGATCCAGGGACGGTGAACCTCCGTGGAATTCGGGCTCTTTGTACAGGGATACGTGGGTAAGCGCGCCGAGACCGACCCCCTCGCCGAGCACAAGGCGCTGATGGAGGAGACCGAGTACGTCATCCAGGCGGACCGGTCCGGCTTCAAGTACGCCTGGGCGTCGGAGCACCACTTCCTGGAGGAGTACTCCCACCTCTCCGCCAACGAGGTGTTCCTCGCCTACCTCGCCCACGCGACGGAACGGATCCACCTCGGATCGGGCATCTTCAACCCCCTCGCCCAGGTCAACCACCCCGTGAAGGTCGCCGAGAAGGTCGCCATGCTCGACCATCTCAGCGAGAACCGCTTCGAGTTCGGCAGCGGCCGGGGCGCCGGGTCGCACGAGATCCTCGGCTTCCTGCCCGGCATCACCGACATGAACTACACCAAGGAGATCTGGGAGGAGACCATCGCGGAGTTCCCCAAGATGTGGCTCCAGGACGAGTACGCCGGCTTCCAGGGCAAGCACTGGCAGCTCCCGCCGAGGAAGGTCCTGCCCAAGCCGTACGGCAAGTCGCATCCGGCGATGTGGTACGCGGCCGGGTCGCCGCCGTCGTACGAGATGGCCGCGCGGAAGGGGCTCGGCGTCCTGGGGTTCAGCATCCAGAAGGTCTCCGACATGGAGTGGGTGCTGGAGAAGTACAAGACCGCGATCGTCGACGCCGAACCCGTTGGGGACTTCGTCAACGACAACGTGATGGTCACGACCACGGCGATCTGCGCGCCCACCCACGACGAGGCCATCCGTATCGCCACCAACGGCGGGCTGCACTATCTGCCCTCGCTGGTGTTCCGGTACCACGACACCTTCCCCCGGCCCGAGGGGTTCCCGGAGTGGCCGGAGACGCTGCCCGAGTACACGCCGGAGTTCGTGGAACTGCTCGTGGAGGAGGAGCTGCTGATCTGCGGGGACCCGGACGAGGTGCTGCGGCAGTGCAAGCGGTGGGAGCAGGCAGGGGCCGATCAGTTGTCGTTCGGGCTGCCGGTGGGGGTGCCCAAGGAGGAGACGCTCCAGACGATCCGGCTGATCGGGGAGCACGTGATTCCGAAGATCGACACGGATCCTGTCCACCGGACCACGCGGTTCCGTCAAGGGGCTTGAGCGTTCGTCGGCGGGTGCGGGTGCGTTGTGGCTGGTCGCGCAGTTCCCCGCGCCCCTTTTCAGTCACGGAGTTGAAAAGGGAACCCCATGCTTGATCACGTCATCAAAGGTGCGACCGTCGTCGACGGGACCGGGACGGCCGCCTTCGTCGCCGACGTCGGGATACGGGACGGGCGGATCGCCGTCGTCGGGACCGTCACCGAGGAAGCCCGCAGCAGTGAGGACGCGCACGGACTCGTCCTCGCCCCCGGGTTCGTCGACCCCCACACGCACTACGACGCCCAGCTCTTCTGGGACCCGTACGCGACCCCGTCCCTCAACCACGGGGTGACGACCGTGGCCGCCGGGAACTGCGGGTTCACCCTCGCGCCGCTCAACCCCGCGCGGCCCTCGGACGCCGACTACACCCGCCGGATGATGTCCAAGGTGGAGGGGATGTCGCTGGTGGCGCTGGAGGAGGGGGCGCCCTGGAGCTGGAGTTCGTTCGGGGAGTACCTGGACGCCCTGGAGGGGCGGATCGCCGTCAACGCCGGGTTCATGGTGGGGCACTGTGCGCTGCGGCGGTATGTGATGGGGGCGGACGCCATCGGCGGGCAGCCCGGCGAGGAGCAGCTGGCGGCGATCGTACGGCTGCTGCACGAGGCCATGGAGGCCGGTGCCTGGGGGTTCTCGACCACGCAGTCGTCCACCCACTCGGACGGGGACCGGCAGCCGGTCGCCTCGCGGCACGCGGGGCCCGAGGAGCTGCTGGCGCTGTCGCGGGCCGTCGGTGAGCACGAGGGCACGCAGATCGAGGCGATCGTCGCGGGGTGTCTGGACCAGTTCAGCGACGCCGAGATCGATCTGCTCGTGGAGATGAGCGCGGTGGCCGGGCGGCCCCTGAACTGGAACGTGCTGACGATCGACTCGGCCGTGCCGGAGCGGGTGCCCCGGCAGCTGGTGGCCAGCGAGCGGGCGCGCAAGGCCGGCGGCCGGGTGGTGGCGCTCACCATGCCGATCCTCACGCCGATGAACATGTCGCTGGGCACGTTCTGCGCGCTGAACCTGATCCCCGGCTGGGGCGAGGTCCTGGGGCTGCCGGTGCCGGAGCGGATCGAGCGGCTGGGGGACCCGGACGTACGGGCCGAGCTGGTGCGGCGGGCCGGGTCCGAGGAGGCGGGCGTCTTCCGGCGGCTGACCGACTTCGGGCGGTACGTCATCGGCGACACGTACAGCGCGGCCAACGAGGGGCTCACCGGGCGCGTGGTGGCGGACATCGCGCGGGAGCGGGGGCTGGATCCCTTCTCCTGCCTGGTGGAGATCTGCGTGGCCGACGAGCTGCGTACGGTCCTGTGGCCGATGCCCACCGACAACGACCCCGCCTCCTGGGCCCTGCGCGCCGAGGCCTGGCAGCACGAGGACGTGCTGCTCGGCGGCTCCGACGCGGGCGCGCATCTGGACCGGATGTGCGGGGCGCCGTACACCACCCGCTTCCTCGGGGACTGTCTGCGCGGACGTCGGCTGACGACTCTCGAACAGGCCGTGAAGATGCTCACCGACGACCCGGCGCGGCTGTTCGGGCTGCGGGAACGCGGGCAGGTGCGGGAGGGCTGGCACGCGGACCTCGTCCTGTTCGACCCGGACCGGATCGACGCGGGCAAGGCCACCCTCGTGCACGACCTGCCGGGTGACAGCCCCAGGCTGGACTCCCGGGCCGTCGGAGTACGGGCCGTCTGGGTCAACGGCGTCGAGGCCATCCGCGACGACGTGGTGACCGGGGCGGTGCCGGGGCGGGTGCTGCGGTCGGGCCGCGACACCGAGACGGTGAGCACCCGGTGAGTCCGGGCGACGGGCAGCGACTGTTCGTCGGCGGGGCCTGGGTGGAGCCGGACGGCGGGCACTACGAGGTGACCGACCCGGCGACCGAGGAGACCGTCGGCGGGGCGCCGGAGGCCTCCCGGGAGCAGGCCCTCGCGGCCTGCGCGGCGGCCCGGGAGGCCTTCGGTCCGTGGTCCCGCACGGCACCGGAGGAACGGGCGGCGGTCCTCGGCCGGGCCGCCGACATCATCCGCGGGCAGCTGGCGCCGTACGCCTCCCTCGCCCAGGCCGAGACCGGCGCCACGACCGGGACCGCGCGCGGGATGCAGGTGGGGGTGGCCGCGGCCCGTTTCCGGCGCTACGCGCGCGTGGAGCCCGCCGAGTGGGCGATCGCGCCGCAGATCAACGAGGCCGGGCCGATGGGGAGGGCGGGCGTGATGGGCGCGCTCGCCGTACGGCAGCCGGCCGGGGTCGTCGCCTGCATCACCTCGTACAACAACCCCTGGGCGAACCCGGCCGGGAAGGTCGCCCCCGCACTGGCCATGGGCAACACGGTGGTCGTGAAGCCCGCCCCGCAGGACCCCCTGTCGGTGTACCGGATGGCGGAGGCGCTGGAGGCGGCCGGGGCGCCGCGCGGGGTGGTGAACGTCGTCTCCGGGCAGGCGGTCGCCGTCGGCGAGGCGGTCGTGGAGTCGCCGGACGTGGACATGGTGAGCTTCACCGGTTCGACGGCGGTCGGGCAGCGGATCGGCGAGGTGTGCGGGCGGACGATGAAACGCCAGCTCATGGAGTTGGGCGGGAAGGGCGCGGCGCTCGTCTTCGACGACGCGGACCTCGGCTCGGCCGTCGCCGGGATCGGCACCACCTTCTCCTTCTACAGCGGACAGATCTGCACGGCCCCGACCCGGGTGCTGGCCCAGCGCGGGGTGTACGGGCGCCTGGTGGAGCAACTGGCGGCGTACGCGGCCCGCTTGAAGGTGGGGGATCCCCGGCTGCCGGACACGGTGGTCGGCCCGGTGATCTCCGCCGCCCACCGCGACCGCGTCGAGTCGTACGTCGCACTCGGCCGCAAGGAGGGCGCGACGGTCCTCGCCGGGGACGGGCCGGGGTACGACCTCCCCTCCCGCGGTTTCTACATCGGCCCGACCCTCCTCGCGGACTGCACCAACGACATGCGGGTGGCCCGGGAGGAGATCTTCGGACCGGTGGTCGTCGTCATCCCCTTCGACGAGGAGGACGAGGGCGTGGCCCTCGCCAACGACAGCGACTACGGCCTCATCGACTACGTGTGGTCCGGCGACGTGGCCCGCGCCTTCCGCGTGGCCCGCCGGCTACGGGCCGGCGGCGTCGGCGTCAACACCGTCGGCCGCAACATGGAGGCCCCCTTCGGCGGCTTCAAGCAGAGCGGGGTGGGCCGCGACGTCGGCTCGTACGCGCTGCACGCGTACAGCGAGGTGCAGGCGATCGTCTGGCCGGGGTGAGGCGGGCTCGGACTGGCCGGAAAACACTCTTGTCGTGGCTTGATCAAATTTTGCTGTGTCTTCGCGGTTAACAGCTGTTAATCTCCCGTCGATCCCCGGCCATGACCAGCCGGGGAGAAAAAACGGGAGGAACCTTGCGTAAATTGGCAGTTGGCGTGCTCGCCGGCGGCATTTTCGCTCTCAGCGCCGGGACCGCGATGGCGGTTTCGTGGCACACCATTCCGACGCTGTCCACGGGGGGCGCGAAGTTCCTGAACGGCCAGTACGCGTTCTGGCCGTCGGGACAGAACCACGGTGCCTTCGAGTGGAAGGGCGACCTGGACGACACCGACAACGGGGACGGTCACAACGTCTACATGCAGGTGCGCGTCGAGGGCTACGACTGGAGCCGGTACAACGGCAAGCAGCGGAGCACCGTGCACTTCGACCAGCTGAACTGGGACGGTGCCGCGCTCCACACCGACGACGCGTACATACGCGTCTGCCGTGACAAGGGCTCGCTGAACCCGGACAACTGCTCGCCGACCAAGCACTACCAGAGGTAAGCCACCGCTTCGGCAGACTCTGCGGGCCCAGGGGTGCACACCTGGGCCCGCATCGCTTCTTGGGGGAAGCAAAGGAATGTCTGAAATACTCACTGCCACGGGAGTCGACCTCTCCTACGGCAGTCAGCTCGCCGTTCGTGACGCGCATCTGTCCGTCTCGGCCGGGGAAGTCGTGGCGATCACCGGGCAGAGCGGCTCCGGCAAGTCCTCGCTGCTCTACTGCCTGGCCGGGGTTCTGCCCGTCACCCGTGGACAGGTCCGGTTCGAGGGGCGCACGCTCGGTGATCTCACCGACGACGAGATCAGCACGCTGCGCCGGGAACGCTTCGGATTCGTCTTCCAGTACGGCGAGTTGCTGCCCGAGCTCACCGTCGAGGAGAACACCGCCCTGCCGTTGAGGCTCGCCGGGCAGCGCAAGCGCCCCGCCCTCGCGGCGGCCGGCGAGGTACTCGAGCGCCTCGGCCTCGGCGATCTGCGGGAACGCCGGCCCGCCCAGGTGTCCGGCGGGCAGAGCCAGCGCGTCGCCGTCGCGCGTTCCCTCGTCCACCGGCCCGCCGTCGTCTTCGCGGACGAACCGACCGGGTCGCTCGACAGCGCCAACGCCGGCGCCGTCCTCAAGGAGTTCCTCGACCTGGCTCGGTCGCAGGGCACCGCCGTCATCCTGGTGACCCACGACCTCGCCATCGCGGCGCAGGCCGACACCCACTACACGATGTCCGACGGCGTTCTCGGCCCACGAGGTGCGCGGTGACCGAATTCCTGCTCGGCCTGCGCCTGTTGTTCGGCTCGGGCCGCGGCAACCGCATCCGGTTCTTCCTGATGGCGGTCGGCGGGTCCATCGGGGTGTGCTGCCTCGCCCTCGTCCTCACCGTCCCGGCGATCCTCGACGCCCACGACGCGCGCGCCGCCGCACGGCAGCCCGTCACTTCGGCGAAGGGCCCGGCGGACGGCACACTCGTCCTGCAGCGCGACGACTCCTACGGGTCCCAGTCCTTCACCCGTGTGTTCGTCGCCAAGGGCACCGGGGGCGCACGCTCGGTCCCCCCAGGACTGAGCGACCTGCCCTCCCCGGGTGAGGTGTTCGTCTCCCCACGGGTTCACGAACTGCTGCGCGAGGCACCCGCCGTCAAGGGCCTGCTGCCCGGCCGCGAGGCGGGCGTGATCGGCCCAGCCGGGCTCGCCCACCCCGACGAGCTGTACGCGTACGTAGGTACCGAACGGGCGAAGATCGCGGACGACGGCCGCACCCTGAAGGACTTCGGCTACCGCTACGCACCGTTCCCCGCCGTCGACTCCTCCACCCTCACCGACGTCCGGTTCGCCCTGGCCACGCTGGTCCTGCTGCCCCTGGCCATCTTCCTGTCCGTCTGTGCCCGGCTCTCCGCCGCCAGCCGGATGCGTCGTCTCGCTGCCCTGCGGCTGCTCGGGCTGAGTGTCAGGGGCACCCAGCGCGTGAACGCCGCCGAGACCGTCGTCGCCGCCCTGCTCGGCGCGGTGCTGGGACTGGGCGAGTACTGGGTGCTCAACCAGGTGATGTCCCGGGCCGGGCTGCCCGGACTGAGGTGGTACCCGGACGACGGCGCCCTGTCCACGACCACCGTCGCGATCTGCCTGATCGGCTGCCCGGCCCTCGCCTGGTTCGTCGGCCGCAAGAGCGCGCGGGACGCGACCGCCAACCCGCTCGCGGTTCGGCGTACGGCGGTGCCACGGCCCCCGACCAAGTGGGTCGGTCTGCTGCTGCTCAGCGGCCTGGGCATCGTGTGCGGCTTCTGCGCCACCGGTCTGGTGGGGCGTCCCGCCTCCAGCCTCGGCCTGAACGCGGTGCTGGTGGTCGTCGGCGTCGTCCTGACCGGTGTAGGACTCGTGCTCACCCTGCCGCTGCTGTCCTACGCGCTGGCGAGCCGGGTCGCGCGTAACACGCAGTCCCTGACCCTCAACCTGGCGATGCGGCGCAACGAGGCCGAGCCCGGTAGCACGATGCGGGTGGTCACCGGCCTCGTGCTGCTCGTCTACGCCGCCTCACTCGCCCAGGGCGTCCTCATCCAGCTGGAACAGGTCACCCGCCCGTACGGCCCGGTACAGGAATACTCCCTGCCCCTGTCGAAGCTCAGCGCGCAGCAGCAGCTGGACCTCGCCAAGGCGCCAGGGGTCAGCGCGCACACCATGCTGATGAACTCGTGGCTCGACCTCGACGACCCGGCTCCGGGGACCTTCGCGTCCTCGGCGACGGCCCTGGTGGCCACCTGCGCCCAGCTGGAAGAGCTGACCGTGCGTACCGAGGGCTGTGTGGACGGCAAGGTGCTGCGGCTCGTCGACCTCAACTCAAGTGTGGGATCGGAACTCAAACCCGGTACGTCGTTCCCGTTCCGCTTCCGTACCGAGACCAAGCATGACGAGAACCGGAACATCGTCATGCCGGCCGAGCGTGTCGTCTACAGGGGGTACGAGGCGTCCGCGGTCGGCGGCGCGGTGCTCCTCGTCCCCCCGTCCGCCCTCCCCGCCGACGCCCGCCCGCGCGACGCGAGCCTCGTACTCGTCGGCAGCTCCGACCCCGGAAAGGTACGGGCGGTCCTCGACGGCATCGCGGCCGTCGCCCCGATCGCCGAGATCGAGCTGGTCGGACTGAACGTCCAGGGGCTGGAGCAGATCTCCGTGGTCGAGACCCTGCTGGCCCTGGGCATGATCATGGGCCTGGTCATCGGGGTGGCCGCGTTCCTGGTGTCCGTCACCGACCGGGCCGTCGAACGCCGGGCACAGGTCACCGCCGTCACGCTGATCGGCGCCCGGGCGAGAACCATGCGGGCGGTGCAGTGTGCCCAGGTCGTGCTGCCGCTGAGCCTCGGACTCGTCCTGGCGCTCGTGACGGGCAAGCTCGCCGAGTCCAGCTATCTGATCACCGGAGGCGGCGCGGTCCGCTGGGACGTGGAGGGCATACCGCTGTTGACGCTCGCCGCGACGGGCGTCGTGGTGGCGGCCGCGGTGGGGTCGCTCCCCCTGGTGGGACGCCGTATCGATCCCGAGCTGATCCGGCGCGACTGAGAGACGGAACCAGGGGACGGGACTGGGGGACCGGGGGGCGTAGACCGCCGCCCGGTCGTCCGGCCGGATCGAGGTGCCCTTTGGCGCCACGGGGAGTGTCCCGGGCGGGCAGACAGGGGAGTGCGGGAGGTCCATATTCGGCCGATGGGGCTGGAAATCCTCCGGTGAGCCCGTAGCGTCCCGGCCCGGGGGACCACGGACACGGACGGCCCATCAGACCGTCCTACCCTCGCCCTGCACCCGGGAAACATCAGATGGACAACATCGGTCCGGCACCATCGGCCGGGCAACGTCTGTCGGTCCCCATCTGCCAGGCACTCCTTCGTCAGAAACCTTTGCGGAGAGCTCACTTGAAGCACGCCAAGCGTCTCGTCCTCACCACCACGGCCGCCGCCACCGCGGCCGCCGGTCTCTTCCTGGGCACCACGGCGGGCAACGCCGCCGCCACGGAGCCCGCCCCCGCCGCGGCCGCCGTCAAGGCCCCCGCCGCCCTCGCCGTGCCCGACGGCAACAAGCTGACCGGTGTCTTCCCCGCCCACGGTGTGCAGACCTACACCTGCACCGACGGCGCCTGGAAGCTCCTGGAGCCCGCCGCCACCCTCTCCGACAAGCGAGGCCGCACCGTCGCCCTGCACTCCCGCGGCCCCGTCTGGGTCTCCACGGTCGACGGCAGCGCGGTGAACGCCTCCGCGATCGCCAACTCGCCCAAGACCGGCACCATCCCGGAGCTGCTGCTCCAGTCCACCGCCACGCGCGGCACGGGCACCTTCGCGGGCGTCACCTACATCCAGCGCCTGAACACCACGGGCGGCGTCGCCCCGACGACCACCTGCACGGGCACGGACCAGGTCAGCGTCCCGTACACGGCGACGTACGCGTTCTACAAGCCCGCCAAGTGAGCTAGCAGGCCGGCAGTGGCCCCCGGTGCGAGGGGGCCACTGCCGCCGTACCTCAGCCGTCCAGATCCACCCGGACGGTCAGCAACTGCGTCCCCATGGCCCGTACGGCCGCGCTGTTGGCCCTGGGCAGGGTGCGCAGCCTCGCCACCGGGTCGTCGTCGGGCAGCAGGTGGGCCGTACCGGTGTGCCAGCGGCCGCCGATCCGCACCCGCACCCGGGGATCGGCCATGATGTTGCGGACGTACTGCGACCGCTCCCCGAACTCCGACACCAGCCAGAACACGTCACCGACCCGCCGCCCGCCCAGCGGCGTGCGCCGGGGCCGGCCCGAGACCCGGCCGGTGGTCTCCAGCAGCGTGTGGAACGGCAGTCGGCGCATCAGCGGATTGGCGACATGCCGCTGGAAGGCGGTGGTCGCGCGGAAGCGGAGGTCGGGGGAGCGAGGCATCGGCCGGTGGACTCCTTCACGTGAGGCTCTGCTGCGTCACTTGCTGCACGTGTTTCCATGGTCGCCCATGCCGTTGTCGTGACGAGAGCGGGTGCCTGTCGTGCGCGTGGTGACCTGGAACCTCTGGTGGCGCTTCGGCCCGTGGCGCGAGCGGCAGAAGGCGATCCTGGCGGTGCTGCGGGACCTGCGCCCCGACGTGGTCGGCCTCCAGGAGGTCTGGGCGGCGGCGGACGGCGAGAACCTCGCGCAGTGGCTCGCGGCCGACCTGGGCCTGCACTGCGCCTGGGCGCCCTCCCCGCTCCCCGAGCGCTGGCGCCGGCGCATCGAGGACTCCGACGGCGTGGACATCGGCAACGCGGTCCTGAGCCGCTGGCCGGTGACCGAGCAGCGGACGCTGCTCCTTCCGGCCCCGGCCGAGCTGGCGGACGGCCGGGCGGCGCTCCACGCCCGCCTGGCGACGCCGTCGTACGACATCCCCTTCTTCACGGTCCACCTGACGTCGGCACCGGGCGCGTCCGCGGTCCGCTGCGAACAGGTCGGCGCGCTGGCGGACTTCGTGTCATCGAGGGCGGGCGACACCCCTCATCCCCCCGTCGTCACCGGCGACTTCAACGCCCGCCCCGACTCCGACGAGGTCCGCCTCCTCACCGGCCTCCAGGACGCCTGGTCCCACGCCGACCCGTCCGCCCCCTCGGCGACCTGGACCCCGGAGAACCCCTACGCGGCCCGCCTCCTGGAACCCCCGTCCCGCATCGACTACATCCACGTGGGCCCACCGGGCCCGTCGGGCGAGGGCCGCGTGCTCGACATACGCCGTGCGGGCCTGGCCCCGCTGGACGGGGTGTGGCCGACGGACCATGCGGCGGTGGTGGCGGAGCTGGGGGAGGGCTCACCGGTGGGCTGACGGCCGCCCGAGGGTGTGGAGGAGGGCGGCGAAGGCGGAGGGGGTGGCGGTGAGGACGGTTTGGGCGGGGTCGGCGGATTCGGTGAGGTGGATGGTGGTGAGGGTGCGGGGGCCGGTGGATATGTGGAGGCAGGCGTCGCCTTCTTGGCAGTACGAGGACTTCTGCCAGGGGCTGAGGGGCATGTCGGCTCCTTCAGATGTTCTGGGCGATGGAGTGGACCAGGTCCAGGGACTTCTCGGGGGTCAGTGCGGTGGTTTCCACGATGTCGAGCAGACGGCGGTATTTCTGCAAGTGGGCCTCGGCGTCGAGGAGAACGGGACCGTGGAACTGGTCGAGTTGTGCGGTGTCGAGTTGGGGGACCGGACCGCACAGGTAGTTGATGGACTGCCCCGACCCGGGGAACGCGCCGATGCCGAAGGGCAGCACACGGATGGTGATGTGGTCCTGGGCGCCCATGTCGAGCAGGTGCTGCAACTGCGCCCGCGCCACAGCCCGGCCGCCGACGCCCATGTGCAGGGCGGCTTCGTGTACGACGGTTCGGTACGGAGTCGGGCTCGTCCCGTACAGCTGACCCTGCCGTTTGATCCGATGGGAAACGCGGTGCTCGATCTCGGGTGGGGTGGGCGCCGGGATGATGTGCCGGAAGATCTCCCTCGCATGGTCGGGTGTCTGCAACAGGCCGGGCATGTGAGAGGTGTAGGCGGTGCGCACCGCAGTGGCGTGATGTTCCAGTTCCGCCAGGTCGAGCAGGCCTGACGGCAGTACCTCTCGGTACGACTCCCACCAGCCGTGCGTCCTGTCGGTGGCCATGTCGACCAGGGCTTCGATGAACTCCGGGTCGGGGCAGGAGTAGATGCGAGCCAGGGCCCTGACCCGTTCCGGGCTCACCCCGAATCGCCCCGACTCGACGTTGCTGAGCTGCCCTTGGCTCGTCCCGAGCGTGTGAGCAGCCTCGGTGGCTGTCATGCCCGCGCGTTCACGCATTTTGCGCAGCTCGACGGCTACTCGGAGGCGACGGGCCGTCAGAGATGGTCTTCCGGGCACCTGAACTCCTCTTGGGCACACGTTCAGTTGGGTCACTCACACGAGGGGGATATGGGCATAGGTATCTCGAAAGCTCGCAAATGACATTTGCTGAGCCGTACCTTCTTCACCAGGCGCCCCGCCCGGAAGCGCACCGCGGGACGCCGCGGCGATGACACCAGGCATCCGTTCAACTCCCCTCAGTGATCGGAGACTTCCATGGCCACCGTAACCCCGTGCTGGAACTACACCCTGCACCTTCCCCGAGATCCACGCGCACCGGGTATCGCCCGAGGCACCCTCAGACTGATCCTCGCCGCCCATGACCTGGGCGAGCTGACCCCCACGGCGGAGCTGGTCGCGGGCGAGCTGCTCGCCAACTCGCACTGCCACACGAAGGGCCCGTACGCGCTCCGCGTGCTGTCACCGAACCCCGGCCGCCTACGGGTCGCCGTATGGGACACGGACCCCACAGTCCCGCCCGCCTTCTCCGCCGACGTCGACAAGGACGCCGTACCGCCGCCCGACACGGAAGGCGGCCGCGGCCTGCACCTGGTGCGGGCCTGTGCCGACGAGGTGGGCGTGTCCGTGCTGCGCGAACTGGGTGCGTCGCGGGGCGGCAAGCTGCTGTGGGCGGACTGCGGGCGCGGGGTGGCGTGGTGAGTACGCGCTGCCGGGCCCGGCCGTCCGGCGCCATACTGGAAATGGAGCCATGCCCCGTTCACCTGGAGCAAGTCATGAGCGCACAGCCCGAGCGAGACTGGGGAGCGATGCCTCTCCCGGAGATCCGGACCGTGGACGATCTGCGCAGTGCGCTCAGCCGCTACGGCTTCCCAGGCGACCGGGAGCGCTTCGAGCAGGAGCTGGCCGCCGCCATAGGAGCCGCTCCGACCAACGATTTCGCGGGCGCGGCGGCGGTGGTACGGGCCTACCGGCACCGGATCCTGATCAGGAACTCGCCGGAGATCATGACCGCTCTGGAGGACGCGCGCGGCGGAGGCGGCAGGGCGTGAATGATGTCCCTCTGGAGGAGGCCGAGCCCGCGAAGAAGGCGCTCGGTGAGCTGACCGAAGGGGAACGAGAGGTCGTCCGGGATGCGCTCCTGGCGATCGGACGCGACCCGGCGGTGGGCCGAGAGATCCCCGGCTGGCGCCCGCCGTCCGTCGAGTACACGTATACGACCCCTCTCGCCCGTGACTCGGCCGAGGCGATCACGGTCGTCTATACACACACCCAGGGCATGGGAGTGACGGTTGTCTACTACTTTCGTGATCCGCAAGTGGTCGACTGAGTCCTCGAAGAACCCCGCGTCGGCGTCAGGGACGCTCGAAGAGCTGGAGGGCGCCGCCGGCGGAGAAGCAGGCCGCGCCGAGGAGAGTGCCCCAGTTGGCGATCGTGGCGTTGACGAGGCTGTCCGTCGCGGGGCGGGTGTACGCGGCGATCGCCGAGACCATGAAGAGGACGGAGCCGAACTGGTTCACGGCGACGATCCACCAGCCGAGGCTGCGGCAGCGCAGGCAGGGGCGGTGGGTGTGGCAGATCTCGGAGAAGGCGAGGTGGCCGGAGATCAGGAAGAGGGCGCAGCCGATCACGTCCGGCACCCAGATCAGCCGGTTGACCTGCTGCACGCTCAGGCCCTGGAGGAACGAGTCCAGCAGGTTGACGCCGAAGACGAGGGTGCCGACGAAGAGGACGAACACGCTCAGCCAGTCGATGCGCGTGGGCTCGTAACTCCACCAGCGCCACGGGGGCGTGAGCAGTCGGCCCTCGCCGCCGGGGACGTGCCGGGGCGCGTTGACGACCTGGAGGAGGGAGACGAAACCACCCGTGTTGAAGAAGAGGCCCCCGGCGAAGTAGATCGACGCGCAGGCGGTGGCGTCCCCCGAGCCGAACTGGGCCACGCCCGCGCCGAGCGCGAAGAGCGCCCCGCCGATGACGAAGGCGGTCGCCGCGATGGCGTTGAGCAGGCGCAGCCGGCGGACGGCGACGACGTCGGCGCTGGTGCGCCGGCCTGCGGTCGCGCCGGGCGCGCGGACGGCGATGATGCCCTGGCGCCGGGCGGGCCGTGACTCCCAGACGGCGGTGCCGCCACCGGGTGGCCGCCAGGTGAGCCGGGTCGTGAACGGTCCCGCACCCTCGGCGCGCTGCTCGGGCTGTTCCACGGGCCGAGACTAGACGCCGGGACGCGAGCCTCCGGCGAGCGAAACGCGGCACCTGGGGCGTCGCGGGTCGCCACCGCGCCCTCACCGCCGTTACCCGAGGCCCGGTCGGCTCTCCGGCCCGGCCCAGGCCCAGATCGGCCGACTATCCTCGCACCCGGAAAGGAAGAAACCCGTGTTACGCCCAGACCCCGTACGACGACCGCACCCCGAGCTCCCCACCGAACGGCTGTTGCTGCGCCAGTGGCGGGACACCGACCTCGACGCCCTCGCGGAGATGGAGGCCGATCCGGAGGTCATGCGCTACATCGGCGACGGTTCACCCGGCACCCGTGAGCGGAGCGCCGCGGCGCTGGACCGGATGCGCGCGGGCTGGGAGGAGCGCGGCTTCGGCCTGTTCGCCGCCGAGGAGACGGCGACCGGCGAGCTGATCGGCTGGGTGGGGCTCGCCGTTCCGGCCTTCCTCCCCGAGGTCCTGCCGGCCGTGGAGATCGGCTGGCGGCTGAGACGCCGCTCGTGGGGGCGGGGCTATGCCACCGAGGCGGCCCGGGTGGTCCTGGCGTTCGCCTTCGACGAGGCGGGGCTCGACCGCGTCGTCAGCATCTGCCACGTCGACAACCACGCCTCGGCCCGCGTGATGACCAAACTCGGCATGACCCTCGACCGCACCACACACGTCCCCGGCCACGGCCGACGCGTCCACGTCATGTCACGCTCCCGGAATCCGGCGCCGCCGTCGGCTTCGGGCGGCGCCGCGGATAGCGGTACAGCTCCCACGCCGTGTATCCCATGAGCGGGACGAGGGCCGGAGGGAACAGCCACCAGGGGATGCCCCACCACACGCCGACGAGGCCCAGCAGGGGGCAGCCGACCGAGAGGATGATCAGCATCGGCTTGCCCCAGCCGCGCCACGGGAACGGGTGCGGTCGGCGCGGCCTGGTCAGGCGGGCCGCGCCGACGGTGAGGGCCATGGCCGCCAGGAGACCCGCGTAGGTGCCGAGCGCGGCGGGCATCTGGGGCTCGTCGCGGGGCTCGTCGGAGGACTCCTGGCGGACGCCGTCGCGGCTGACCGACATGACGGCGCCGCGCCAGACGACGCCGGTGACCCGGTCGCCCCGTTCCAGCTCGTACAGCAGCGGGCCCGAGTCGCCGAAGTCCACGACGCCGTTCCAGAAGGGCGCCCCGGAGAGCGTGGCCTGATAGCGGGCGCTCCTGCCGCTCGTGATCCTCGTCCCGTCCACCGTGAAGGCGACCTCGCGGAGACAGTCCTCGTACTCTCGCGGCGACGTGTCCGCGGCGCAGCGCTCGGCCCGCGTGTAGTCCCGGTAGCGGTCGAGGTCGTCGGGGAGCCAGAGGGTGAAGACGAAGTAGCAGGCCAGGGCCGGGACCAGGGACAGCGTCAGGAGCAGCGCGCCCCACGCCCGCGTCCGTGCCGCGGAGTGCTTCCTGGGGCGCTCGCCCCGTCGGTGCGTGATGCCGCCCCTGCTCCCGCCCGTGTCCCTGCCCGCCACGTCCGACGCCCCCGTCCGCCCGTGCCCGGCCTCCCCCGTGCCCGGCCCCGTCGCCGTAGCTTCTCCCGCCATGACCAGGCAGACAAGGAGAGCGTCTGGCAGCCAGGAGCAGCACATTCTTTCCGGGTTCCGGCAATTCCGGCGCCGGAGTCGGAGTCGGCGTCGGAGTCGGTCGGCCCCTCAGCTCCCCAGGAACACCGGATTCGTGAACGCGGCCAGCGCCCCCGGCAGCGGTCCCGCCGCCACCTCGTGGCGGACCTCCGCCCGTACGTACGCCGCGTACGCCGGGGTCGTACGCCACTCCACGACCCCCGCGCCCGACACCGGCAGCGGGGCGCTCGTGAACACCACGCCCTCGTCCGTCACGAAGCGGACCGTGCAGCGGGGGGCGCCCGCCGCCTCCAGACGGACCGTCACCGGGGTGTCCGCGTCCACCCGCAGCCGCTCGCCGATGCCCGCCCGCTCGCCCCGGCCGCCCGTCACCGTGAAGGACAGCGACACCGCGCCCGACTCCGCCACGTACACCCGGCCCGCCCGGATGCCCTCCTGGACCGCCTCCCGGCTCAGGGCGTCCGCGAGGACCACGGTCTGGGGCAGGCCCACGACGTCCGGGTCCCGGTGGGCGTCGCTGTTGCCCACCGCCGGGAGCCACCGCGCCGGACCGCCCCGCAGGGTCGCGTCCCACTCCGCGAGCGACACCTCGTCGTCGGCGGTGTAGGGGCCGTTCCACACCTCCACCGCGTCCGCCTCCCCGAAGCCGAACTTCCAGGAGCAGCCGATGCAGGTGGCGTGCGGATGGGCGGGGATCACCAGGCCGCCCGCGTGGCGGATGCGGCGGGCGAAGCGGGGGAAGCGGCCCTCCCTCGCCCGGTAGCGCCAGTCCACGAAGGTGCCGGGGTCCGTGCCGACCGCCAGGACGTGGCCGTTGCGGGTCGTGACCTCCTCGCCGAGCAGCACCAGCAGGTCGTCGCCCGCCACGTCCGCCCACGCCCCGTGGCCCGCGTGCGTGTTGTGCTCGGAGGTGTTGATGAAGTCCAGGCCGGCCGCCCGCGCCAGGGCACCGATCTCGGCCGGGGTGCGGCGGCCGTCGGAGTACCAGGAGTGGAGGTGGCAGTCGCCCCGGTACCAGGCCCGGCCCCGGCCCTTCGCGGAGGCGGGCGGGTAGGAGGCGGGCGGCGCGGCCGGCGCCGGGTCGCCGTGGGTCAGGGTGACCGTGATGTCGTACGTCAGTCCCTGCGGCGCCACCGTGTAGGGGCCGAGCGCGATGTGCCAGCGGCCCGCGCGGACCGGTCCCGGCACATAGCCCGGCGTCGCCTCGTCCGCCCGGACGAAGAACTCGGTGCGTGAGCCGCCCGACCAGCCCCGGAAGCCCTCCCCGCCCGGCTCGGTGCCGCGCTCGTCGAAGAGGCCGATGTCGAGCGCGTTGCCGGGGGTGCCGGCCGGGACGGCGGGGCGGTCGTAGCTGTACGACACCCTCAGCTCGCGTACGCCCGGCGGCACGTCGACGGGGACGTACACATAGTCGGGGGAGCCGGGCGGCAGGGTGCCCCGTACCGTCCTCGTCTCCGGCTGCGGTCCCTGTGGTCCTTGCTGTCCTTCTGCGGCGGCGAAGCTCACGTTCCTGAAGGTAAGCGCGGCGACGGCTCCCGTCGCGAACAGTGCTCGGCGTGCCATCGGGTTGTCCTGTGCGTCCGTCACGAAGTCACCCTCCTCACATTGCCGATCAATGCCGACCGGTCGGTATGGACACCGACCTCTTCTCCCGGTACAGATGAACCGGCCCACCTGAACAGACCGAGATGAACACAGAGGAACCGGCACCGAAAGGCCCGCCATGCGCATCGCCGTAACGATCTTCCTCACCGACGAGACGATCACCCCGACCCGCCTCGCCCGTGAGCTGGAACAGCGCGGGTTCGCCGGGCTCTACGTGCCCGAGCACACGCACATCCCCGTCGAGCGGACCACCCCGTACCCGGCCGGCGGCGAACTGCCCCGCGAGTACGGCCGCACCCTCGACCCGTTCGTCGCCCTCGGCCAGGCCGCGGCCGTCACCGAGCGCCTCGGCCTCGGCACCGGCATCACGCTCGTCGCCCAGCACGACCCGATCGACCTGGCCAAGCAGATCGCCACCGTCGACCACCTCTCCGGCGGCCGCCTCACCCTCGGCCTCGGCTTCGGCTGGAACGTGGAGGAGGCCGCCGACCACGGCGTCGAGTGGCGGACGCGACGGGAGCTGGTGCGCGACCGGATGGCGCTGATGCGCGCCCTGTGGAGCGAGGAACCGACCGCGTACGCGGGGCCGTACGGGTCCGTCCGCGCCAGCAGCGCGTATCCGAAGCCCGCGCAGCGGCCGCGCGGACCGGTCGTCGGGCCCCGCACGCTGATCGGCGGGGCCGCCGGGCCCAAGCTGTTCGCCCACATCTGTGAGTACGCCGACGGCTGGCTGCCGATCGGCGGGCGCGGGCTGTCCGAGACCCTGCCGGTGCTGCGCGCCGCGTGGGCGGACGCCGGGCGCGAGCCGGAGGCGCTGCAGATCGTGCCGTACGCCGTCCACCCCTCCCCGGGCAAGCTCGCGTACTACGCCGACCTCGGCATCGAGGAGGTCGTGCTCCAGCTGCCGCCGGCCGGCGAGAGCGAGATCCTCGGGCTCCTCGACACGTACGGCCTTTACGCCACGGGCTCCAGTGACATCGTGTAACCACCTCCCGCCCGGGACCGACAGGTTCCCCCACCGACCCTGATCAGCCCGAACGTATGCTCAAGAGATGACGACTTCCGCGACCTCCGGAACCGGCCCCGGCCCTCTTCCCGGCCCCACCGAGAACTCCATGCGTCGCGCTCTCAAACGTGCCCGGGACGGCGTCGCGCTCGATGCGAGCGAGACGGCCGTCCTGCTCCAGGCGCGCGGCGAGGCCCTCGACGACCTCGCCGCGTCCGCCGCGCGGGTGCGCGACGCGGGCCTGGAGGCGGCCGGCCGGCCCGGCGTCATCACGTACTCGAAGAGCGTCTTCATCCCCCTCACCCGGCTGTGCCGGGACAAGTGCCACTACTGCACCTTCGTCACCGTCCCCGGCAAGCTGCGGCGCGCCGGGCACGGGATGTTCATGTCCCCGGACGAGGTCCTCGACATCGCCCGCAAGGGCGCGGCCCTCGGCTGCAAGGAAGCCCTCATCACCCTCGGCGACAAGCCCGAGGACCGCTGGCCCGAGGCGCGCGAGTGGCTCGACGCGCACGGCTACGACGACACCATCGCCTATGTCCGCGCCATCTCGGTGCGCATCCTGGAGGAGACGGGACTGCTCCCGCACCTCAACCCCGGGGTGATGTCCTGGACCGACTTCCAGCGGCTGAAGCCGGTCGCGCCCAGCATGGGCATGATGCTGGAGACGACCGCCACCCGGCTGTGGTCCGAGCCCGGCGGCCCCCACCACGGCTCCCCCGACAAGGAACCCGCCGTACGGCTGCGGGTCCTGGAGGACGCGGGCCGCTCCTCCGTCCCCTTCACCTCCGGGATCCTCATCGGGATCGGCGAGACGTACGAGGAGCGGGCGGAGTCGCTGTTCGCGCTGCGCCGGATCTCCCGCGCCCACCACGGCATCCAGGAACTGATCATCCAGAACTTCCGCGCCAAGCCGGACACGGCCATGCGCGGCATGCCGGACGCCGAACTCGACGAGCTGGTCGCGACGGTGGCGGTCGCCCGCCTCCTCCTGGGCCCCTCCGCCAACCTCCAGGCCCCGCCCAACCTGGTCGCCGGCGAGTACGAGCGGCTGATCGGCGCGGGCATCGACGACTGGGGCGGGGTCTCCCCGCTGACCATCGACCACGTCAACCCCGAGCGCCCCTGGCCGCAGATCGAGGAACTGGCCGCCCGGTCCGCGGCGGCCGGCTTCGCACTGCGCGAACGTCTCTGCGTGTACCCGGAGTTCGTCACCCGCGGCGAACCCTGGCTGGACCCCCGGCTGCTGCCGCACGTGCGCGCGCTCGCCGACCCGGCGACCGGTCTCGCGGTGCCGGACGCGGTCGTCGAGGGCCGGCCGTGGCAGGAACCGGAGGAGGTCTTCACCGCCTCCGGCCGCACCGACCTGCATGCCTCGATCGACACCGAGGGCCGCACCTCCGACCGGCGCGCGGACTTCGACGAGGTGTACGGCGACTGGTCCGCCCTGCGGGAGGCGGCCGCCCCCGGCATGGTGCCCGAGCGCATCGACACCGACGTACGGCAGGCGCTGGCCACGGCCGCCGACGACCCGACCCGCCTCACGGACGCCGAGGCCCTCGCCCTGCTGCACGCGGACGGTCCGGCGCTGGACGCGCTGACCCGGATCGCCGACGACGTCCGCCGGGCCGCGGTCGGCGACGACGTCACCTACATCGTCACCCGGAACATCAACTTCACCAACGTCTGCTACACCGGCTGCCGTTTCTGCGCCTTCGCGCAGCGCCGCACCGACGCCGACGCCTACACGCTGTCCCTCGACCAGGTGGCGGACCGCGCGCAGCAGGCGTGGGACGTGGGCGCGGTCGAGGTCTGCATGCAGGGCGGCATCCACCCCGACCTGCCCGGCACGGCGTACTTCGACATCGCGAAGGCGGTGAAGGAGAAGGTCCCCGGGATGCATGTGCACGCCTTCTCGCCGATGGAGGTCGTCAACGGCGCGACCCGCACCGGCCTGTCGATCCGCGAGTGGCTGATCGCCGCCAAGGAGGCGGGCCTGGACTCCGTCCCCGGCACCGCCGCCGAGATCCTCGACGACGAGGTCCGCTGGGTCCTCACCAAGGGCAAGCTGCCCGCCGCCACCTGGATCGAGGTGATCACCACCGCCCACGAGGTCGGCATCCCGTCGACCTCCACGATGATGTACGGCCATGTCGACCAGCCCCGGCACTGGCTCGGGCATCTGCGCACCCTGGCCGGCATCCAGCAGCGGACCGGCGGCATCACCGAGTTCGTGACGCTGCCCTTCATCCACACCAACGCGCCCGTCTACCTGGCCGGCATCGCCCGCCCCGGCCCGACGATGCGCGACAACCGGGCGGTCACGGCGATGGCCCGCCTCCTGCTGCACCCGCACATCCGGAACATCCAGACCAGCTGGGTCAAGCTCGGCACCGAGGGCGCGGCGGAGATGCTGCGCTCCGGTGCGAACGACCTCGGCGGGACCCTCATGGAGGAGACCATCTCCCGTATGGCGGGCTCCTCCTACGGCTCCTACAAGTCCGTCAAGGACCTGATCGCGGTCGCCGAGGCCGCCGGCCGCCCGGCCCGCCCGCGCACCACCCTGTACGGCGAGGTGCCGGAGGAACGGCAGCGCGCCGCCCGGGCCTCGGACGGGCATCTGCCGGAACTCCTGCCCGTGCTGGAGTGAGTACGATGATCCGACCCCCATCGACGGGGCTCTGTAGCCGAGGAGATGCGTGCCCGTGCCTGCCCGACTTCCCTCGTGGATCTGGGTCACCGGTCTGACGGTCGGCGCCATCGCCGCGGTCGGCGCCCTGACGGTGCAGGCCGAGCGGGGCCCGCATCCCACGGCCGCCGCGGTCCGCCCGAGCGCGTCGGCGTCCGCGGCCCCGGGAGCCAAGGCGTCCGCCACGCCGAAGGCCTCCGCCTCCCCGGCCGCGACCAAGGTCCCCGAGGCCTCCGGCTCCGGCCGCCGGATCGTCTACGACCTCTCCGACCACCGGGTCTGGCTGGTCGACGCGGACGACACGGCCCGCCGGACCTTCACGGTCTGGCCGGGCACGGTCGCGCCCGTGCCCGGCACCTACACGATCTCCGTCCGCAAGGACGCGACGACCGGTTCGGACGGCGTCGCGATCGAGCACATCATCTACTTCTCGGTCGTCTCCGGGGTCAACATCGCCTTCTCCAACCCCGTCGACGGGGCCTCCCCGCCCCCGGCCGCCGCCGACGCGAAGACCGGCGGCATCCGGATGCCGAAGGCGGACGGGGCGGCCCTGTGGGCGTTCGGCGACCTCGGGACGAAGGTCAGGGTCGTCGAGTAGCGCTCAGGCGGCGGTGTCCCGGCGCGCCTCCCGGTAGGCCAGCAGATCGACCAGCAGCACGATCCCGCTGAGCACGAACACCCGCGTCGCCGCCTCCAGCCCGTTCCAGGTCTTCGACTGCCACATCGAGAACCACTCGCCGCCGATCGCGATGAACCCGGCGCCGAACAGCAGCATCAGCATCAGCAGGCCGTACGTCGAGAAGGTGTGCGCCCGTGCGAGGTCCCGGCGCGCCCAGAACCAGGTCCCGGCGGTCAGCACCACGGCGGCCACGGTCTCCCAGGCGATGATCGCCACGTACGCGGCGTCCTGGAGCCCCTTGCTCGTCACCGCCCGCCACATCAGGTCGTCGTCCTTGAACGTGTCGTCCATCGCGAGCACATGCCGGACGAACTGCTGGTTCGTCCCGAAGTCGGTGATGTTCCCGAACGCCACGAGGGCGATGTAGAGGGCCACCGTGCCGGTGAGCAGGGTGGCCGTCAGCGGAAGGACGCGTGAGGTCTGTGTGATACCCGAGGTGGACGTGGTCATGACCCTTCCCCTACCCCGCCAAGTCGCCGCTGTCCCCTCCGAGTTGCGGTGCGTCACAATGGGAACGCCCGGCGTCGGGGGACCCGGGGAAAGGGGCCTACCGATGGCGCGGACCCAGCGGTCGACACAGGAGCTGATCGCGCGGCGCAGACGTCAGGGCTTCGTCGGCCGGGGCGCCGAGCGGGCCGCCTTCCGGGAGAACCTGGAACTGCCGCCGGACGACGAGCGGCACCGCTTCCTGTTCCATGTGCACGGCAATGCCGGCGTCGGAAAGACCTTCCTGGTACGGGAGTGGGAGCAGATCGCGCGGGAGCGGGGCGCGCCCACCGTGTACGTCGACGAGTCGGTCGGCAGCGTCCCGGAGGCGATGGCGGAGCTGGCGGAGCAGTTCGCCCGGCAGGGTCACCGGCTCAAGGAACTGGAACGACTGCTCGCCGCCCACCGGGAGCGGCGGCACGAGGCGGCGGCGGTCGTGGCGGCCGGGGCCGAGCCCGGCGAGCCGTCCGCCGCGAGCATGGCGGCGGCCCGCGCGACGCTGGTGGGGCTCGGTATGGTCCCCGGCATCGGCGCCTTCGCCGGAGCCCTCGACCCGGCCCAGCTCGCCCAGGGCGCCGACCGGTTGCGCGCCGGACTCGGCTCCCGCCTGCGCAGCCAGGAGGATGTGCAGCTGGTCCTCGCCCCCGAACGGGTACTGACCCCCGTACTGCTCCGGGAACTCGCGGACATCGCGTCCGAAGTCCCCTGGACCGTCCTGGTCTTCGACACCTATGAACGCACCGGCCCGGTCCTCGACGGCTGGCTGCACGAGACGCTGACCACCGACCGGTACGGCGCCGCCCTGCCCGAGAACACGGTCGTGGTCACCGCCGGACAGCTCCCCCTCGCCCCGGCGCGCTGGGGCGGCCTCGCGGACTTCGTCACGGAGATCCCGCTCGGGCCGTTCACCGAGACCGAGGCGCGCGGACTGCTCGCCGGCAAGGGAGTGGTGGCGGAACCCGTCGTCGAGGACGTGCTGCGGCTCACCGGCGGGCTGCCCCTGCTCGTGTCGACCCTGGCCGAACAGCGGCCGGCCGACCCCGACGACATCGGGGATCCCAGCGCCACCGCCGTAGAACGGTTCCTGAAGTGGGAGCAGGACCCGGTGCGCAGGGCGGCCGCGCTGACCTGCGCACTGCCCCGGCGCCTGGACCCCGAGGTGTTCCGGACGGCCGCCGACTGCCCCGAGGAGGGGGCCGACGCGCTCTTCGGCTGGCTGCGCGCGCTGCCGTTCGTGGACGACCGGGGCGTCCACGTGCGTTACCACGACCTGGTCCGGGAGCAGATGCTGCGCCTCCAGCGGCGCCGCTCCCCGCGCGGCTGGACCGAACGGCACGGCCGGTTGGCGGAGATGTTCGGGCGGTGGCGCGAGGAGACGGCCGCCGACCTGCGCGCGGACGAGGAGTGGGAGGACGAACCCTGGCGCGAACTCCGCCTGGAGGAGGTGTACCACCGGCTCTGCGCCCGGCCGCGCACCGCGCTGCCCGGAGCCCTGCGCGACGCCGTGGCGGCCTGCCGGGAGAGCCCGGTGATCGGCCGCCGCTGGGCCCGCATGCTGGAGGAGGCGGGCGACTCGGCGGAGGCGGCGGTGGTGGGGGAGTGGGGGCGGGGGCTGCGGGAGGCGCTGGGGGACGACCCGGGCGGGGTGAGCCGGGCGGCGGACCTGCTGCTCGCCCGGCCGGGCCTCGACGGTTCCGGCCGGGCGCTGGCGCACGCGCTGCGGGGGCGGGAACTGCGCGACGAGAACCGGTACGGCCCCGCCCTGGCCGCGTACGACCGCGCGCTCGAACTCGATCCGGCACTGGTCAGGGCCCACTACGGCAGGGGCCTCACCCTGCAGTTGACGGGCGACTTCCCCGCGGCGCTGGCCGCCTTCGACCGGGCGGACGAACTGGCCCCCGACTCCGGGTGGATCCTCGCCGAGCGCGCCGAGACCCATCGGCTGGCGGGCCGTTTCGAGGAGGCGGTCGCCGACTACGACCGGGCCGTCGCCCTCGACCCCGACCACGACATCGCCCTGGCCGGCCGGGCGGTGTGCCTGCATGTCCTGAAGCGGTACGACGAGGCGCTCGCGGACTTCGACCGCGCGGTGAGCCTCGACCCGGACTACCTGTGGGCGCTGGTGCGCCGGGCCCGGCTGCGGCGCGCGAGGGAGGAGTGGGACGAGACGTTCGCCGATCTGGACCGGGCGGTCGCGCTGGCGCCCGACTCCGCGTGGGTGGCCTCGGAGCGCGGTGACGCCCAACGGCTGGCGGGCCGTTTCGAGGAGGCGGTCACCGAACTCACGCGCGCCCTCGCCCTCCAGCCCGAGTACCCCTCCGCGCTGGCGAGCCGGGGCGCGTCCCACTTCGAACTGGGTCGGCCCGAGGAGGCCATCGCCGATCTGGACCGGGCCGTCGAACTGTCCCCGGACTACACCTGGGCGTGGATCAGACGGGCCGAGGTGCGCCGACGGCTGGGCGACACCGAGGGCGTGTTCGAGGATCTCCGGCGAGCGGAGGCCGTGGGTGCGCGGGACGGCTGGGCGGCCGCCGAACTGGGCGAGGCGTACCGGCTCGCGGGTCGGTACGAGGAAGCGGTCGCGGCGCTGCGGCGTGCACTGGAGCAGGACCCGGAGTACGACTACGCGCTGGCCTCCCTGGGAGCGGCCCACCGGGCCCTCAACGATCACACACAGGCGTTCCGCTGTCTGGACCGTGTGCTGGGAGAGGCCTCCGACTACGCATGGGCGTTCGGGCAGCGCGCCCGGGTCTGTCTGGCGACCGGGCGGGTCGACCAGGCACTCGCGGACCTGGAGCGGTGCGTGGCTCTCGAGCAGGAGACGGCGTGGGCGCGGCACCAGGGCATCGAGGTGCTGATGCGGTCCGGCCGGTGGGACGAGGCCCTGGCCCGGCTGGCCGACGCGGACCGGGCGGAGCCCTCCGACCCGGGACTGGACGAGCTGCGCGCGGAGGCCTGCCGGCGCACGGGGCAGTGGGCGCGGGCACGCAGGATCGCCGAGGGGATGCGCGCGGTGGATCCGGTCGACGGCACCATTCAGCTGGCCCTGAGCGTCGGCGGATCGGAGGGGCTGCGGGCCGCGGAACCGCTGTGGCGGGAACTTCCGGGGCTTCTGGGGGACTGGATCGACGAGGAGGGGGCCGCGCTCAAGCAGTGCCTGCTCGGCTGGACCCTCGGGGACTGGGCCGACGCGGACCGGGGACTGGCGGCGGTGCTCGCCGGGACGCCGGGCTGGGACCTGCTGGCGGCCCTGGCCGACTTCCTCACCGAACTCCTCCGCACCCCGGGCGCCGACCGCTCCCGCCTCGCCCCCCGCCTGGCGCAGGTCACCGCGGCCCGGGACGCCGTACAGGCGCGCTACGCGTAGACCTCCACCGGGCCTGCACCTCCCCTCCACCCCTCACCTGGCCGTGACCCCGTTCGATTACAGTGACGGACGTCGTACGTACGGACGGTGCCCGGAGGCCTTGGGAGGACTTGGTGAGTACGGCATCAGGGGCCGTCTGGGGCCGTGCCGAGCAGCAGGACTTCCGCAGCCGGGTGCGGGGCACCCTGCTGGGGGCGGCCGTCGGGGACGCGCTCGGGACGCCCGTCGACGGGCACGGGAGCGAGGAGATACGGCAGGTCCTCGGGCCGGACGGGGTCGTCGACCTGGTCCCCGCCTTCGGGCGGCGCGGTGCCGTCACCCACCACACCCAGCTCACCCTGTTCACCGTGGACGGGCTCGTCCGGGCCCAGGTGCGGCGCGACACCGGCGCCTGGCATCCGCCGACCGATCTGCACCGGGCGTACTTGAGATGGGCGGCCACCCAGCGCGACTGGGGCCCGGACCTGCGCCGCAAGGACGACGGCTGGCTGGCCCGCGAGGAGTGGCTGTACGCCCGCCGGGAGCCGACCCGCCCGCTGCTCATGGGGCTCGGCGACGAGCGGATGGGCACGCTCGACGACCCCAAGAACCCGGCGGCCGACGGGCCCGAACCCGTCGCGCGTTCCGCCCCGTTCGGGCTGCTCGTCGGCTGGGAGCCGCAGCTCGTCGCCCAGCTCGCCGTGGAGTGCGCGGCCCAGACCCACGGGCACCCGGCGGCCTGCCTGTCGGCGGGCGCGTACGCCGTCACCGTGCACGCCCTGGCCCGGGGCGAGGAACTGGACGGCGCGGTGCAGCGGGCGCTCGCGCTGCTGGCGCCGCGGCCGGGGCACGAGCCCGTCTCGGAGGCGTTGCAGCGCGCGCTGGGCGCCGTACGGCAGGGGCTGCCGGGGCCGGCGCGGGTGGCGGAACTGGCGGGGGAGGGGCGGGCGCCGGGCGTGCTGTCCGCCGCCGTGTACTGCGCGCTCGTCGCGGAGGACGTCAGACACGGGCTGCGCCTCGCGGTCAACCAGGGCGGCCCGGCCGCTTCGACCGCCGCCCTCACCGGCGGACTGCTCGGCGCCCTGCACGGCGAGACGGCCCTCCCGCCGGCCTGGCTGGCCGAGCTGGAGGGCCGTCCCACGATCCTGGAACTCGCCGACGACTTCGCCATGGAGATGACCCAGGGCCCGGCCCTGCACAACCCGGCGGGCGCGTCACCGGGGTGGCTGGCCAGGTATCCGAGGGGCGGCTGAGGCGGTCCCGGGACCGGGGCGTGCTCAGTCCTTCGCGGGTGCCGGGACGGTGTCCCGCGGGCCGGGGACGGCCGCCGCCGCGCCCGAGGAGTCGTCGTCCGTGTTGATCTTCTCGATGATGGCGAGCCGCTCCGGGGTGTCCTCCGGCCGGACGAAGCCGACCAGGATGTAGAGGACGAGCGAGACCGCCAGCGGGATCGAGACCTGGTACTGGAGCGGGACACCGCCGTCGACGTTCCAGTTGATGGGGTAGTTGACCAGCCAGAAGGCGAGCAGACCCATCGACCAGCTGGTCAGCGCGGCGGTCGGGCCGGAGCGGCGGAAGGGGCGCAGCAGGCCCAGCATCATCGGGATGGCCATCGGGCCCATGAGCCCGGCGACCCACTTGATGACGACGGTGATGATGTCCTTGAAGGTGGGCGAGTTGACCTGGGTGGCGGCCGCCATGGACAGGCCGAGGAAGACGACCGTCGTCACGCGGGCCGCGATCAGGCCCGACCGCGCGTTCCACTCCCGTGCCCGGCGTGAGAGCACCGGTGCGCAGTCGCGGGTGAAGACGGAGGCGATGGCGTTGGCGTCGGAGGAGCACATCGCCATCGTGTGGGAGAAGAAGCCGACGACGACCAGGCCCAGCAGACCGTGCGGCAGGAGCTGTTCGGTCATCAGGCCGTAGGAGTCGGAGCCGTCCGGCTTCTGCGCGGTCACCAGCAGCGGGGACATCCACATCGGGAAGAACAGCACCACCGGCCAGACCAGCCAGAGCGCCGCCGACAGCCGGGCGGAGCGCTCGGCCTCGCGCGGGGTGGCCGTGGCCATGTACCGCTGGGCCTGGTTGAGCATGCCGCCGTTGTACTCGAAGAGCTTGATGAAGAGGAACGCGAGCAGGAAGACCGTGCCGTACGGGCCGACCAGCGGCTTGTCGTGGCCCTGGAGCGCCGGCTCGTCCCAGACGTCGAGGAACCCGATGCCCTTGTCGTTCAGCTTCAGCACGACGGCCACGAACATCGCGATGCCGGCCAGCAACTGGATGACGAACTGGCCGAGTTCGGTGAGCGCGTCGGCCCACAGACCGCCGATCGTGCAGTAGACGGCCGTGATGGCGCCGGTGATGAGGATGCCCTGGTTGAGGGAGACACCGGTGAACACGGACAGCAGGGTCGCGATGGCGGCCCACTTGGCGCCCACGTCCACGATCTTCAGCAGCATCCCGGACCAGGCGAGCGCCTGCTGGGTCTTGAGGTCGTAGCGGTTCTTCAGGTACTCGAGCGGGGAAGCGACGTGCAGGCGCGAGCGCAGCCGGTTGATGCGCGGCGCGAACAGTTTGGAGCCGATCGCGATGCCGAGGGCGATGGGGAAGGACCAGGTGACGAAGGAGGTGACGCCGTAGGTGTAGGCGATGCCCGCGTACCCGGTGAACATCACCGCGCTGTAGCCCGACATGTGGTGCGAGATCCCGGACAGCCACCAGGGCATCCTGCCGCCCGCGGTGAAGAAGTCGCTGACGTCGTCGACGCGCTTGTGCGACCAGACGCCGATGGCGACCATCACGCCGAAATAGCCGATGAGCACGGCCCAGTCGAGACCGTTCATGTGCGTCCTCCCAGGGTTCGGCCCGGCGCTCATCGTGGGCGCTGTCGCATGAACACGACAAGTAACCGTAAGGTCAAAGGGAGGTAAAGGTATTCGGCATGGTGGCTTGCGTTCATCTACGTGAACCGGCCGTCAGGGTGTCACCGCATCAGCTCCCCGGCGTTGACCAGCAGCGACTGCCCGGTGATCGCCCGCGCCCGGTCCGAGGCCAGAAACACCGCCGCGTCCGCCACGTCCCCGTCCGTGGCCAGCTCCGGCAACGCCATCCGCTCCGTCAGCCGGCCCAGCACCTCCACCTCCGGCACCCCCTCCGTGTGCGCCGTGAACTGCACGAACGCCTGCACCGGCGGCCCCCACATCCAGCCCGGCAGCACGGTGTTGACCCGGATCCGGTGCGGCCCGAGCTCCCGCGCCAGCGAGTACATGGCACTGGTCAGCGCACCCTTGGAGGCCGCGTACGCCGCCTGCCGCACCTGGGACGGGGCCGCCACCGCCGACTGCGTCCCGATGAACACGACCGACCCGCCCCGCACCTTGAGGCCGGGCAGACAGGCCCGGGTGATCCGCAGCGATCCCAGCAGGTTCACGTCGATGACCGACTGCCAGGTCGTGAAGTCCGCGTCCTCGAGTCCGCCGAAGTAGGAGTCCCAGGCGGCGACCTGCACCACCGCGTCGATCCCCCCGAACCGCTTCAGCGCCAGCCCCGCGAGCGCGTCGCACTGCCCCTCGTCGGTGATGTCGGTCGCCCGCCACGCGGTGTGCGTCCCGTCCGGATCGATCTCGGCCGCGCTCTTGGCGAGATGGGCCTCGGTCCGGGCGGCCAGCACGGCGTTCCCCCCGTCCCGTACGACCGCCGCGGCGACCTGGTGGCCCAGGCCCGCTCCCACCCCCGAGACGACGACCGTCCTGTCGGCGAGCAGTGACATCGGGACCTCCCTGACCCTGGCGCATTGTCTGACGGAGCGTCAGAGTATGGTCCGGCCGCCGAGGAAGGGGAAGACGCATGAGCGAGGAGACCCGCAGCGAGACGTACGCCGAACTGGCCGCCGTGGGACCGTACGGGGTCCGCCCCGGCCATGCCCTGATCACCATGGTCGAACCGCACCCGGGCCACGAGTACGCCTACAACCGCTGGTACGAGGACGACCACTACTACGCCGGCGCGATGGCCATGCCCTGGATGTACGCGGGACGGAGGTGGGTGGCGACCAGGGACCTGCAACTCCTGCGCTCCCCGGAGAAGTCCGCGATCGCCCAGCCCGTCACCGCGGGCTGCTACCTCTCCACCTACTGGATCACCGCCGGCCGCTACGACGACCACATGAAGTGGACGGTCGCGATCAACAAACGCCTCAACCGGGACGCCCGCGTCTACCAGGACCGCACCCATGTCTTCACGGCGTTCCAGGACCACGAGGCGACGGTCTACCGCGACGGCGCGGCGGGCCCCCGCGACCACCACGCCCTCGACCACCCCTACGCCGGCCTGGTGCTCGAAGTCATCGACAGCGACTCCCCCGAGCAGCGCGCCGAACTCCTGGAATGGCTGCGCGCCCGCCACCTGCCGAAGAGCCTGTCCGGCTCCCCGGCGGCCATGGTCACCGTCTTCCGCCCGACCCCCCTCCCCGGCGACCGCATGACGTACGTCAAACAGGTCGAGGGCGTCGACACCCGCCTGACCCTGCTGTGGTTCCTGGAGCGGGACCCCAGGGAGTGCTGGGAGGACCACTTCACGGGCCTGGAGGCGCAGATCACGGGATCGGGCCTGGGGAGACTGGAGCTACTGGCCCCGTTCATCCCGACGCTTCCGGGGACGGACCGCCATGTGGCGGACCTGAGGTGAGGTCGGTGCGTCTCGTCCGACGGTGAACGGGTGGCGGGTGGGCATAGGCCGGGGGTCCAGGGGGCGGAGCCCCCCGGTACGCCCGCACCGGCTCAGGGTGACTTCAACTCGTCGGGACACGGAGTGCCGCGCGGCAGCTGATACGGCGCCGCGAGCCGGTAGACCCCGGCCTTCGGCGCCAGCAGCACCGTCCACTTGTCGCCCTGCGCGTCCTCCTCCGTCTCGTACAGGCAGCCGTTCACGTTCGTGTAGGACTTCGGCTCGCCCTCGCCCCGGTGCTTGGACGCCTCCGTCTCCTGCGGCGCCTTCAGGCTCTTGCCCTCCGCGTCGACGACGCTCAGCCACGGCGAGTACGGGATCCGGATCAGCACCCGGCCCGCCTTCTCCACGTCGATCGTCATCTCGCCCTGCTCGGCCCGCTCCACCACCGCGTCGGGCTCGGCCATCGGCGCCGGATCGGTGACCTTGAACAGCTGCCAGTTGGCGTCGCCCCAGATCTGCTCCAGATACGGCAGCCCCCGCTGCACCAGCTCCCGCTCCCGCTCCCCGCCGTCCCCGTCCAGCGCCTCCTTGGGCACGACGACGTAGTGCACGGCCCACCGCTGGAGCCACTCGTGGTAGTTCGCGGAGTTGAGCGTGTCGTCGTAGAAGAGGGGATTGCGCTCCATGTCGGCCTGCCGGTTCCAGCCCCGCGCCAGGTTGACGTACGGGGCGAGCGCGGAGGCCTCGCGGTGGGAGCGGGCCGGGACGACCTCGACGCGGCCCTTCTCGGCGCCGACGCCCTGGAGCTCGTTGACGAGCGGCGCCAGCTCGCGCGCCCAGGAGGCCGCCGGGGTCGTCCGGATGACGTCGTCGACCGACTTGAAGCCGATCCAGCCGGCGAACCCGAGCGACGCGACGACGATGACGTACCACTTGCGGCTGCGCGGCACCGCGAACGGCAGCGCGGCCGCCAGCACCACACCCGAGAAGAGCATCGCGAGCCGGGTGATGTTCGACCCGATCTGGGAGCTGATCAGCCACACCCCCAGCACCCCGAGGCCGTACACCGCCGCCGTGATCCGCACGGTCTTCCAGTCGCGCGGGACGACGAAGAAGACGATCGCCGCATAGATGAACGGCAGCGACGCCGAGCCGATCGACATCGGCTGGGTGCCGGAGAAGGGGAACAGCCAGGCGGAGACGGCGACGACGGCGGTCGGGGCGAGCCCGAGGGCCCAGGCGCCGGGCCGCCGCTTCTGGAGGAACAGCGCCACGGCGACGATGCCCACGAACAGCCCCGCCACCGGCGATCCCATCGTGGCGAGCGCGGCGAGCGGGGCGGCGCACAGGGCCTTCGCCCAGCGTTTGTAGCGCCAGCGGTACGGCCAGCAGAACACGACGGCCACGGCGCCCAGCGCGAACATGTTGCCCAGGCCGAAGGTGACCCGGCCGGACGCGGCGTTGCAGAGCAGCGCGAAGACCCCGGCCAGCGCCGGCCACACCGGGTTCTTCACCGGGCGGCAGCGCAGCAGGACGAGCGTGAGCAGCCCCGCCGACAGGGTGCCGGCGATCATCATCGTCGTCCGGACACCGAAGACCGACATCAGATACGGCGAGATGACGCTGTACGACACCGGATGCATCCCGCCGTACCAGGCGAGGTTGTACGCGGAGTCGGGGTGCCGGCCGACGAACTCGGCCCAGGCGTCCTGCGCCGCGAGATCGCCGCCGCTGTTCGCGAACGTGAAGAACCAGATGAGGTGCAGGATCCCGGACAGCGCGGTGACGGAGAGCACCAGGTGCCGGCGGAGGAAGCCGCCGAGCCGGTCGAGCACGGCGCGCGGTCCCGTCCTGGCCGGGGCCGGGGCCGGGGTTGGGTCCTGGGCCGCGGTGGCCTCGGCCGAGGCCTTCGCCGGGGCCGTCATGGCGTCGTGCGGGTCATGGTCGTGGTCACCGGACTGGGGTGCCGGCAGCGTGATGCGCGGGCCGGTGTCCGGGCCCGGACCCGTGTCGTCGGCGCGTGTCGGCTCCGCAGTGGCCACCTGAAGGCACTCCCCGTGTCCCGTCTTCCGTTCTCGGCCGCGCCCTGTTCGCGTGTGCTTCACGGCAGCGTCGTCGCGACCGGCGACCTGTCCCGTTTCGCGACGCTAGCACGCACCCCGCCGGGCGGCTGCCCGGCGGGGTGGCGAGAGGGACGGACGCGGCCGACGGGTCGGCCGGGGCGGGTCAGCCGAGTCGCGTCAGCTTGTCCTGGAAGCCCGGCTCGACGAGATCGCTCTCCAGGGCCACGGGGACCTTCACCGCGCCGCCGGTGCCGTCCCCGACGGTGAGCGTGCCCACCTGGGTGCCGGCCTTCGCGGTGTGCGGCACCTCGTCGGCGGCGAACTCCAGCTTCACCGTCAGACCGGCCCAGCCGACCGCCGTGACGTCCTTGGTGACGACGACCGGGGTGTGGCCGCCGAGCTGGTCGTCCACGTACCCGACGACCTCACCCTTCTTGAGGATCTTCGCCGAGGCCAGTGCGTCCTCCGCGGCGGACAGGGCCGTCTTGCTGACCTCGTTGACCGTCTTGAGGATGGTCGGCTTGTGCTGGCCGAGGATCGCGCCGACGACGGTGACCGTCTCACCGCCGACCTCCTTGCGGGCGGCGAACAGGAGGTTGCCGCCGGCCGCGGTGGTGGAGCCGGTCTTGATGCCGATCGCGCCCATCCGGTAGGGGAGTTCGTTGTAGTTCGGCCAGTTGGTCCCGTAGGGGTCCGTCCAGCTGGCGGCGCTGGTGATCGTCACGAGCGCCGGGATCTCCACGACCGCGTTGCCGAGCTTCACCTGGTCCTCGGCGGTGGAGACGGTGGTCTCCTTCAGCCCGGAGGGGTCGGTGTACGTCGTGTTCGTCATCCCGAGCTCCTTGGCGGCGGCGTTCATCTTCTTGACGAACGCGGCCTCCGTGCCCCCGTCCCAACGGGCCAGCAGCCGGGCGATGTTGTTCGCGGACGGGATCATGACCGCCGAGAGGGCCTGCTGGAGGGTGAGCTTGTCGCCGGCCTTGACGCTGTTGAGGGTGGACTCGCCGCTCTGGTCGTAGCCGCCCTCCTTCTCGGCGGTGGCGTCGACGGTGATGCTCGGGCCGTTCTCGCCCGTCTTCAGGGGGTGGTCCTTGAGGACGACGTACGCGGTCATCGTCTTGGCCACCGAACCGATGGCGACGGGCGTCTGCTTGCCGAAGCTGTCCATCGTGCCGACGCCGACGCCGTCCATCCAGCCCTGGCCCTCGTCCGGCCAGGGCAGGGAGAGCTTGCCGCCCTCGAAGGTGTACGAGTCCTTCGCGGTGAGCGCCAGCGCGGTGGCCGGCAGCGGGCGGAAGGCCTGTACGACCGCAAACACGATCACCAGCAGGATGACCAGCGGCGTCCAGATCTTGACCCGTCGGCCGAGGGTGCGCAGGGGGGTCGGCGGGGGCGGCGGGGTGTTGGTCAGCTCCGCCAGCAGGTCGATCGGCGGCTTCGGCGGCAGTGGCTGCTGGGTCGTCCGCTCGGGGCCGATCTGGGGCACCAGCGCGGTGACGGCGGTGATGTCACCGGTCGCCTTCGGGGGGCGGGGCTCGTCGAGCGGCTTCAGCGCGACGAACCTGCTGGTCCGCTCGGCGGGCGGCGGGGTCCGGTCGCCGTCTCCCTCGGGCTCGTCCGCCTTCGGCTCGTCCGCCTTGGGCTTGAGGGCGCCGCCCAGCTTGAGCATGGTGGTCGGCTGGTCGACGGTGGGCTTGGGCCGGGGGGCCTTGAAGATGGCGGTGGGCTGGTCGACGAAGGGTGCGCCGGCCTTGTCGCCGCCGTCCTCCCCGTCCCCCTTGTCCCCCTTGCCTTCCTTGCCTTCGTCTTCCTTCTCGCCCCCGGACGCCCACTTGGGCACGGGCTTGCCGGAGGCGGCGGGTTCGTCGTCGTCCTCGGCGTGGTCGGATTCCGTACGGGGATCCGTCCGCAAGTCTGCCCCGGAGGTCACCGAAGTCGAGTCCTCCGGACCCTTCTCGTTGCCCTCCTCGGCGCCCTCGGAGCTCTCCGAGGCGTCGTCCGCGTCCTCGCGCCCCTCGGTGGCGTC
This sequence comes from Streptomyces sp. NPDC005811, assembly GCF_040630405.1. Lineage (NCBI taxonomy): Bacteria > Bacillati > Actinomycetota > Actinomycetes > Kitasatosporales > Streptomycetaceae > Streptomyces > Streptomyces sp. NPDC005811. The sequence goes on from NZ_JBEXXK010000005.1 coordinate 276,021, forward strand.
CTCCGCGTCCTCGCGCCCCTCGACCGCGTCCGGGTCGGCCTCGGTGTCCTCGGGACCCTCAGAAGGGCTCTCAGCGCTCCCCTCGGCGTCGCCCGCGCCTTCGGCCCCGCCGGCCTCCGCGACGGCGTCCTCGGGCTCAGGGCGAGCGGGACGAGCGTCCTCGGGCTCCGGGCGAGCGTCTTCCGGCTCGGGACGAGCGTCCTCCGGCTCCTCGGACGCCTTCTGGGCCTCCGGACGGGCGTCCTCGGGCTCGGGGTGAGCGTCCTCGGGCTCCGCGACGGCGTCCTCGGGCTCCGGGCGAGCGGGACGAGCGTCCTCCGGCTCCTCGGGCGCCTCCTGGGCCTCAGGACGGGCGTCCTCGGGCTCGGGGTGAGCGTCCTCGGCCGCCGGACGGGCGTCCTCGGGCTCCGGGCGCGCATCCTTCGGCTCCTCGGGCTCCTTCGGCTCCGGGCGCGCGTCCTCCGGTTCCTTCGGCTCCTCGGGCCGTTCGGGTTCCTCGATCTCCAGTTCGCGTACGGAGAGAACCCGTGTCGCCGTGTCGACGCCGCCCCGCGAGGCCGTGGAGGCCGCCGGGGCCCCGTTCTCCCGGGCCACCGCCATTCGCGGATCGCGTGCCTCGGGAACCGTACCCGCGCTCCCCGACGTCGGTTCCGCCGACGACTCGCGCTGCTTCGACCTGTCGGGGGACTCGCCCGCCACCGATGCCTCCTTGTGCCTGTCGAACCGTGAACGCCCGCCCCGGACCCGCCTCGGGGCGTTGTCCGAACCATGTACCAGTGTCCTGTGTAGAGGGCTTGGCTCCTGCGGTAGACGAGAACGACATACCTACTGGTTCCACTACAAACAGGTCACGCACCCTCGACAGACCAATGTGAGAGGGGTCACCCTGTCATTCATCCACGCGGGGAGGCATGGATGGGCAGGAGCCGCAGAACGATTCCGGAAGAGCTTCTTCTGCTGGCGTTGGACCCGACCACGGGTACCACCGCACAGCCGCAGTCGCTCGACCTTGGTCTGGCCGGAGCACAGCTAGTGGAGCTGGCGCTGGCCGGGCGGATAGCCCCTGACGGGGATCGTATCGCCGTGGTGTCCCCACGGCCGACAGGAGATCCGACACTGGACTGCGCACTGGAGTTGCTGCGAAGGCGTGGCGCCCCGGTCCGTGCCGTCCACTGGATCGGCGGGCCGCGTCTCGGGCTGCGCCAGACCTACCTCTCGCATCTGGAGCGGTGCGGCATGGTGCATGCCGTGGCGGGTCAGATGTGCGGGGTGCTGCCGACCACTCGCTACCAGGCGACGGACACCGAGATCAGCCGGGAGATCAAGGCCCGGCTGGACTCCGCGATCCGCACCGGCGTACCGCCGGACCCGCGGACCGCGGCGCTCGCCGCACTGGCGCACGCGGTCGGTCTCGGCAAGCACCTGTACCCGGGGAACGAGGGACGCTCGTCCCGCTCCCGGCTGCGGGACCTGATCAGGCACGACCCCATGGGCGGTCTCGTCGCGCACGCCGTGATGGACGTCCAGAACGGTGCGGCGGCCCAGCCGCGCCGCAACCCGGCGGCCCCGGCCGGCCCCGGCCGGCCCGCCGGACCGGGCGGACGGCCCGTACCGGAACCCGCCCGTGGAGTTCCGGCACAGCCGCGCCGCGGTCCCATGGCGCGTGTCGTGGCCCACTGAGCCGCAGTTCCACGACACACCCGGCACGACCCGTAACGCCCGTATCACCCGTATGACCCGTTCGGGAGCCGCCGCGGCCCGCGCGGGGTGGTGAGGCCGTACGTCCGTCGCGACGTACGGCACCGCCGCCCCGCGCGGACGCATGTCCGGGGCGTGCCGGGCGTGTTGTGCGGGACGTGATCCGAACCGGCGTGCAGCGGCCGCATATCCACCGTTTTCCAGCGGTAAGAAGCACCTTGGTGGCAGTCTGCTGAACAGCAGATACGCAAAGTGTCAACGACAGGCATGCAGCCGGAGGTGCGCGTCCCGTGACGTCCAATGTCAATCCCACGGTCAGGCGACGCCGGTTGGGTCAGGAGCTGCGCCGACTCCGTGAGGAGAAGGGCATGACGGCCGAACAGGTCGCCGAGCGCCTGCTGGTGTCCCAGTCGAAGATCAGTCGTCTGGAGAACGGCCGGCGCAGCATCAGCCAGCGTGATGTGCGCGACCTCTGCGGAGTCTACGAGGTCGAGGACCAGCGCATGGTGGAATCGCTGATGGAAATGGCGAAGGACTCCCGCCAGCAGGGCTGGTGGCATGCCTTCGGGGACATTCCGTACAGCGTGTACATCGGTCTGGAGACGGACGCGGAGTCGCTGCGGGTGTACGAACCCCAGACCGTCACCGGCCTGTTGCAGACCCGCGCGTACGCCGAGGCCATCATCCGCGGCGCGTTGCCGGAGCGGCCGGAGGCCGAGGTCGACAAACGGGTGCAGGTGCGGCTGCGGCGGCAGGAACGAATCACCACCGAGGACGGGCCGTTGCGGCTCTGGGTGGTGCTGGACGAGGCGGCCCTGCGCCGGGTCGTCGGCAGCCGGCTGGTGATGCGCGAGCAACTGGAGCATCTCGCCGAGCTGTCGAGGCTTCCGCATGTCACCGTGCAGGTGCTGCCGTTCGAGGTCGGCGCGCATCCCGGCCTCAACGGCCAGTACACGATCCTGGAGTTCGCCGACGCCTCCGACTCCAGCGTGGTCTACATCGAGGGCGTGACGAGCGACCTCTACCTGGAGAAGGCGTACGACGTCCAGCAGTACTCGGTGATGTACGAGCACCTGCGGGCGCAGGCGCTGAACGTGGAGCACTCGCGCCGTGTCATCGACGACCTGGCGAAGGATTACGCGCGATGAAAATCCTCCCGGAACGAGCTTTCCGGGGTGCGGCGGGGGATAGTACACCGCTGACACGCTCGACTGGAAGACTCACCTGGAATATGCCATTCGACCGAGTGAATGACTCCTCCGATTAGCGGGGTTGGCGAGTAGCGTCGATCACGCCAACGATCACCGACGTTGGCGCAAAACCGTGACTCGCCAACTGGCTTAACGGAGCAACCAATGGCAATTCGTCTGGGCGCCACGGAAACGTGGACGACGTCCTCCTACACCAACGGCAACGGCGCCTGTGTGATGGTCAGGTCGACCGTCACCGAGTCGCTGGAGCTCGGGGACACCAAGATCCCCGAGGGCCCCAAGCTGGCCTTCCCGGCCGGCGCGTGGAACGCCTTCGTGGCGTCGGTGAAGGAGTAGGGCGAGGAACGTTCCCCGCACCGCACACCGGTACCACCTCGACCATCGCACAGCCACCGACAGAGCCCTCTCGACAAGATCGCCGTCCTTGCCGAGGGGGCTCGGCCTGTGCCGGCCGGGTCCTCGCCGGCCGGGTCCTCGGCGTCAGGCCCGCCGGACCGGGAACGCCACGTCGCACACCGGGTCCTCGGGGCCCGCGGCGTCCCAGTCGGCGAAGTAGATCTCACGGCACGGGCCGTCGTACTCCCAGCCCCATCGCCTCATCCATGCCTCCACCGCCTCGAACGCGGCGATGATCTGCGGATGGGCGACCTGCGCCTTGCTGATCCGGGTGGACGCCAGCCGCCGGGCCGGCTCCACCTTCACCTCGATCCGCCGGGACCGCCCCTGGGCGGCCGCCCAGGCCCGGGCCGCCGCCTCGTCGGCGACCGGCACACAGGACTCCGCGGGTCCGTCGCTCTCCATGGACACCTCGGCGTGGTACGCCACGAACGGCGCGCCGGTGCTGCCGCCGCACACGCCCGCCGCCTCCTCCAGCCGGCCCAGGGCGGCGGGGATCCAGGTGGGCAGCTCGTCCGCCAGCACATGACGGGTCTCGGTGATGATCACCTGCTCGGGCAGGTCGACGATCTCGACCTCGAACTTCTCGTACATCTCGGAGCTCCTCCCCGACAGTCGTCCACGGAGGTACTCGGCGAGCGTGCGCCGGGCGGCGAACCGGGCCTCGGCCTCGTCCCAGTAGGCGGCGAGCAGGTCCGCGCCCTCGGCGCCACCGGTCTCGACCACCTCGGCGATCCGGGCCAGCGGCATGTCGAGCTGCCGCAGCATCGCCACCAGCCGGGCCCGGTCCACCTGGCCGGCCCGGTAGTAGCGGTAGCCGCTGGCCTCGTCGACCCGCGCCGGGGCCAGCAGGCCCAGCCGGTCGTACAGACGCAGCGCCCTGGCCGTGAGCCGGGCCCGCGCGGCGAACGCGCCGATGGTCAGCAGTTCGTCGTCGTCGCGTACGTTCACCTGGTCATCCTCCGTCACCGGACGGTCTGCTCCGCCCGGCGACGAGGAGACTCCGCCTTGCCCCAGGGACAAGGTCAAGCTTGGCCGCCCTCTAGGCCAGCCGTGCCTCGATCGCGGTGACGATCTCGTCGGACTCCGGCTCGGTCTGCGGCGAGAAGCGGGCCACGACCGCGCCGTCCCGGCCGACGAGGAACTTCTCGAAGTTCCAGCGGATGTCACCCGTGTGGCCCTCCGCGTCCGCGAAGCCGACCAGCCGCTCGTACAGGGGGTGCCGGCCCTCGCCGTTCACCTCGACCTTCTCGGTCAGCGGGAACGTCACGCCGTACGTCGCCGAGCAGAACTCCGCGATCTCCTCGGCGCTGCCGGGCTCCTGCCCGAGGAACTGGTTGCAGGGCACGCCGAGCACGGTGAAGCCCTGCGCGGCGTACCGCTCCTGGAGCTTCTCCAGCCCGTTGTACTGCGGGGTCAGACCACACTTGGAGGCCACGTTCACGATCAGGACGACCTGTCCCGAGTACTCCGAGAGCTGCGCGGACCCACCCTTGAGGGCGCCGATCTCGACATCGAGGGGGGAGGAAACGGCATCAGTAGTCATGGGGCGGATGCTAGCCCCGCCCGGTGAACCCGGCTTCAACCGGGGGCGCTCTCCTGTTGCGTCTCCTTCGCCGCCCCGGCCAGTACCTCCCCCGCCGCCGTCCGCGCGTACAGCACCGACCGCCCCGCCCGCCTGCGCTCCACCAGCCCGGCGTCCCGCAGCACCCGCAGATGCCGGCCCACCGAGCCCAGCCCCTGCCCGGTCAGCGCGACCAGCTGGGTGGTGCTCAGCGCCCCCTGCCCCAGCAGCACCAGCACCGCCGCCCGTCCCGGCCCCAGCAGCGCGCCGAGCGCCGCCGGCACCGGCCGCCTCCGGTGGTCCCCGGCCAGCGGCCCCGCGCACGGGTACACCACCGCGTACCGCTCCCGCTCCTCCCACGACACCCACCCGGCCCTCGGGGTGACCGGCACGAACACCAGCTCCGCACCGGAGATCTCCCGGGGCGGGTACTCATGGGCGTTCACCTGGAACCGGCTCTCCCCGAGCCACCGCGTCCCCGGCCGCAGCGAGTCCAGCACCGCCGCCCAGCCGCCCCGGCTGACCTGCGCCGTCCGCGCGACCACGTCCGCCTCCAGCACATGCCGCCGACGCTCCCAGGACGGCCGTACCGCCGTCTCCCACACATACTCCAGCAGCGCCGCCGCCCGCTCCGGCAGATCGTCGCGGTCCAGGGCGGCGGGCGGCGGACCGCCGACTGAGAGCCGCAGATGCGCGCGGGCCTCGGCGGGATCCGCCGCCCGCACCCGCGCCACCCCCTCCTCGAAGCTCTCGCCGTCGCGCGGGGTCGGCGTGAGGAAGTCGGCGATCCAGCTCCGCCCCAGCCCCGAGCGGATCAGCAGCCCGGTGACCGGGTCCGCGGCCAGCTCCGCCCGGTAGGCGGGCAGATGGGCCCGCAGCCAGTCCTGCTCGCCGGGGTGGGCGCCCACCCCCCACTGGAGCAGCTTCAGGCTCGCGAAGGTCTCGGCGAGCGGCGAGAGCACGAACCGGCTGCGGGCCAGCGTGTCGGCGTTCACCTGCCACCAGCCCACCGCGAACCTCCCTGTGGCGTACGACGTTTCGCGCGCCGACTGCGCCGACTGCGCCGACTGCGCCGACTGCGCCGACGTTTCGCGCGACCGCGAAACAATAACCACCCTCCTGCGGGCCGCCCGAGACTCCCGCCATGACCGGCTACCGACAGCTCTTCCGCAGCCCGGAGTTCACCCCACTCTTCCTCTCCTCCGCCGCCCACACCGCCGCCCAGACACTGAGCGGACTCGCCCTGGGCACCCTCGTCTTCCAGGCCACCGACTCGCCGCTGCTGTCGGCGGTGAGCATGTTCGGTCCCTCGCTCGCCCAGGCGGCCGGCGCGACCCTGCTGCTCTCGGGCGCCGACCGGCTGGCCCCGCGGGCCACCCTGATCGGCCTGTCCCTCGCCTTCGCCGTCACCACGGCCGCCGTCGCCCTGCCCGGCCTCCCGGTCCCGGCCGTCCTCGCGGTCGTCCTCCTGGCGGGCCTGATCGCCTCGCTCGGCGGCGGTGTCCGCTGGGGCCTGCTGCACGAGATCCTCGGCGGAAACGGGACGTATCTGCCGGGGCGGGCGCTCTTCAACGTCATGAGCGGGCTGACGCAGGTCACCGGGTACGCCGTCGGCGGCGCCCTGGTCACCGCCCTCGCCCCCCGTCCCGTGCTGCTGCTCGCCGCCCTGCTCCACGTCGTCGCCGCGGCCGTCGCCCGGCTCGGCCTGACCGTCCGGCCGCCGCGCGCCACGGGCCGCCCCTCGGTCGCCGCGACCCTGCGCACCAACGCCGTCCTGTGGTCCTCGCGGCCCCGCCGCCTCACCTACCTCGGCCTGTGGGTCCCCAACGGCCTGGTCGTCGGCTGCGAGGCGCTGTTCGTGCCGTACGCCCCCGCTGCGGCGGGCACGCTCTTCGCGTGCGCGGCGCTGGGGATGCTGGTGGGCGATGTGACGGTCGGCCGGTTCGTCCCGCCGAAGGTGCGGGGCCGGCTCGCCACGCCACTGCTGCTCCTGCTGGCCACCCCCTATCTCCTCTTCGTCCTGCGGCCCGCCCTGCCCGTCGCCGCCGTCTGCGCGGCCCTCGCCTCGGTGGGCTTCGGCGCGAGCCTGGTCCAGCAGGAGCGTCTGATGGCCCTCACCCCGGCCGAGCTCGGAGGGCAGGCGCTGGGACTGCACTCCGCCGGGATGGGGACCCTTCAGGGGGTGGGCGCGGCGCTGGCGGGCGCGGTCGCCCAGCTCACCTCCGCGGCCACCGCGATGACGGTGATGGCGCTGATGTCGCTGGCGGTGACGGTGTCGCTGGCCCTGGCGGGCCGGGCGCGGGTGCGGGAGCGGGTGCGGGTGTGAGGGCGTCCGCGGGTGCGTCGTGGCGCGTCGCGCCGTTCCCCGCGCCCCTCAGGGTGTTGCCGTCGCCGTTGCTTCAGGCGGGTTCCGTGGCGGACACGGGGGAGACGGTCACCGTGTCGTCGCACTCGGCGAACTGTCCGTCGTCCAGCGCGACCTGGTGCCTGCCCGAGCCCGGCAGACCGACGACCAGCGTCGGGTACGCCACCGGGTCCGCGCCGGACGCGCAGAAGCCGTCGGCCTCGCCCTGCACCTGGACGAACGTCAGCTTCACCCATGCCGTGCCGCCCGGCCCCACGGTCACCGGCCGGGCGCTGCCGCTCGGGGTCGCCTTCAGCGGGCGGTTGCGGTCGGGGGAGCCGTTGCCCGCGCCCGCGACCGTGGGGTGGCCCTGGAGGACACAGGGGTTCTCGGAGGCGTTGGTGAACGCGACGACCGCCGCGCCGGTCCCGGTGCCGTCGGGGCGCTCTGCGGCCTGCCGGGCGGTCACCTCCAGGCTCCCGGCCGGGCAGGCGCCCACGGAGCCCGTCCTGGGAGCTGTGGTGGTCGGGGCGTTCTCCACGTTGTGCTTCTCGTCGGGCCCGCAGCCGCTCACCGCCAGCGCGGCCGAGGCCGCGATCACCGCCCACGCCGTCCCGCGCACGCCGTACCGCATACCGTCCCCCTGTGCCCGTCGGTCCGGGGCCGGTCCGTACCGGCCCGCACGGACCTCAGACGGCGGGGTGGGGCGCGGGGTTCGACGGTGTGACGAACCGTGACCTTTCGGTGACGATCCGTACGTGGCGATGGCCCTCCTGCGGGAAGGCGGGCGGTCCGGCGGGCAGGATGCCGTCGAGGACGTAACCCGTCTTCTCGGCGACCCGGCAGGACGCGTCGTTGTCCACCTGGTGGACGAGTTCGAGTCGGCTCAGGCCGGCCGGCGCGAAGGCGGCGCAGGCCCAGTCGGTGAGGGCGCGCAGGGCGCGGGGCGCGACGCCCCGCCCGCGCGCGGGGGCGGCGGTCCAGTAGCCCACCTCGGCGGTGGGGGCGCCGGGGCCGGCCGTCTTCAGGACCGCCTGGCCGACCAGCGGCCCGCCCGGACGGCCGCCGTCCTCCGGGCCGGCGTCCTCCGGGCCGGCGCCCTCCTCGGTCACGGCGAAGCAGAACCGGGTGCCCGCCGCCCAGCCCTCCTGCTGGGCGGCGATCCAGCGTGCCGCTTCCGCCTCGTCGTCCACCCGGTGGCTGGTCCAGCGGCGCAGCACGGGGTCCCGCAGCGCCTCGACCAGTGCGGGGGCGTCCGTCGGGCGCCAAGGGCGCAGGGTGAGGGCGGGGGCGCCGGGGCGCGCGACGGCGCGCAGGACGACCGGGTGGGGTGGCATCGGGCGATCGTACGCCGTGCCCTCAGGCGAGCAGCCGGCGCTTCTGCTCCTCGAACTCGGCCTCGCTGAGGATGCCCTGGGACTTCAGATCGCCGAGCTGCTTGAGCTGGTCGATCTTGTTGGTCATCTCGTCCGCCTGGGACGGCGGCGGGGGCGGCGGCGCGGGCTGCTGGTAGGCCTGCGGCTGCTGGTAGGGCTGCTGTTCCTCGGCCTGGGCGGCCCAGCGGCCCTGCTGACGGCGTGACACTCGGTTGGAGACCGCGGTCGCCGTTCCCGCCACCACCGCGGTGCGGGCGACTCCGCGCAGAAGACCAGGCATGGCGATCCCCTTCTCGTCCGGGACGGTCACTCCATTGCAGCACGCTCTGTCCTGATCTGCCGGGTTCCGGAATCCGTGGCAGCCTGATGCTGTGTGTTCGCCGAAGCGAAGGAGCTCGACATGGCCACGCAGGGCAGAGGAATGACGGACACCACGGCTCGCGGGGGAATGGCCGTGTCCGGCTGGATGCTGTTCGCCGCGATCATGATGGTGTTCGGCGGCGTCATGGCGATATTCGAGGGAATAGCCGCCATAGCCGAGGACGACGTGTTCGTCACGACGCGGAACTACACCTTCCAGTGGAGCCTCACCGGCTGGGGCTGGATGCACCTCGTGCTCGGCATCGTGGTCACCCTGGCGGGCATCGCTCTGTTCAGCGGGGCCCTGTGGGCCCGGCTCGTCGGCATCGTGCTGGTCGGACTGTCCATGATCGCCAACTTCGCCTGGCTGCCCTGGTACCCGTTCTGGGCGGTCATGCTGATCGTCATCGACGGCTTCGTGCTGTGGGCGCTGTGCGTCGGGCCGAGCCGGGACACCACCCGGACGACCTGACCCACCGGGTCGGCTCCCCCCGGTCCTCCCGTCTCCACCCGGCCTTGCGCCGTTCGGCCCCGGCGGTCACCCGCACGTGCCGCCGGGGCCCGCGTCACCGGGCCCCGAGGGTGCGCCGGTGTTTTCGTGGGGTGTGGAATTCCCCGGCCACCGGGGTGCACCCCTAGGGAGACATCAGTGGAGACGAGCAGCGGCAGCCCGGGAATCCAGCCGATCGCCTTTCCCTTGCTGAAAGGCCAGAAAGCACTCGTCACGGGTGCGAATTCCGGCATCGGCAGGGCGACCGCCGTGGCGCTCGGGCGGGTGGGCGCCGACGTCGTCGTGAACTACGTCTCCGGCCGGGACGCGGCCGAGGAGGTGGTCCGCGAGATCGAGGGCTTCGGGGTCCGCGCGTACGCGCACGAGGCGGACGTCTCCCAGGAGGACCAGGTCGTCGACATGGTCGCCTCGATGGTCAGGGAGTTCGGGACCATCGACGTCATGGTCGCCAACGCGGGCCTGCAACGGGACGCCCCCATCACCGACATGACCATGGACCAGTGGCACAAGGTGCTGGACGTCAACCTCACCGGCCAGTTCCTGTGCGCCCGCGAGGCCACCAAGGAGTTCCTGCGGCGCGGAGTCGTCCCCGAGGTCTCCCGGTCCGCCGGGAAGATCATCTGCATGAGTTCGGTGCACCAGCTCATCCCCTGGGCCGGGCACGTGAACTACGCCTCGTCCAAGGGCGGGGTGCTGATGCTGATGGCGACCCTCTCGCAGGAGCTCGCCCCCCACCGGATCCGGGTCAACGCCGTCGCCCCCGGCGCGATCCGCACCCCCATCAACCGCAGCGCCTGGGACACCCCGGAGGCCGAGGAGGCCCTGCTGCGGCTGATCCCCTACCGCCGGGTCGGCGACCCCGACGACATCGCCAACACGGTCGCCGTCCTCGCCTCCGACCTGCTCGACTACGTCGTCGGCACCACGATCTACGTAGACGGCGGCATGACGCTGTTCCCCGGCTTCGCCACCGGCGGCTGACATCGACGCCGTCCACGCCGCCGGGGTCCTCGCGGCCGGCACCCCGCCCCAACTGCTGCCCGCGCGCGAGCTGATGGCCTTCACCCTGGCCACCCACATCCTGCTCGTGCCCTTCGGTGTCGCCCTGCCCTTCCTCACCCTGCTGATGCACCACCGCGGGCTGCGCAAGGGCGACGAGGCCGCGCTGCGCCTCGCCCGCCGCTGGTCGGCGGTGATGGCCGTGCAGTTCGCCATCGGCATCGTCACCGGCACCGTGCTGTCCTTCGAGTTCGGGCTGCTGTGGCCCGGCATGATGGGCCGCTGGGGAGACGTCTTCGGGCTGGCCTTCGGCATCGAGGGCTGGGCCTTCTTCCTCGAGGCCGTCCTGATCGCCCTCTACCTGTACGGCTGGCGCACGCTGCGCCCCTGGCCGCACTTCTGGGTCGGCGTCCCGCTGTGCGCGTCCGCCCTGCTCGGGGCGTTCGGGATCATCGCCGCGAACTCCTGGATGAACACCCCCCGCGGTTTCACCCTCGGCGCGTCCGGCGACCCCGTCTCCGTCGACGTACGGCGGGCGATCTTCACTCCTCTCTTCGGCCCCGAGTACTGGCACTTCCTGGGCGCCGCCTATCTGACCGCCGCGTACTGCGTGGCCGGTGTCTACGCGGTCGGCCGGCTGCGCGGCCGCCGGGACCGCTACCACCGGCTGGGCTTCACCGTGCCGTTCACGGTCGCCGCGATCCTCACCCCGGTCCAGTTCGTGCTGGGCGACTCGCTGGCCCGGGCGGTCTTCCACCAGCAGCCGGTGAAGTTCTCCGCGATGGAGATCGTCTGGACGACCGGCACCCATGTGCCCGAGTACATGTTCGGGATCCTGCACTCCGACGGGACCGTCTCCGGCGGCATCAAGATCCCCCAACTGGACTCGATCCTGGCCGGTTTCAGTCCCTCCACCAAGGTGCAGGGTCTCACCGCGGTCGCCGCCGACACCCGCCCGACGGTCACTCAGGCCACCCTCGTGCACTGGGCGTTCGACATCATGGTGACCCTCGGCAGCCTGCTGATCCTGCTCGCCCTCTGGTACGGCTGGATCTGGTTCCGGCGGCGCGACCTGCCCCGCTCGCGCTGGTTCTACCGGTGCGCCGCCGTCGCCGGCGTGGCCTGCCTGGTGTGCGTGGAGTGCGGCTGGATCACCACCGAGGTGGGCCGCCAGCCGTGGATCGTGTACGAGCACATGCGGGTGTCGGAGGCGGTCACCGGCACGCACGCCTACGGACTGTGGACGATGTTCGGGACCGTGGTCGTCGTCTACGTCTGCGCGTTCGCCGCGTTCCTGACCGTCGTCCGCCGGATGAGCGCCCGCTGGCAGGCGGCCGACGCGGCCGGGGACGCCGTACCGGAGGGGCCGGAGAGCGAGATCCCCTACGGGCCGCGGGCGATGTCGGGCGCCGGGGACGGCGCACCGGGGTCCGCGCACGGGGACGGGGACCGGACGTGAGCATCGAGAGCGTCATCGCCTGGGTGCTGCTGATCCTGGTCGCCGCCTACGCCTGCGCCGGGGGCACCGACTACGGCGCCGGGTTCTGGGACCTGATGGCCGGGGGCGCCGAGCGCGGGAGACGGCCCCGGTGGCTCGTCGACCACGCGATGGCGCCCGTGTGGGAGGCCAACAACGTCTGGCTGATCTTCATCCTGGTCGTCATGTGGACCGGCTTCCCGGTCCTGTTCCAGACCGTCTTCTCCGCGATGTGGCTCCCGCTGGCCCTGGCCGCGGTGGGCCTGGTGCTGCGCGGCGCCGGGTTCGCCCTGCGCAAGCCCACCCGGCGGCTCGCCGGACGCCGGGTGTACGGCGCCGTGTTCGCCGTCGCCTCCCTGCTGACGCCGTTCTTCCTCGGCGCGGTCGTCGGCGGCCTCGCCACCGGCCGGGTCGCCCCCGGGACCCCGGCCTCGGCCGACGCCTGGTCCAACAAGACGTCCGTGATCGCGGGCCTGCTGACCGTCGCGGCGACCGCGTACCTCGGCGCCGTCAACCTCACCGCCGACGCCCGCCGCTTCGGACAGACCCCGCTCGTCGGCTACTTCCGGCTGCGCGCCTGGGCGAGCCTCGGCGCGATCGCCGTCCTGGCGTGCGTCGGCCTCGGCATCACCCACGACGACGCCCGGTACGTGTACGACGGGCTCACCGGCGGAACCGGGCTGCTCCTGGTGATCCTGGCGGCCTGCTGCGCGCTCGCCACCGCCGCACTGCTCCACTTCACGGCCACCGGCTGGGCCCGGCTCACCGCGGCCGCCTCGGTCGCCCTCGTCGTCCTCGCCTGGGGGACCGCCCAGCGGCCGTACCTCATCCCGACCTCGCTGACCGTCTCCGAGGGGGCCGGTGTCCCGACCACCCTGCGCTGGCTCGCCCTGGTCACGCTGATCGCGGTGGTGCTCGTCGGACCGCCCCTGGTGCTGCTCTACCGCCTCGACACCAAGGGTGCCCTCCAGCCCCTCACCGACGCCGACCTGCGCCGGGCGGCACCGGGCGGCGACGGCCCGGAGGGGCCCGCGTGAGCGGCGCCGCCGACACCGGGATTCATACGACTGGTCCTGTCCCGGATGACGTGGACGGCGGGGCGCGGCAGCCTGACGGAAGAGAGCCCGACGACCGGAGCCCGACGACCTTCCGCAGGGCTTCCCGCACAGACGAGGACCCGTCGCCATGATCTGTCACAGTCGCGCCGGCCGGCGGGCCGCAGCCGTCGTTCTCCTGCTCGCCGTCGCGGGTTGTACGGGGCATTCCGCCGTGGGCACGATCGAGTACACGACCCCGGAGAAGCGGGTGGTGCAGATCCAGAGCCCCTCCCGCGACGGCTGCCATCCGCTGCCCGGCGGCGCCCACCACGTCACCAACCACACGGACGACGACATCCGGCTGTACAGCAACACGGACTGCGAGCTGACGACGGCCGGGAACGACCAGAGCGGCCGGATCGGCGGCGAGGCCTTCTACCTCGGCACGCAGCTGTCCGTCGAGTACACGGACGGCCAGTCCCCGTGGCTGAGCTACTCCGTCGTCGGCGGGGGCGGCTGAGGGCTGAGGGGGCCGGGCGGCGGGCGGCGGGGCGCTTCCCCGCGCACCGCCCGCGCGCGCGTGGAACCCCGGAATCAGGTGGCGGCCTCGGCGGCTTCGAGGGACGCGAGGACGGCCTGGACGTTCAGCCGTCCGGAGGCGACCAGCTGGGCGCCGCCGCGCCGCAGGGCCGAGGCGAACGGCGCCGCCCACAGGTTCTCGTAGACGAGCAGCCCCGCGGAGTTGCCCGGCTCCACCGCCGCGGCCGCCTCCTCCAGGTCGTCCTGGCCGAGCACACCGGAGTGGACGCCCTCGAAGACGGTGAGGTCCAGTTCCCCGTCACCGGTGAGATCGGCGATCTCCAGGACGGTCACCGAGCCGTCCTCGTCCTTCCTGATGAACATCAGGTCCAGGATCCGGACGATGCCGCGGTCCACCAGATCGACCAGCAGCGGGAAGGCCTCACCCGTCATGCGGTTGCCGGGGAACTCCACGACCAGGTAGTCGATGGGTCCCATCTCCTCGATTTGCTCGCTCACGGCGGTCACCTCTGGTGCTCGGGGGTCCCCCGACAGCCATTGCAACACCGGACCCGGACCGTCGCACCCGCTGCCCGGGTCACCCGGCCGGCCGCCTCCCGGCCCGCCCGGTCACCCCACCGGCCCCTCCCGGCTCGCCCGCCGGACCCGTCAGGGATCTCCTCGGAGGCATGACAGGCAGCGACACACCGCCACCGGAGCGGCCGCCGGACCGCGCCCAGGAGCGTGAGATCGAGGAACTGCACCGCCGGGTGCGGGAACTGGAGAGCGCCCGGCACGAGCCCAAGCACCGGCTGCGCGCACTCGGCTCCACCCTGCTGATCATCCTGGCGTCCCTGCTGGCCCTGCTCGCCGTGGTCGCGGTCTGGGCGAACAGCATCGTGCGCGACACCGACCGCTATGTCGCGACGGTGGCGCCGCTCGCCTCGAACCCGGACGTCCAGAAGGCCGTCACCACCCGCGTCACCGACGCCGTCATCAAACAGATCGACGTGGACGGGCTGGTCAAGCAGCTCAGCGACGCGGCGGCGGAGAAGGGCGTGCCGCCCAGGATCGCCGGTCTGGTGAACAACCTCGACGGCCCCATCACCAGCGGTCTGAAGGACCTGATCAGCGGCACCGTGATGCGCGTGGTGTCCAGCCCCGCCTTCGAGACGGCCTGGAAGAACGCCAACCGCCGGGCCCACGCGGCCGTCGACAAGGCGCTGACGGGTAGTTCCGACAGCGTCGTACAGCTGAAGGACGACGAGGTCGCCATCGACGTCGGTCCCATCGTCGCCGAGGTGAAGGACCGGCTGGTCGCGTCGGGACTGACCGTGGCGTCGAAGATCCCGGCCGTCCACACCGACTTCGTGGTGGTCCAGGGCAAGGACATCGGCAAAGTCAAGACGTACATGCGGATCCTGGAGATCGTCGGCAACTGGCTGCCGGTCATCGCGGTGCTGGTCGCCGCCGCGGGCGTGTTCGTGGCCGCCCACCGGCGACGGGCGCTGATCGGGGCCGCGATCGGCTTCTTCCTCGCCATGGTGCTGCTGGGCGTCGCCCTCACCGTCTTCCGCGCGGTGTACCTCGACCATCTGCCGCCGGGCACGAACGAGGGCGCGGCGGGCGCGATCTACGACGCGCTGGTGCGGTTCCTGCGCTCCAGCGTCCGGGCGGTCGGGGCGCTGGCCGTGGTCACGGCGATCGGCGCGTTCTTCGTCGGACCCTCCCGGCCGGCCGTCTTCACCCGGCACTTCTTCACCAAGGGCATCGGCGCGGGCCGGGACGTGGCCGTCTCGGCGGGGCTGCGGCTCGGCCCGGTGGGCCGGTTCGTGCACCGCTTCAAGAAGTGGATCGGGGTGGTGATCCTCGCGGTGGCCGCGATCGTCCTGTTCACCTGGAGCTATCCGACCATGGCGGTGGTGATCTGGACGGCCGTGATCGTGCTGGCCGCCTTCGGCATCCGCGAGTTCCTGGACGCCGGTGACACCGCTGACACCGGTGACACGGGGGAGACCAAGGACACCGGGAGGACCGGAGACACCGGGGGCGGCGGGCCGGAGGGCGCTCCGCGGCCGGCCTGACGGCAGGGCTCTGGGTGCGCGCGGCCGGACGGGGGCCGATGGTGGGAGCATGCTGACCTCCCACCGGCTCGGCGAGTCGGACTTCCGGTCGCTGTACCGGCGGCTGCTGAGCACGGCACCCGGCGCCGCCTCCCCGCGCGGCGCCCTGGACACCCTCACCCCCGACCGGGTGCTGGCCGCCGTACGCGAGGTGCGAGCGGGCCGTACGGTGTCGCTGGCCTCCCCGGTCAACACCGTCGCCACGCCCGACGACCCGCGGCCCGCCGAGCACCGGCTCACCGCGCCGGAGGGCGGGGTCCCGGCGCCCGGCGGGGGCCTGGAGTTCGCCCGGGACCGGTTCGCGATGGACGTCCACGGTGACGTCAACACCCATCTCGACGCCCTGTGCCACGTCCTCTACGACGACACCGTGCACGGCGGTCTCCCGGCCGCCGACGCCCTCACCCCCGCGGGGCCGCGGACCCTCTCCGTCGACCTCGTCCGCGACGGTGTCGTGGGACGCGCCGTGCTCCTGGACATCCCGGGGCTGCACGGACTGCCCTGGCTCGAACCGGGGACGAGCGTCACCGCGGAGGACCTGGAGGCCGCCGAGGCCCGCCAGGGCGTGCGGACCGGCCCCGGCGACCTGCTGCTCGTCCGGGTGGGGCACCGGCGCCGCCGCGAGGAACGCGGGCCCTGGGACGCCTCCGTGGCACGGGCCGGACTGGATCCGGCGGCGCTGGAGTTCCTGGCCGAGCGGCGGGTGGCGGTGCTCGGCGGCGACGGCAACAACGACACAGCGCCCAGCCCGGTGGCCGGTGTGGACTTCCCCGTGCACGTCCTCGCCGTCCACGCCATGGGGATCCATCTGCTCGACTATCTGCGGCTGGAGGAGGTGCTGCCGCTGTGCGCGGCCGAGGGGCGCTGGTCGTTCCTGTGCGTGATCGCGCCGCTGCGGCTGCCGGCGGCGACCGGGGCGCCGGTCAACCCGATCGCCGTGCTGTGAGGCGCTCTTGGGGGACGCGGGGACGCTCAGGACGTGAGCTGGTCGATGCTGCGGCCCACCAGGAACAGCCCCGCCACCAGCGCCACGGCGACCAACGCCCGCTCCTGGTGGGTCTCCAGCCAGGTGCGCAGCCCGCCCAGGCGGGTGCGGGCCGAGTCGGGGGCCAGCATCGTGTACACCTCCATCGCCAGCAGGCTGCTGGTGGCGATGACGCAGTACGCGACGAGGGCCACGTAGGACGAGCTGTGGGACAGATCGGCGCCCACCACGGTCGCCGCCCCGGCCGCCACGAGCCCCCACGGCTGGAGCAGCGGCGCCAGCCCCGCCGCCGTCCAGACGGAGATGCGGTCGAGCCGGGCCATCATGCCGCCGCCGGACGACGTGCGCGGACGCGGCCCGCGGCGGTGCCGGTGCCCGCCGTACCAGAGGAGCCCCACGCCGAGGGCGAGCTTGACGGCGGAGGCGGCGGTGGACGGCGGTGACCGGGGCGCCGGAGGCTCACCGCCGGTGGTGAGCAGGACGGCGGCCAGGACGGCCACGAAGCAGGCGAGCCAGGCGACGATGAAGGCGAGGCCCTTCCAGGTGCCGCCGCGCGCCGACAGCACCAGCACGAACGCCGTCACCGACAACGGGAACACGGCGATCGCCACACCGATCAGCACCAGGTCAAGCACCATCGCGCCCCTTGCGCGGCCCCGCGCTCCCCAGCACGCGGCCGCTCTCGCCCATGGCCCCATGGTCACCGCCCGGCCGGAACCCCGCATCCCCGTCACCCGTTCCGCTTCCGCCGCGAGCCGGGAGAGCACGGGGGCGGCAGGCTGGCAGCATGCAGGCAGGGACCGGGGCCGGCGGCGGAGGGCGCCGGGCAGGACGGCGGGGGCGGTGGCGGGAGCGGGGTGCCGCGGCCGGGGCGTGGCTGAAGGGGGTGCGCGGGCGGGCCGAGGCGCGGTTCCCGCTGATCACCCACCTGATGTCCCATCTGATCTCGGTGAACGTCCTGGACTCCGCGACCCGGCTGGCCGCCCAGACCTTCCTCACGGCGATCCCGCTGATCTTCGTGGTGGCCTCGATCGCCCCGCAGGCGCTGCGCGCGCAGCTTCTCGACTCCCTCCACCATGTCTTCGGGCTGTCCGGGAGCGTGGACGACGAACTGCGCAAGGCCCTCCTCAACACGGGCGACCCCTCCGACCAGCTCCGCCAGACCACGGGTGTCGTCGGCATCCTGATGGTGCTGATCTCCGCCACCGCGTGCAGCCGTGCCATGCAGCGGCTCTGCGAACGCGCCTGGAGCATGCCCGGCGCGAGCGCCCGGGTGGCCGCCTGGCGCTGGCTCGCCTGGCTCGCGGCCTGGCTGGTCATGATCGTCGTCCAGGGGCCGCTGCGGGACGGCTTCGGCCTCGGACGCTGGCTGGGCGTGCCGCTGCTGCTGCTCGCCGAGGTCGGCCTGTGGTGGTGGACCCAGCATCTCCTGCTGACCGCGCGGGTGCCCTGGCTGCCGCTGCTGCCGGGCGCGCTGCTGACCGGAGCCGCCCTGAGCGTCCTCACCACCACCGCGTCCCTCTACGTGCCCCGGGCCATCAACCACAGCCTGGAGAAGTACGGCTCGCTCGGCGCCGTCTTCACCCTGCTGTCCTGGCTGATCACCCTGTGCGTCGTGATCACCCTCTGTGTCACCGCCGGCGCGGTCGTCGCCCGGGAGCCCTGGGCGGCCCGCCACCTCGGCACACCCGAGTCGCCCGGCTCACCCTCCGGAGCTACCTTGACAAAAGGGCGCTAATCGACTCATCTTCCGAGAACGGCGGCCGGTATGGGCGCAGCGCGGCACTACGACGTCATCGTCATCGGCACCGGCGCGGGCGGCGGCACTCTCGCCCACCGGCTCGCACCCAGCGGAAAACGCGTCCTGATGCTCGAACGGGGTGACTACCTCCCCCGGGAACGCGACAACTGGGACTCCACGGCGGTCTTCGTCCGCGGCAAGTACCGCGCCCCCGAATTCTGGTACGACCGACACGGCCACGCCTTCCCGCCCGAGGTCAACTACTACGTCGGCGGGAACACCAAGTTCTACGGCGCCGCCCTGTTCCGGCTGCGGCCCGAGGACTTCGGCGAGCTGCGCCACCACGACGGGCTCTCCCCGGCCTGGCCGCTGTCGTACGAGGACCTGGAGCCGTACTACACCCAGGCCGAGCACCTGTACCGGGTGCACGGCCGGCACGGCGAGGACCCCACCGAGGGGCCCACGAGCGCGCAGTACGCCCATGAGCCGGTCCGGCACGAGCCGCGCATCCAGCAGTTGAGCGACGACCTGGAGAAGCAGGGACTGCACCCCTTCCATCTGCCGATCGGCGTCGACCTCGTCCAGGACGAGCGGGGCCGGGCCACCCACGACAGCGTGTGCATCCGCTGCGACCGCGTCGACGGCTTCCCCTGCCTGCTGGGCGCCAAGTCCGACGCCCAGGTCGTCTGCGTCGACCCGGCGCTCCGCCACGACAACGTCGAACTGCTCACCGGCGCCGAGGTCCGCCGGCTGGTCACCGACCCGGCCGGGCGGGCGGTCACCGCGGTCGAGGCGGTGCTGCCGGACGGTTCGACCGAGCGGTTCGGCGCCGACGTCGTGGTCGTGGCCTGCGGCGCGGTCAACTCCGCCGTCCTGCTGCTGCGGTCGGCCAGTGACCGGCACCCCGACGGGCTGGCCAACAGCTCGGGCGTGGTCGGCCGCTACTACATGCGGCACAACAACCTCGCGCTGATGGCCGTCTCCGAGGAGCCGAACGACACCCGGTTCCAGAAGACGCTCGCCCTGCACGACTGGTATCTGGGCGCCGACGACTGGGACTTCCCCCTCGGCGGCATCCAGATGCTCGGCAAGTCGGACGCCGACCAGATCCACGGCGAGGCGCCCCGCTGGGCGGGCGCGGTCTCCCCGGACATGCCCTTCGAGGTGCTCGCCCACCACGCCGTCGACTTCTGGCTGTGCGGCGAGGACCTGCCCGCCCCCGGCAACCGGGTCACCCTCGACCGTGACGGCGCCGTCCACCTGGCCCTGGACGAGAGGAACAACACCGCGGGGCTCGACCGGCTGCGGCACAAGCTCCAGCACCTGCTCGGACACCTCGGGATGCACGACCACCGGCTGCTGCCGCACAGCATCTACCTGCACAAGGGCATGCCCATCGGCGCCACCGCCCACCAGGCCGGCACGGTCCGCTTCGGCACCGACCCGGCGAGCTCCGCGCTCGACGTCACCTGCAAGGCCCATGACCTCGACAACCTCTACGTCGTCGACACGAGCTTCTTCCCGAGCATCGGCGCGGTCAATCCGTCGCTGACGGCCATCGCCAACGCCCTGCGCGTCGGCGACCACATCGTGGAGCGTCTGCAATGAGCGAGAGCAACCCCACCGGTCACGACCTGCGCCACCGCACCCCGAGGGAGCGCGCCGAGCGCGGCAAGGCGGCCCGCAACGCCGTACCGAGGTCCGCGCACGCCGAGTACGCCGCACCGCCCAAGCGGACCGACCCGGTCGACATCATCGAGGGGCAGTCGGCCAGGCGGGTCCCCGAACTCGTGCCGATCCGCTACAGCAGGATGAGCGAGTCGCCGTTCCGCTTCTACCGGGGCGCCGCCGCCATCATGGCCGCCGACCTCGCCGAGACGCCCCGCACCGGCATCCGGGTGCAGCTGTGCGGGGACGCCCACATGCTGAACTTCCGGCTGCTGGCCTCCCCGGAGCGCCGGCTGATGTTCGACATCAACGACTTCGACGAGACCCTGCCGGGACCGTGGGAGTGGGACGTCAAACGGCTGTCGGCCAGCCTGGTCATCGCGGGCCGCGCGAACGGCTTCAGCACCAAGGAGCGGTCGGCCGTGGTGCGGGGGGCCGTACGGTCGTACCGCGGCTGGATGCGGTCCTTCGCCGGGATGGGCAATCTCGAGGTCTACTACACCCGCTTCGAGGCGGACGAGCTCCAGAAGCAGTTCGCCCCGGAGGCCGGCGGGAAGAACCAGGAGCGGTGGGAGGAGGCCCGGGAGCGGGCCCGGGGCCACGACACCGTGCAGGTCTTCGACAAGCTGACCCATGTCGTCGGCGGCCGGCGGCTGATCGCCGACGACCCGCCGCTGCTGGTCCGGCTCCACGACCTGCTGCCGGGCGCCGAGGCGGGCGTGCTGGAGACGGAGATCAGCCGGCTCGTCGAGCGCTACGGGCAGACCCTCCAGTCCGACCGGCGGTTCCTGCTGGAGAGCTACCACGTCGCCGACGTGGCACGGAAGGTCGTCGGAGTGGGCAGCGTCGGCACCCGCTGCTGGATCATCCTGCTGCTCGGCAAGGACGACGAGGACCCGCTGTTCCTCCAGGCGAAGGAGGCCGACGACTCGGTGCTCGCGCCGTACGCCGGCTCGGGCGGGTTCCGCACCCAGGGCGAACGGGTCGTCAGCGGCCAGCGGCTGATGCAGGCCACCAGCGACATCTTCCTCGGCTGGGAGCGCACCACCGGCATCGACGGCCGCCGCCGCGACTTCTACGTCCGCCAGTTGCGGGACTGGAAGGGCATCGCGGTCGCCGAGTCCATGTCGCCGAAGCGGATGACTTTGTTCGCCGAGGTGTGCGGGGCGACCCTGGCGCGCGCCCACGCCCGCTCCGGCGACCGCATCGCGATCGCCTCCTACCTGGGCGGCGGCGACTCCTTCGACCGGGCGCTGGTGACCTTCGCCGAGCTGTACGCCGACCAGAACGAGCGGGACCACAAGGCCCTCCTCGACGCGGTGAAGACGGGACGGGTCCGGGCCGAGGAGGCCTGAGACGCCGGGGAAGCCCGGGTCGCCGAGGAGCCCTGAGAGGAGACCGTCATGGAGCGTTATCCGCCCATCGCCGACCACGGGCTGATCGGGGACCTCCAGACCGCGGCGCTGGTGACCTCCGAGGGGGTCGTCGACTGGCTGGCGGCGCCCCGCTTCGACTCGCCCAGCGTCTTCGCGTCCCTGCTGGACCACGACCGCGGTGGCCACTTCCTGTTCGCGCCCACCGCCCCGGACGTGACGCGCCGCCAGCTGTACTACCCGGACAGCGCCGTCGTCGTGACCCGGTTCCTGTCGCCGGACGGGGTCGGCGAGGTCCTCGACCACATGCCGGTCATCGCCTCCCGCACCCCGTCCGACCGGCACTCCGTGGTGCGGGTGGTGCGGACCGTGCGCGGCACCGTGCGCTTCGACCTGGACTGCCGGCCCCGCTTCGACTACGGCCGGGCGAGCCACACCCTCGACCTGGCCGACGCGTCCGCCGCCTTCCGCACCCGCGGGGCGACCGGGTACCTCCGGACCACGTTCCCGCTGGAGCCGCACGGCACGGACGTCCGCGGCTCCGTCACGCTGAACGCGGGCCAGTCGGCGGCGGCCGTGTTCACCGTGTGCGGCCCGGACGGCGAGGCCCCGCCGCCGCCCACCGTCGACTCGGTCGAGACGGGCATGTGGGAGGTCATCGACTTCTGGCAGCGCTGGGTGCGCACCTCCCGCTACCGGGGCCGCTGGCCCGACATGGTCAACCGCTCCGCCATCACCCTCAAGCTCCTCACCTACGGCCCGAGCGGCGCCCCCGTCGCCGCCGCCACCACGGGACTGCCCGAGCAGGTCGGCGGGGAGCGCAACTGGGACTACCGCTACACCTGGGTGCGCGACGGCTCGCTGTCCGTGCGGGCCCTGCTCGACCTGGGCTTCGTCGAGGAGGCCGCCCAGTTCGTGCGCTGGCTCGGCGACCGGCTGCGGGACCGGGACGGCTCCGGCGGCGAACCGCTGCAGATCATGTACCGGGTCGACGGCGACCCCGTGCTGACCGAGGAGACCCTCGACCACTTCGAGGGCTACCGCGGCTCGCGCCCCGTACGCGCCGGGAACGCCGCCGCCGACCAGCTCCAGCTCGACATCTACGGCGAGCTGTTCTACGCGATGTCCGAGGGCATCGACGAGATCGGCCAGCAGGTCGGCTACCACGGCTGGAAGGGCCTGACCCGGCTGATGGACTGGCTGTGCGACCACTGGGACCGGCCCGACGAGGGCGTCTGGGAGACCCGCGGCGGCCGCAAGGACTTCACCTACAGCCGGGTGATGTGCTGGGCCGCCTTCGACAACTGCCTGCGGATGGCGGAGGAGTTCCGCCGCCCCGCCGACACCCCGCGCTGGACCCGGGCCCGCGACGAGATCCTGGAACAGGTCATGGAGCGCGGCTGGAGCCAGAAGGAGCAGGCGCTGGTCCAGCACTACGGCGGTGACGTCCTCGACGCCTCGCTGCTGATCGCCCCGCGCGTCGGCTTCATCGCCCCGCGCAGCCCCGGCTGGCTGTCCACCCTCGACGCCATCGACCAGCGGCTGGTCTCCGACAGCCTGGTCTACCGCTACGACCCGGCCGCCTCACCCGACGGACTGCGCGGCTCGGAGGGCACGTTCAGCCTGTGCACCTTCCTGTACGTCGACGCCCTCGCCCGCGCCGGCCGGCTCCCGCAGGCCCGCTACACCTTCGAGAAGATGCACATGTACGCCAACCACGTCGGCCTGTTCGCCGAGGAGATCGGCCCGAGCGGGGAGCAGCTCGGCAACTTCCCGCAGGCCTTCACCCATCTGTCGCTGATCATGGCCGCCTCGACCCTGGACGAGGCGCTCGACCGGCTGCCGGCTCGCTGAACGGGGGGATCGCCGGCCCCTGCGGCAGCATCTCGACCACGACGAAGGAGAGCACGGCGGCCAGCACCACCAGCGCCACCGTGTCCACATTGCCCAGCAGCAGCACGACCAGCACCACACTGCTCACCGGCACCCTCAGGGCCGCGGTCACCGAGGCCGCCATCCCGGCCGCCATCGCGGGCACCAGCCCGAGCCCGGGCAGCGGCGCGACCAGGGCGCCGGCCGCCCCGCCCAGGAACAGCGAGGGGAAGACGGGGCCACCGCGCAGACTGCCCAGACTCACCGCGTAGGCGAGCCCCTTGAAGGCGAGGACGGCGACCAGGGCGCCCGCCGGCCAGGCGTGCGGGTCCTTCGCCAGCTCCGACAGGGCCGCCTCCCCGGACAGCGCGGCCTCGGCCGGCGAACGCCCGGTGGAGACGGCGTACAGGGTGACGCAGACCGCGACGCCGATGCCGCACAGGGTGGTGTTGCGCACCGTGTGGGTCGTCACCAACCCGGCGGTGAACCGCCCGCCCACGAAGATCCAGTGGACGACGAACGCGATGACGGGCGCCAGCAGCAGCACCCACAGCACGTCCGGCCAGTCGAGCGGCGGCGGCTTGGGCAGACCGATGTCCAGGCTGCCCGTCTCGAAGCCGGTCCAGTGCACGAACCCGGTGAAGATCATGTCCCCGACGCCGCTCGCCAGCAGGGCCGGCAGCATCACCGCGTACAGCTGCGGTCCGCCCACCCCGGCCACCTCCATCAGCAGCACCGCGCCCACCAGCGGGTTCCCGAACAGCGCCGAGATGGACGCCGCGGAACCGGCCGCCGCCAGCAGGCCCGTGCTCGCCTCGGTCTGCGGCGCCCGCACCAGGCTCGCGAAGAGCAGCGCGAGGCTGCCGCCCAGCGCGATCAGCGGCGCCTCGGGGCCCAGCACCACCCCGAGCGGCAGACCGACCATCGCGGCCACCACGACCCCGGGCAGCGCCGCCTTGGTGACCCCGCCCGCGTGCAGCCCGGCCGCCGGCAGATGCCCGCCCCGCCCGGGGAACCGGGCGACCACCACACCGACCACGAGCCCCGCCACCGTCAGCAGCGGCAGCCCCCACCACCAGGGGGCCTGCTTCCAGCCCAGGTCGTGCGGCCACTCCTGCCAGATCAGCCGCTCCAGCTTGTTGACCGCCGCGAGGAACCAGAACGCGATCAGCGCCACCGGGATGCCGATCAGCCCGCAGAACACCAGCGCCTTGCGGTATTCCGGCCGGTTCAGCATGGTCCGCAGCACATCGGCTTCCTGGGGCTGGCTGCCCGTCGTATGCCCGCTCTTGTCTTCGCTCATAACGGAACGAAGCTATCCGTATCGTCCCGTGTTGCCCGCTGCCACGCCGTGGGCACCCCGCGGCAGCCACCCCTGTGCGATCGTGGTCCCGTGACCCTGGAGGACCTCGTCCGGCTGCGCCGGGCCCGTGACGCGATGGACCGCCACTACGCCGAACCGCTCGACGTCCCGGCGCTGGCGCGCCTCGCCCTGATGTCCCCCGGCCACTTCTCCCGCAGCTTCCGCGCCGCCTTCGGCGAGACGCCGTACAGCTATCTCATGACCCGCCGCATCGAGCGCGCCAAGGCGCTGCTGCGGCGCGGCGACCTCAGCGTCACCGAGGTCTGCTTCGAGGTCGGCTGCACCTCGCTCGGCTCGTTCAGCTCGCGGTTCACCGAGATCGTCGGCGAGACCCCGAGCGCCTACCGGGCCCGCCCGCACGACGAGGGTGCCGCCGTCCCCGCCTGCTACGCCAAGATCCACACCAGGCCGGTCAGGAACGGAGAAGCGAAAGCGGGGCCCCGCCCGTAGCGTGAGCCGCATGGCCCACACCGTCGCACCGCACCTCGCCGACAGCCACGACCTGATCCGTGTGCACGGCGCACGCGTGAACAACCTGAAGGACGTCAGCGTCGAGATCCCCAAGCGCCGGCTGACGGTGTTCACGGGCATCTCCGGCTCCGGGAAGAGCTCGCTCGTCTTCGGGACGATCGCCGCCGAGTCGCAGCGGCTGATCAACGAGACGTACAGCGCCTTCGTCCAGGGCTTCATGCCGACCCTGGCCCGGCCCGAGGTCGACGTGCTCGACGGCCTGACCACCGCGATCATCGTCGACCAGCAGCGGATGGGCGCCGACCCGCGCTCGACCGTCGGCACCGCCACCGACGCCCACGCGATGCTCCGCATCCTCTTCAGCCGGCTCGGCACCCCGCACATCGGCCCGCCCAGCGCCTACTCCTTCAACACCGCCTCGGTCCGCGCGAGCGGCGCGATCACCGTGGAGCGCGGTACCCAGCGGGCGGTGAAGGCGACGTACACCCGCACCGGCGGCATGTGCCCGCGCTGCGAGGGCCGCGGCTCGGTCACCGAGATGGACCTGACCCAGCTCTACGACGACACCAAGTCCCTCAACGAGGGCGCGCTCACCATCCCCGGCTACAGCATGGACGGCTGGTACGGCCGCATCTTCCGGGGCTGCGGCTTCTTCGACCCCGACAAGCCGATCCGCCGCTACACCAAGCGCGAGCTGCACGACCTCCTCCACAAGGAACCCACCAAGATCAAGGTCGAGGGCGTCAACCTCACCTACGAGGGACTGATCCCGAAGATCCAGAAGTCGATGCTCAGCAAGGACGTCGACGCGCTCCAGCCGCACGTACGGGCCTTCGTGGAGCGGGCGATGACCTTCAGCGTCTGCCCCGAGTGCGACGGCACCCGGCTCGGCGAGGGCGCCCGGTCCTCGAAGATCGAGGGGCTGAGCATCGCCGACGTCTGCGCGATGCAGATCAGCGACCTCGCCGACTGGGTGCGCGGACTGTCCGAGCCGACCGTGGCGCCGCTGCTCACCGCGCTGCGGCAGAGCCTGGACTCGTTCACGGAGATCGGCCTCGGCTACCTCGCCCTCGACCGGCCCGCCGGCACCCTCTCGGGCGGCGAGGCCCAGCGCGTGAAGATGATCCGCCACCTCGGTTCCTCGCTCACCGACGTCACCTACGTCTTCGACGAGCCCACCACCGGACTGCACCCGCACGACATCCAGCGCATGAACGACCTGCTGCTGCGCCTGCGGGACAAGGGCAACACCGTGCTCGTCGTGGAGCACAAGCCGCAGGTCATCGCGATCGCCGACCATGTCGTCGACCTCGGCCCCGGCGCGGGCACGGCCGGCGGCACCGTCTGCTTCCAGGGCGGGGTGGCCGGGCTGCGGGGCAGTGACACCGTCACCGGCCGCCACCTCGACGACCGGGCCGCCGTCAAGGACACCGTGCGCACCCCCACCGGGAAGCTGGCGATCCGCGGCGCGAGCACGCACAACCTGCGGAACGTCGACGTCGACGTCCCGCTCGGGGTGCTGACCGTCGTCACCGGGGTCGCCGGCTCCGGCAAGAGCTCGCTCGTCCACGGCTCCATCCCGGCCGGCGAGGGCGTGATCTCGGTCGACCAGGCGCCGATCCGCGGCTCGCGCCGCAGCAACCCGGCCACGTACACCGGACTCCTCGACCCGATCCGCAAGGCCTTCGCCAAGGCCAACGGCGTCAAGCCCGCGCTGTTCAGCGCCAACTCCGAGGGCGCCTGCCCCACCTGCAACGGCGCCGGGGTCGTCTACACCGACCTCGCGATGATGGCCGGCGTCGCCACCACCTGCGAGGAGTGCGAGGGGCGGCGCTTCCAGGCGGCGGTCCTCGACCACCACCTCGGCGGCCGGGACATCACCGAGGTGCTGGCGATGCCGGTCGCCGAGGCCGAGGAGTTCTTCGGCGGCGGCGCGGCGCACACCCCGGCCGCCCAGCGCATCCTCGGCCGGCTCGCCGACGTCGGCCTCGGCTACCTCACCCTCGGCCAGCCCCTCACCACCCTCTCCGGCGGCGAACGCCAGCGTCTGAAGCTCGCCACGCACATGGCCGACAAGGGCGGTGTCTACGTCCTCGACGAGCCCACCGCCGGTCTCCACCTCGCCGACGTCGAACAGCTCCTCGGGCTGCTGGACCGCCTGGTCGACGCCGGCAAGTCCGTCATCGTCGTCGAACACCACCCGGCGGTCATGGCCCACGCCGACTGGATCATCGACCTGGGCCCCGGCGCGGGCCACGACGGCGGCCGCGTCGTCTACGAGGGCACCCCGGCCGACCTGGTCGCGGCCCGCTCGACCCTCACGGGAGAGCATCTGGCGGCGTACGTGGGGGCCTGAGGCCGCGTCAGCCGGAGCGCACGCCCCGGAGCGCACGCCCCGCACCACAGGCCCGGACCCGCTGCCGCGCGGGCTCGGGCCCCGGGCGTCCCGGGGTGCTCCGGCACAATGAGCGTGATCGGTGCTCCGGACCACCCGGAGACCGGAAAGGGCGGCGAGGGCGTGGACGAGCAGGCGGAGGAGATCTCCTCGCCGAGGGAAGCGGCGAACAACGCGCTGGTGCTGGCCTTCGGGCGGCTCCAGGGCGCGGCCAACCGGCTGGAGTACATCCTGGGCCGCTCGCTGGAGCAGGAGTGCGGCCTCACCCATCTGATGTTCGAGGTGCTGCTGATCCTCGGCCGGGCCGGCGAGCCGGGTCTGTCGATGCGGGCCGTCGCCCAGGAGCAGGTGCTCACCACGGGCGGTGCGACGCGTCTGGTGGACCGGATGGAGGCGGCCGGGCTGGTCGAGCGCGCCGAGGACCCCGACGACCGGCGCGGCCGCCTGGTGCGGCTGACCCCCCTCGGCGAGGAGACCGCCGTACGCGCGTCCCGGCTGCACGTGGAGAACATCCGCCGCTATTTCCTCGACCCCCTGCCGGCCGAGCACCGGGAACGGTTCGCCGAGGACCTGCGGATCCTGAGCCACTCCGCCCGGGACGTCCTGCCGCGCCTGCCCTGAGCGCCCCCCCGCGCTGCGGACGGACGGCTTCACTGGTGTACTGACAACGAGGCCCGAGCTGTGGCGGCCGTCACACGAGCGAGGAAATATCTGACGCGTCAGTTACTGTTTGAGCAGACGAACCGTTCGCGCCCCGCGGACGCCGCATCCTCCCGAGGACCCCGATGAAGCTCGTCTACGCCTTCGACGCCTACTGCGGCTGGTCGCACGGCTTCTCCGCCACCCTGCGCGATGTCGTCGCCCGGCACCCCGCACTGCCGGTCGAGGTGGTCTCCGGCGGCCTGTTCACCGGCGCGCGCCGCGTCCCCCTCCGCGCGTTCGGCTACATCCAGGGCGCCAACGCCGAGATCGCCCGGCTGACCGGCGCCGAGTTCGGCGAGCCGTACGAGCGGCTGATCGCCGACGGCACGTTCGTGATGGACTCCGAGGCCGCCGCCCGCGGGCTCGCCGCCCTGCGCCGGGCCGCTCCCGACCGGGCGGCGGAACTGGCCGTCGCCCTGCAACGGGCCTTCTACGTCGACGGCCTCGGCCTCTCCGACCCGGCGACCCTGCGGAAGGTCGCCGGGGACGCCGGACTGGACGCCGACGCCGTCGTGGCCGCCTTCGAGGGAGCCGGGGCGGAGGCACGGGCCGACTTCGACCGGGCCGCCGCGCTCGGCGTGACCGGCTTCCCCACCCTCCTCGCCCTCCGCGGCGACCACGTCACCCCCCTGGCCCACGGCCACTCCACCGCGGACGAGATCGACCGCCGCCTGGCGTCCCTGCGCACGTCCTGACGCACACGCCCCTCCGTCCCCCGTCCCCACCCAGTCCCCCCAAGGAGTCATCCATGAGCACCCTCTCCTTCAAGATCCTCGACCTGGACTTCCCGGCCGGCAGCAAGAACAAGACGGCCACCCTCGTCACCGGTGAGTCGGAGGCGCTGCTGGTGGACGCCGGCTTCACCCGCGCCGACGGCCACCGTCTCGTCGCCGAGGTCCTCGACTCCGGCAAGACGCTGACGACCGTCCTCATCAGCCACGGCGACCCCGACTTCTACTTCGGCGCCGAGGTCCTCGCCGACGCCTTCCCCGACGCCGTCTTCGTCGCCACCCCGCTCGTCATCGAGCACATCGCGCACTCCTACGAGGGCAAGCTCAAGGCCTGGGCGGCCCTCGGCCCCAACCTCCCCACCCGGCTGGTCGACCTCGCCCCGCTCACCGGGGACCTCACCCTCGAAGGCCACCGCTTCGAGCTCAAGGGCGGCCCGGCCGCCCTGCCCGACCGCCACTACCTGTGGCAGGCCGGGCACCGCGCCCTCCTCGGCGGCGTCCTGCTCTTCCAGCAGGAGCACGTCTGGGTCGCCGACACCCCCACCCCCGGGGACCGCGCCGCCTGGATCGACCTGCTGGACGAGA
This sequence comes from Streptomyces sp. NPDC005811, assembly GCF_040630405.1. Taxonomy (NCBI): domain Bacteria; kingdom Bacillati; phylum Actinomycetota; class Actinomycetes; order Kitasatosporales; family Streptomycetaceae; genus Streptomyces; species Streptomyces sp. NPDC005811. The sequence goes on from NZ_JBEXXK010000005.1 coordinate 305,522, forward strand.
TGGCCGCCCTCCGGCCCGAGCTGGTCGTCCCCGGCCACCGGCTGCCCGGCACCGCGGCCGACGCCTCCGCCATCACCGCCACCCGCGACTACCTGCTCGCCTTCGAGGAGGAGCTGGCCACGGCGGCCGACGGCGCCGCGCTCACCGAGGCGCTCGTCAAGCGCTACCCGGACCACGGCATGCTGATCGCCGCGCAGATCGGCGCGAAGGTCGCCAAGGGCGAGATGAAGTGGGGCTGACCGACATGGACGACTTCGCCACCTCCACCGCGCCCGCCGACGTCGTACGGCGCCAGTACCTGGCCTCGGCCGCCGGCGACCTGGCGGCCCTGCGCGCCACCCTCGCCCCGGACGTCGAGTGGACCGAGATGGCCGGCTTCCCCCTCGCCGGCACCTACCGCACCCCCGACGGCGTCACCTCCAACGTCATGGAGAAGCTCGGCCAGGACTGGGACGGCTGGACCGCCCACGACGACACCTACGTCGTCGACGGCGAGAACGTCGTCGTCCTCGCCCGCTACAGCGCCGCCAACAAGGCCACCGGCAAGCGGATCGCCGTCCGCGTGGCCCACCACTTCGTCGTCCGCGGCGGCCTCATCGTCCGCTTCGAACAGTTCGTCGACACCGCGCTCGTCCGCGAGGCCATGACCGACTGAAGCCGCGCACACCGGGGAACGGCCGATCGGGCGGCACCGCGCACTGCGGTGCCGCCCGATTCCCGATCCGCCGTCAGGAACCCGTGAGGGCGGTCGGGTTCTGGGCCTGTGAGGCCGGTACGGGGGCCGCCTCGCGGGTCCAGAGGGGCTTGAGGCGGTGGGTGAGGAGGTAGAGGAGGGTGCCTGCGGCGGCGGCGACGAACATGCTCAGGTCGCCGGCGCCGGGGAAGGCGCGGGAGAAGGGGCCGGTGTAGAAGCTGGACTGCCAGAAGGGGACGGAGGCGGCGACGCCGCCGGCCCAGGCGACGAAGCCCCAGTCCAGGACCCGGCGGCGGTCGTAGAGCTCGTCGATGCGGGCGGTCCGCGAGCGGCCGCCGAGGTAGAAGTCGAGGAGGAGGACGGCGGCGAAGGGGGCGATGAAGTAGGCGGTGAGGTTGAGGAAGACCTTGAACTTGGCCTCGGTGCCGGACTCGCCCCACAGGCTGATGACGTAGGCGAGCAGGCAGATGACGGTGACGGCCTGGGAGCGGCTGACGGGGATCTTCAGGGTCTGCACCGAGATGGCGCCGCCGTAGACGTTGAGGAAGTTCTGGGCCAGGGCGGA